>NZ_JBICUN010000020.1:28439-135573 GCF_043198195.1 Micromonospora sp. NPDC048868
TAGCCGCCCCCCCCCCTTGCCACGCCCCGGTCCGGGACCCCCCCCGGAGGCGGCCGCCCCCGGCGACAGGCCGGCGCTCGCGACACCCGGGGGCGGCGCGGCCCCCCGCCCGGGGCGGTGCGGACGCCCGGGCGGACACGCAGCGGTCCCGCGGACGCCGTGGCGCCCGCGGGACCGCTGCGCGGGGATCAGTCGACCTTGTGCACCGTCATCGGCAGCCCGCCGCGCACCCGCAGCGACAGCATCGGCTCGGGCACCACCGGACGGCCCGGCACCCCCGCCAGGCGCACGTCGCGCAGCAGCATGGCCAGGACGAGGGTGGCCTCCATCATGCCCAGGTTGTTGCCCACGCAGAACCGTGGGCCGGCGCCGAACGGGATGTACGCGTACCGGGGGCGCTCCGTGCTGCGCGACGGGTCGAAGCGGTCCGGGTCGAACCGGTCCGGCTCGTCCCAGAACCGGGGATGCCGGTGCAGGGTGTACGGGGAGATGAGGATGTCCGCCCCCGCCGGCACGTGGTACCCGCCGATCTCGTCGGCCTGCTGGGCCTTGCGGGGCAGGAGCCAGACCGGCGGATAGAGCCGGATGGCCTCCTCCACCACCATCGCCGTGAAGCGCAGCCGGTGCAGGTCCTCGTACCCGGGCAGCCGGTCGCCCAGCACCGTCACGGCCTCCTCGCGGACCCGCTGCCGGATCTCCGGATGCCGGTCGAGCAGGTGCAGGCTCCAGCCCAGCGTGCTGGCGGTCGTCTCGTGCCCGGCCAGCAGCAGCGTGACCAGCTCGTCGCGCAGCCGCTGCCGGGCCACCCGCGGGTCCTTCTCCAGCCGGGTCGAGATGATCAGGCGGGAGAGCACGTCGTCGCGACCGTCCACGTCCCGGCCCCGGCCGGCGACGAGTTCGTCGACGACCTGCTGGAGGTGGCGGCGGGCGCGCCGGAAGCGCAACTGCCGGGGCAGCGGGATCCACGGCGGCACCGCGCTGAGCGTCTCCAGCTCGAACATCGCCTGGTCCTGCACGGCGGCGAACGACCCGCCGACGCCGTGGAAGCCGCTCAGCTCGGCGTCGAGCAGGGTCCGCCCGAGCACCCCGAGGGTGAGCGTGGTCATCTCCTCCAGCACGTCCACCGGAGGGCCGCCGGCCCGCGCCGCCAGCCGCTCGACCAGCAGCGCGGCCTCCTCGCCGATCACCCCCGCGTACTGGGCGAGCCGTCCCTTCTGGAACGCCGGCTGGATCACCTTGCGCTGCTTGCGCCACAGCTCACCCTCGCTGGTGAGCAGGCCGTCACCGAGCGCCCGGCGGGCGTGCACCAGGCCGATGCCCTTCTGGTAGTTGGCGCTGTTGTCGGACAGCACGTGCTTGGCGTGGTCGGGGTGGTTGAAGAAGTAGAGCTGCTTGGGGCCGACCGGAAGCCGGGCGGCGTCGCCGTACCGCTCCGCGGCCAGGGTCATCATGCGCAGCCGGTCCCGGCCCATCAGGACCAGCATCTGCAGGCCGGCGGAGCGGGGCGGGCCCGGCGGCGTGCGCCGGGCCGCTCCCTCGATCGTCGTCATGCCGCCTCACTCCGCTCGCGCTCGACCTGACGGAACCGTCCGGAGAGGAAGAGCAGGGCCTCCCCGTCCGACCGGCGCTCCAGGGAGAGCAGCCGGCCGAGGAAGATGGTGTGGTCACCGCCGTCGTAGGAACGCCACACCTCGCACTCGAAGTGGGCGAGGGCGCCGCTGATCAGCGGCGCTCCCGTCGTCGCGCCGGGCCGCCAGTCCACCTGGTCGAACTGCTCGCCGCCGAGCGGTCGCCGCCCGTCGGCGAAGTACCGGGCCACCTTCTCCTGATCGTCGGTCAGCACCGAGACCCCGAACTCCCGGGTCTCGGAGAGACAGGCGTGCATCACCGCGTTCCGGTCGACGCACACCAGCACCAACGGCGGGTCGAGCGACACCGAGGTGAACGAGTTGGCGGTCATCCCGTGCGGGGTGGCACCGCCGACGGTCACCACCGTGACGCCGGTCGCGAACGCGCCGTACGCCCGCCGCAGTGCCGTCACGTCGGGCGTCCCGACGGTGAGTGTTCGCTGTACGTCCACGACGTCTCCTCCTCGCGCCGTCAGGTGCGCCGCGCCGAGGTGTACGGCGCGAGCGCCGTCACCAGTGCCTCCGGCACCCTCGCCGGCGCGGTGCGGGTGTTCGGGCCGCGCATGCAGGCGATGCGCTGCCGGCCCCGGGCCACCAGCGTCTCGCCGCCGTCCCGGTCGAGCTTGACGTAGTCGAAGCTGAACTCCAGCTGGGTCTGCGCCAGCTCCACCAGGCGCATCCGGATGGACAGCTCGTCGAACGCGGTGATCTCGGCGAAGAACTCGCAGTCGACCCGGAGGGTGAACAGCTTCAGGTCGTCGCGTACGTCCGCCAGCACGTCCGGTGCCCGTTCCTTCAGGAACATCTCCCGGCAGCGCCCCTGCCAGCGCAGATAGTTGACGTAGTACACGTTGCCGACGAGGTTGGTCTCCTCGAAGCCCACCGTGTGCAGGTACTCGAAGTACTTGTCCATCGCCTAGGGCCGTCCTTCCGTGAGGATCGCGAACGCCATCGGCTGGGGCAGGTCCCGCACGGTCGTGACGAGCGTGGCGATCCGCAGGTCGCCGGAGGCGAAGACCAGCCAGCCGGCCCGCTCCGAGGGCACCGCGGCCAGCGGCGCCCGGTGCGAGAGCCCCGCCTTGCGCAGGCACTCGATCGCCGCCCACACCCGCGTGGCCGCCGCGTCCAGGGACTCCCCGCCGTCGGTGGCGCAGAGCCGGGCGAGGTCGACGTGCGCGCCGAGCAGGCCCTGCCAGACCGACTCCTCCCGGGCGCGTACCGCCTCGACGTCGCAGGCCAGCGGCCCGGTCCCGACCACGCACAGCGTCAGGTCCTCGGCGTGCGCGGCGGAGAGGGACCGCCCGTCGGCCAGCTCGGGGCGGCCGTCCGGCCGGTACGCGACCTCGACCGGCCCGCCCGTGGCCCGGCCGGCGGCCACCGCGGTCCGGGCCCGCCGCCGACGGGTCTCGTCCGGCGTGCCCTGCCCGGACGGCTCGCCGCGCCCGCCCTGCTCCGTCGAGGTCGGCTCCACCGCGACGGCGACGTCGCCGCCGACCAGGTCGCCGACCGCCCGCTCCAGGTACGAGCCGAGCAACGGCGCCACCCACGGG
Organism: Micromonospora sp. NPDC048868; assembly: GCF_043198195.1. Taxonomy (NCBI): domain Bacteria; kingdom Bacillati; phylum Actinomycetota; class Actinomycetes; order Micromonosporales; family Micromonosporaceae; genus Micromonospora; species Micromonospora sp. NPDC048868. Next base: position 31,618 of record NZ_JBICUN010000020.1, read on the forward strand.
CCACGGCCGTCCTTCTTGCGTACCGCCCGCAGCCGCAGGCCCTCCCACCGCTCCACGACCGCACCGTCGGCGGAGCGCAGCGCGATGTCGTAGACGTAGGTGTCACCGTCGCGGCTGCGCTCCTCGGCGCAGTAGCGGAGCTCCTCCGCCCCGGTCAGGCGGGTCCCCGCCGGGTGCAGCCGCTCGATCCCGGCCGGCAGCAGCGTCGCGTCGGGAACGCAGACCTGGTTGCCGTGCATGAGGGCGTCCCGCACGCCGGGGTCGCCGAGGAGCAGGGCGTCCGGCAGGTAGTCGGCGAACCAGCGTGTCTGCGGAGCCGTGACGACGTCGGCGTCGACGTGCCGGGCGGCCGACCGGTGGTAGCGGCGCAGCCGCTGGAACCGTCCACCCTGGAACAGGATGTCGCCGTACAGGTCGGTGGCGGGCTCCAGCGGCACCGTCGGCAGCCCGGCGGGCACCTGCTCGGGCGGGCCCGCCGGCGGTCGCGTGCCGGTGAAGTGCAGCCGCGCCCGGAAGTGCGCCGCGCTGAACTCCGTCTCCGCGCTGTAGATGACCGCGTCCACGACGTCGTCGTCGACCACGAGGGTGGCGATCCGGATGGTGGTGCTGCCCTCCGGCGGCACCACGATGGGCCGCAGGAACTCGGCCCGCTCGACCACCGGTGTGTCGGTCCGTCCGGTCACCGCGGCGGCGACCTGGGCCATCGCCTCCATGCCGAACACCGCCGGGAACAGCAGGTTGCCGTCCAGCCGGTGGTGGTCCAGGTAGAGGTCGGTGACCGGCTTGAGCTCGGCCTCGGCGACCAGCTCGACGCCGTGGTAGCGCACGAGCGGGCGGTCCACGAACCGCAGCAGCGGCAGCTCCGGACTGTCCATCCGGACCGTGTCGATGCCCTCCGTACGCCCGCTGACCACCACCACCGACGGTGCGTGCGGGTCGGCGAGCAGGCGCCGGAGCATCTGCACGCCCTGGTCGGGGGTGACCGGGGTGATGCCGTCGCGGGTCAGCGCCTCGACCACGGACAGCCGCTCACCCATGCCGACGCCGGACCAGACCGACCACTCCAGGCAGAGGCTGCGGCAGTTCGGGTGGCGCCGGCCGAAGTCGACGGTCAGCTCGGCCAGCCAGTCGTTGGCCGTGGCGTAGTGCGCCTCGCCGCGCAGGCCCGCCCGGCCGATGATGCTGCCGAACGTCACCAGCAGGCGCAGCCGGTCGGCGTCGACCGCGTCGAGCACGGCGCGCAGGCCGTCGACCTTCGGCGCGAACGTGCGGCGGAACGCGTCCATGGTGAGTCCGGTCAACGCCGCCGGCTCGTTGCGGCCCGCGCCGTGCAGCACCGCCGTGACCGGTCCCAGCTCGGCGACGAGCCCGTCGACGGCCTGGCGCACCTGCTCCGGGTCGGAGACGTCGGCCCGGGCGTAGCGCACCCGTACGCCGGCGTCCGCCATCCGCTTGAGGTTCGCGGCCAGCTCGTCGTCCTGGGCGGGATCGGAGCGGCCCAGCACGGCGAGGCCGGCGCCGCTGTCGACGGCCATCGCCAGGGCGCACTCCGCGGTGATGCCCTTGCCGCCGCCGGTGACCAGCAGCAGGTCCTCGGCGCCCAGCGGCTGCCGCGTCTCGGCGGGCCGCACCGGCAGCCCGCGCAGGGTCGGCACCCGGCGCCGCCCGGCGGCGTCGTAGCGGACCTCGGCGAACCCGTCGGTGGCGGCGACCTCCGCCGTCACCCGGGCCACGGCCTCCGGCACCGGCGGGGTGTGCACGATGGTGGTGCGCAGCTGCGGCGCCTCCAGCCGTAGCGTCTTGGCCAGCCCGGCCGCGCCCGGTCCCTGCTGGACGAGGACGAAGCGGGTGCCGGGGGCGGCGGTCGCCGCCTGCGCGCCGCGCAGGGCCAGTTCGAGATCGGCCTCCGCACACGGTTCCGGTAGGCACACCAGCACGCCCGCGCCGAGGCCGGCGGTCTGCAGGGCCGCGCGCAGCGGCTCGGCGAGCGGGTGGCCGGCGGGGGCGAACAGCTGCCAGGCTCCGTCGGCCTCGGCCCGGGCGGCGACCGGGGCCGGCGCCTCGTCGAGGTCCACCGACCAGGCCCGGCACCAGTCGGCGACGCCGTGCACGATGCTCGGGCCGGCTGCGTCGGTGTCCCGACCGGTCCGGGCGAGCTGCTCCAGGGCCTCGGCGAGCTGCCCGACGGTGGCCGTCGCGAAGTTGGTGGGGGTCTGCGCGGCCGGCACGCCGAGCTGCTGGGCGGCCTGGTTGACCAGCTGGCCGACGGTGATCGAGCTGAGGTGGAGGTCGTCGAGGAGCTGGCTGCCGTCGTGCACCATCTCCAGCGGCAGCTCGGCCCGCTCGGCGGCCAGCCGGCGCAGCAGTTGCAGGCTCGACTCGCCGGCCGGCTGCTCCGGTGCCGGCGAGGCCTCGTCCACCCGGGACGGACCGGCCGTCCGGACGCCGGTGCCAGGCGGCAGGCTCACCACCGGGGCGGACTCGCAGGGGCTGGCGAAGAAGCGGAAGTTCTGGCCCACCTCGAGCGGCCGGACCAGCCGGTCGTGGAAGAGGGTGCCCTCCACGCCGCCGGCGCCGACGACGTACGCGGCCGCCGCGACCCGCAGCAGGCCCGCCAGCGACTCGTCGTCGGTGTTGAGCGCCACCGCCGGCAGGTCGGTGCTGGCCGCCGCGAGGCCGGAGAGCACCTGCCCCGGGCCCACCTCGACGAAGAGGTCGACCTCCTTGGCGGCGAGGGCCACGGCCTGGCTGAACAGCACCGGGTCGGTGATCTGGCGGTGCAGGAGGGCGGAGACGTCAGTGTCGTGGGCGAGCGGTTCGCCGGTGACGGTGGAGACGATCCGCCGGGTGACGGATCCGAACCGCTCCCCCGCCAGCGCGTCGAGGAAGGCGTCCGCGGCCGGCTCGACCAGCGGGGAGTGGAACGCGTGCGACACGGACAGCCGCATGGTCCGCAGGCCGGCGGAGCGGGCCCGCTCGCAGGCGTCCTCCACCGCGGCCTCCGAGCCGGCGATCACGGTCTGCTCCGGCCCGTTGTACGCGGCGATCACCACGGACAGGCCGGCGATCAGCCCGGCCACCCGCTCGGGCGGGGCGCCGATGTTGGCCATCGTGCCGGAGGCGCTGTGCTCCCCCATCGTCCGGCCGCGCACGCCGGCGACCCGGAGCAGGGCCTCCTCGTCGAGCACGCCGGCCCAGTGCAGGGCGGCGATCTCGCCGAGGCTGTGCCCGACGGCGACCGTCGCGTCGAGGTTGAGCAGCGACAGCGCCCGCAGGCCGGCGAGCGAGCCGGTGACGATCCGCGGCTGGGCCACCGCGGTGGCGACCATGTCGCCGCTGCTCGGCAGCGCCGCCCGCTGGTACACCTCCTCCACGTCGGCGAAGCGGCGGCGCAGCGCGCCACCCGAGGTGCCCTTGCCGGACCCCTGCCCGGGGAAGAGGAAGCCGATGCGGCCCGGGCCGCTCACGTGGCCCAGGAAGCAGCGGCCGTCGGAGGAGAACAGGCGTACCTCGCCGGCGTCGAGGGCGTCGCAGACCCGGCGCAGCTGCCGCTCGCCGTCCTCCGGCGAGGAGACCACCACGCCCGCCCGGTACGGCAGGTCGCGCAGTTCCCGGTGCAGGGTGGCGGCGAGGTCGCCCAGCTGGGCGTACGACACCGTGGGCACGAACTCGACGAGACGCTGCAACCGCTCGCGCAACTCCTGCGGGCTGCCCCCGTCGACGAGCAGCAGCTCCACGTCCTGCATCGAGGCGGCGAGGTTGCGGAAGCGGCTGTCGAGCCGGGCCGAGCGACGCGGCTGCCCGTTCTCCAGCACGATGTGGGTGTTGATGCCGCCGAAGCCCATCGCCGTGATGCCGGCGCGCACCGGCACGTCGCGCGGCCACGCCTCGGCCTTGCGCAGGGCCCGCAGCGCGGACTGCTCGGCGGTGAGGATCTCGTGCGGGTCGACGCAGCCGATGGTGGGCGGCAGCACCTCGTGGTGGACCGCCATCGCGGCCTTGATCAGGCCGGCGATGCCGGCCGCCGCCTTGGTGTGCCCGATCATGCCCTTGATCGAGCTGATCGCGGCCTGGGAGGCGTTCTCGTCGGCGGTGCGCCGGGCCAGGGACAGGGCCTGGAGTTCGGTGGCGTCACCCACCTGCGTGCCGGTGCCGTGGCCCTCGAAGAGCCCGACGGTCTCGATGCCGAACCCGGCCCGGTCGTACGCCCGGCGCAGGGCGAGCTGGTAGCCGGCGACCTCGGGCCGGGTGATGCCGCCCTTGCCGTCGGAGGAGATGCCCCAGCCCGCGATGGTGGCGTAGATGCGGTGCCCCGCCTGGCGGGCCTCGGCCTCGCGCATCAGGACCACCATGCCGCAGCCCTCGCCGGGCCAGAAGCCGTTCGAGCCGCGGTCGTAGACCCGCATCTCGCCGCGCGCCAGCGCGCCGGTCTTGGCGAAGCCGATGATCTCGAAGGGGTCGATGGAGAGGTCGACCCCGCCGGCGACCGCCACGTCGACCTCGCCGTCGGAGAGGGTCTTGCACGCGGTGGCGACGGAGAGCAGCGACGAGGAGCAGGCGCCGTCGACGGTGTAGCCGCCGCCCTTGAAGTCGAAGTGGTTGCAGATGCGCCCGGCGATGGTGTTCGACAGGCCGCCCGCGAGGGTGTCCTCGTCGACCTCCGGGAACGGGCCCTTGAAGGTCGCCTCGAAGTCGTCGAGGAACGTGGTGAGCTGGTCGTCGTCCCAGTCCTGCTCCTTGAGCGCGGCGGCGACCATGCGGCGCACGTAGGGCCAGCGCAGCCGCAGCTGGTTGGCCCGGGAGAACTCGCCGGTCAGCGTGTTGCCGACGACCACGCCGGTCCGCTCGCGGGGCAGGCCCTCCCCCATCGGGAACCCGGCGTCGGCCAGCGCCATGGCCGCCATGTCGAGGGCGAGCCAGTGGGTGAGGTCGGTCGAGCGGTAGGTGCTCCCGGCGATCTTGTAGGCGATGCGGTCGAACTCGTAGCCCTCGATGACCGCCGCGTTGCGGGCGTAGAAGCGGTCGGGCGTGGCCGGGTCCGGATCCCAGTAGTCGTCAAGACTCATCCGCACCTCGGGCAGCCGGCGGAAGGCCCGCCGCCCGGCGAGGGCGTTCTCCCACAGTTCACGGGGCGACGTGGCGTCCGGGTAGCGGCACGCCATCCCCACGACAGCGATCCTTGTCACGAGGTCTCTCCTTCGTTGCGTGCGGTGGTGGACCGCCGGGGCGCGGAACGGGCCGCGGGGTGGGGCGCCACGGTCAGCACCGCCCCTCGAACTCGGCGGCGATGGCCTGGCGCCACCGCTCGTAGGCGGGCGTGCCGCCGTCCTGCCCGCTGGGCAGGGTCACGTCGGTCACCTTCGACGCCTCGGCGGTGGACATGCCGCAGAACACCTGCGTGGCGACCTCGTTGTGCGGGACGACCAGGCCGGCGCGTACCCGGGCCCCGGCCGCGAAGGCGCTGCCCTGGGCGAGGTCCACCCGGTAGTCGCCGGCCCGGTCGCGGAACCGGTGCAGGTCCGCCTCGGTGGCTCCCCCGGCGTACGTGGCGGCGAGGCCCGCCCCGGCGTACAGGTCGGCCCGCCGGTGCGCGGGGAACGCGGCGAAGATCTCCGTCACCCGGTCCACGTCGGTGCCGCCCACGAACCAGGTGGCCCGCCCGATGCCCTGGTCGATGACCCGGTCGGCGTACTCGCGCGGGCCCTCGGCCGGCCACGGGAACCGCGGGTGGCGGTACTGCCCGTACACGTACCGGTCGGTGTGGAAGTACGCCTGGTGGAAGCCGTAGCCGTCGAGGACCAGCCACCGCAGCAGCGGGTCCGGGGCGTACAGCTGGCCCCAGCGGATCCGGGGCAGCCGGGCCATCGCCCAGCCCACGCCGACGTACGCCATGTAGACGTGCGCGTCGCCCCGGCCGGCGAGCAGGCCCGCCACGTGCCGGGGGCGGCCCGGCCGCAGCGCGTCCCGGACGGCGAAGCCCATCGCGGCGCCCTCGTACGCGAAACCACGAAAACGCGTCGGCACCGTTTCCAGGCGGCGTTCGGCCGCCTCGGTCGTCGGCGCCTCGGCGGCGTATCCGTAACCGGCGAGGAATGAGGCGCCGACGGTTTCGAGCAGCGCCTTCGATTCCTCGTTCTTCACGTGGAATCCGCGCACGTCCATTTTCGTCTCGGAGATATTTGGCGTCAGGATTCTGCGCCGCAGATCACGCAGGCTCTGCATGGCACGTTCCCCCAAAGGGTCGGTGTTTCCGTTTACCGGGGATGGACATCCAATTCGATGATGGCAAGCGCGGGAAGGATTGATTTCTTCAACCTTGCGCACTCGTCGCAACTAGGCGGAACATTCACGTGCACCGCCGGCACGCGACGGCACGGCGACCGTCCGGGGGCGACGCGGGCGGTTCTCAGCGGCCGTGGTTGACGCCGGCCGGCTCGAAGTGCGCGCGGACGTTGCGCCGCCACACCTCGTACGCGGGCAGCGGCCCGGCCGGCTCCGCGCGGACCGCCACGTCGTCGGCGAGCGCCGCGGCGGCGGCCACGGACCGACCGCCGAGCGCGTGCATCGCCGCCTCGCTGTGCGCCGGCACGTGCCCGGCGTGGCTGCGGGCCTTGGCGGCGAAGACCGCTCCCTGGGCCAGGTCCGGCGCGCACGGGCCGGCGTCGGCGCGCAGCGCGGTGAGCGCCTCGGCGTCGGCGCCGCCGGCGAAGGTGGCGGCGAGCCCCACCCCGCTCCACAGGTCGCCGTGCCGGTCGGCGGCGAAGGCCCGCACGGCCCCGGCCACGTCGGCGGTGCGGGCGCCGTGGATGAACCACAGCGCGCGGCCGAGGCCCTGGTCCGTGGCCCGGAGGAAGTAGTCCCCGTGGCCCTGCCACGGGTACGCCGCCAGCCGCTCCTGCCGGGTCACCCACCGGTCGAGGTCGAAGTAGGCGCGGTCGAACCCGTAGCCGTCCACGGCCAGCCAGGTCATCGTCGGGTGGTACGGGGAGCCGGTGAGGTCCGGCACGACGTGCCGCCAGAGGGGTCGCGGCAGGCGGGCCATCGCGAACCCGATGCCGATGTAGGCGAGGAAGAGGTGCGGCGCGCCGGGGCCCCGCAGCAGGTCCCGGGTGCGGGTGCCGCGCCGGGGCCCCATCACGTCGAGGATGGTGCAGGCCATCGTGGCGCCCTCGTAGGCGAAGCCGAGCAGTTCCCGGTCGACGAGCGCGAGCCGGCGCTCCAGCTCCCACGGGTCGCGGGTGTCGATGCCCCACTCGAATCCGCAGACGACGGACTGCGGAACCGCCTCCAGCCGGCGGGTGACCTCCGTGGCGGGGCCGGGGAAGCCCCGACGCGCGAAGGTCACCTCCGCGAGCGTCGGCGCCATCAGCAGTCGACGCATGGAGCCCAGTACCGTCGGCATGGCAGATCCCCCTGTCGTTACGACGACGCCGGCCCCGGCCGGCGGGTGACTTCATCGTCACGCCGCGTCGGCCGGGGCCGCGTCTTCTGCTGTGCGCTCATCCGCCGCCACGGGCGGGGCCGCCCGGTGGGCGGGTCACGGGCCGGTGACGGGCCCCCTTCCCCGCTGCGGACGGAGGAACATCAGCAGCAGGGCCACCGCGACGAGGCCCAGGTCGAGCAGGAGGAGCACGCCGTTGATGCCGTCGATCCGGGCGTGGTCGTGGCCGGCGTTCGCGGCCTCGTCCCCGATCGGCGCGGCGACGGGCCCGGCCGGGACGGCGCCGGGGGTAACCGTGAAGCCGGCCAGGCCGGCGACCTGCCGGCCGTCGGGCAACAGGGCCCGGTAGGCCACGCGGTAGGCGCCCGGCCCGGCGTCGCGTACCCGCACGGCCAGGCGGCCGTCGCGGACGGCCGCCTTCCCGATCGAGGCGACCGCCCCGGTCGGTCCGGTGACGGCCAGGTGCACGTTCTCGGCCGACTCGGCGCCGCCGAGCGTGAGCGTCACCTCGGCGGGCGCGACGCCGACGACCGACCCGTCGCCCGGGTTCAGCATGAACCTCCGGCTCTCGGCCGGAGTGCCGAAGGCCAGCAGCGCCACGATCGACAGCACGATGCCGACCGCGACGGCGATGGCCGCCCGCTGCACCGCCCCGACGGACGTGGACGGTGCCGGCGGACGGGTGCCGTCCACGGTGGTCATGACGGCTGGGCCGCGACCTCGGGCTGCCGGCAGCTGCACGACATCAGCTCCGCCTCCGCCGGGGAGGGCCGCAGGTGCAGGTACATCGCGATCACCATCGGCACGAAGACGACCGTGTTGTAGAACAGGTGCAGCTCGACGCGGGGGATCACGACCTGGAGCAGGCTGGTGGGCACGGGGCTGTCGAACAGGTGCCGGCCGGTCTGCGCCTGCAACAGCAGCAGCAGGTGCTCGATGTGGTGCCAGAACTGGATCGCCAGGGCGGCGGTCCACCAGCTCCGGCTGCGCCCGACGAAGCCGGGACGCAGCATCCACAGCCCGACGAGCATCACGATGGCGTAGCCGTAGTGCAGCCACTCCGAGCTGACCAGCCACGGGAAGGGCATGCCGAGCACCCCGCGGGCCTCGGGCCGCGACCAGCCCAGGCCCCAGATCTGGTACGCCTGCACCAGGTGCTCGGCCCAGTGCGCCAGCACGATCACGAGAAAGGCGTTCAGGGCCGCCCGATGGTGCGCGCCGTTGAGTGTCGCCCAACGCCCGGACGCTCCGGGCAGGGTCGCCTGGTAGCTGGTCACGTTTCCTCCTTGGAAGGGTCACGGGCGCGAGAGACACCACGCCCATCACCCAGCGTGTCGGCTCCGACACGCCGTCACGTCTTCAATGTTGCGCAGTTCAAGTCAGGAATCCGTCAGACCGGCTCGTGCGAGCCGGCGGGGGCGTACCAGGTGCCGACCCGGCGGGCCGCCGCGAAGCTGGCCCAGGCCACCGCGTCGACCAGCGCCGCGTCGCCCGGCTGGTGGCGGCGGAACTCCGTGACCACCTCCTCGTCGACCTGGTAGGAGGCGAACACGGTCAGCAGGGCCAGGCGGCCGGCGGCCCGCTCCGCCTCGGGCAGCGGCGCGATCAGCCGCTCGCACCACTGTCGACTCAGGCCGGTCTCCTCGCCCCGCCAGGCGTCGAGGCGTTCCGCGACCAGCTCCCGGACCGCCGGCGGGACCGCCCGCTCGCCGGCCGCCTCGAACGCCGCGTAGGCGCGGGCCATCGCCCCGGCCACGTGCGGGCTGCCCGCCGCCCAGGCGGCCTCCGCCGGCAGCGGCGCCGGCGGCAGCAGCTCCACCGAGCGGCCCGGCTCCCGGGCGTCGCGCAGCGTCCCCTGCAGCACCCAGCCGATGCCCCGCTTCAGGCGCCGGCGCGCCCGCGGCGACAGCCCCGGCGGGAGCAGGAAGTTGGAGAGGAACACGTTGACCACGCGGGCGATGTAGTGGAAACCCACCACCACGCCGACCAGCTCCGGGCGGTCCCGCTCCGGAAACGGCAGGACCGGCCGCGAGGTCTGCGGCTGGTGTGCCGTACGGCCCCACTCCGCCGCCACGCGGATGCGCCGGTCGGCGATCTCGGTGAGCCGGTCGGCCACGATCGCCTCCGCGTCGTGCTCCGTGGAGAGCTCGTAGAGCCCGACGCTGTGCATGTCCACGCAGTACGGGCAGATGTTCGCCACGGACACCGCGGCGGCCACCGCCTCCTTGGTCGCCCGGTCCACGTTCTCCGTCGGCAGCAGCGGCTCCCGCATCACCATCCAGTACGCCGCCAGCACCTCCGGCGACGGGGAGTGCAGCTGCGCCGGCGGCACCACCAGTTGCATCTCCTGCGCGACCTGCCGGTAGACGGCGTCCACCAGGCCCTCTGCGGACCCCTGCGGCACCGGCGTGACGTAGTTGACCTGGCGCTGGACCACCGACGAGGCCACCCGACGAGCGATCATGATCTGCCTCCTGCTCTGCGCCGCCCCGCCGGACGGTCACGACGACGGCTCCCACGACTGCGGCAATGCCAGTATTGGGAGTCCGGGGGCGCAGGCAACGCCATCGACGCCGGTTGAGCACCCTGGGAGAAGGAGGGCCCGGCGGCGCCGCCCATGATGGGCGACGACCCAGTCCCCCACCCGCGGGAGTCGCGATGCTGGTCCTGGTAACCGGTGGCACCGGATTCATCGGCTCCCACTCGACGGCGGCCGTCCTCGACGCCGGGCACCGGGTCCGGCTGCTCGTGCGCGACCAGGCCCGCGCCCGGCGCGTGCTGGCGGCGCTGGGCGCCGACGCCGGGCGCGTGGAGCTGGTCACCGGCGACGTCACCGACCCCGCCGACGTGGCCCGGGCCGCCGACGGCTGCGCCGCCGCGCTGCACGCCGCCGGCGTGTACAGCTTCGACTCGCGGGACCGGCCGCGGATGCGGGCGGTCAACCTCCGCGGCACCGAGGTGGTGCTCGGGGCGGCGCGGGCGGCGGGCCTCGACCCGATCGTGCACGTCTCCACCTTCGGCGCGCTGCTGCCGGCCACGGGGTCGCCGCTGACCGTCGACTCCCCGGTGGGCGCGCCCCGCGAGGCGTACCTGAGCAGCAAGGCCGCCGCCGAGCACCTGGCGCGCCGCCACCAGGACGACGGGGCGCCGGTGGTCATCACCTATCCGCTGGCCTCGCTCGGGCCCGACGATCCGCACCTGGGCGACCAGACGACCCGGGTACGCAACGTGCTGCGCGGGTTGATGCCGCTGTGGCCGACCGGCGGCTTCCCCGTCGGCGACGTGCGGGACGTGGCCCGGCTGCACGCGGCGGTCCTCGAACCGGGGCGCGGCCCCCGCCGCTTCCCGGCCCCCGGCCGCTACGTCACGACCCGGGAGTTCGTCGAGGCGCTGCGCCGGGTCACCGGGCGGGCCCTGCCCACCCTCCGGTTGCCGGCCCCGGCCCTGCTGCCGATGGGCCACCTGGTCAGCGCGGCGCAGCGGCTCTCGCCCGTGCACCTGCCCGCCGAGCACGGCGCCATCTACCTGTGCGCCACGGCCCGCCCGATGGACGGCACCCCCACCGAGGAGCTGCTCGGGCCGGCGAGCCGGTCACTGGACGAGACCCTGGCCGACACGGTGCGCTGGCTGCACCGGACCGGGCGGCTGAGCCGCCGGCAGGCCGGGCGCGCCGCGCTCCCGGCGACCGCCGCGCCGCGCCGCGCCACCGAACCGGCCTGACCCCCGCCCCCGACCCGGCCCCCGACCCGTCCGGACTGCGCCCCGCGCGGGCCGCCCGCCCGCGCGGACCACGCCGCCGGAACGCGCCGCGCCGCCGGGGCACCGGGGCCCGCCCGCACGTGGGCCCGGCCCCACCGTCCGTTGATCGACGTGGGTGAGGCGTCGGTCGCGGTGCCGGCGCTGGGCAAGGCGGTCGATCGGATGACGAGCGCCCTGATGTACATGGACAGCTCCTCTGGCGTGCTCGGCAACGACCTGGCGTACCTGATGGAGGTCTACGCCCGGGCGTGTCGGGCCGCTCCGCCTCGGCCGGCAGGGTTGGCGGCGTGGCTGGTGAAGCTGGTGTGTGACGGCCCGGGCTGGCCGGACGTGGTGCTGCGCGAGTGGGCTCCGGCGCTGGGGCCGAAGGGCCTTGCCGAGGTCGCGCGGTTGGTCGACGAGCGCGCCGCCGAGACCCGCACCGTCAAGGCGTTGACCCTCCAGACCCCCGGCGGCATCGCGTTTCCCCACGCCGAGCAGGCCGTCCGGATCACCCGTACCCGCATGATCGCCGGCAAGCGCACCCGGGAGACGGTCTATCTGGTGGCGTCACTGCCCGCCGCCCACGCCCAGCCTGCTGACCTGCAGCAATGGGCCCGCCTGGAATGGCACATCGAGAACCGGCTGCACTGGATCCGTGACGTTACCTTCCACGAAGACGCCCACCGGGCCCGCACCGGCAACGGACCCGCCGTCACCGCGGTCGACCTGTCCGCACCGCCGGTGCTGGACCTCCCGCCGTCCCCCACCGGCACGGCCGCCGCGCTGCACGATGCCCGGGACCAGGTCGTCGCCGGATACTGGCACGGCAGCCGGGACCTGCCCGACGGCTTCTGGGAACTCGCCACCGAAACCGACGTCCGGGCACCCGTGTCGCGGTTGGCGGAGTTCGCCGCCGCGCTGGCCGACGGCGTCACGGCGCGCGACGCGACGGAGCAGGTCTTCGCCGATCTCGTCGCCGCCGACCCGCTCCGGGCCCGGTCGTTGCTGGTGACCACGGAACTGCTGACCCACCAGTTGATCGCCGCCAGGCTGCCCACGGTCTGACGGGCCGGGCGCCGGGCCCGGTGCGGCGGTCACCCGGCAACCTGGCGGCGTTCGTGTGCTCCTCGCCCACGCCGGTGGGCGGGCCGGCGACAATGCTCCGCCAGCCGTCCGCACGCCCACCACATCGGCCTGTTGCCGTGGTGTGCCGGCCCCGGGCCGCGCCAGGGCCGGCACACCGCGGCGTCCCACCGGTCTACCAGGGCTGCAGCGGCTCCCCACCGGCCAGCTCGGAGGTGCTGCCGTCGGGGCCGACCGCCGGCTCGCCGAGGAGGGTCACCCGGTGCATGACCCGCTCGACGTCGAGGTGGGCGAAGTCGGTCGGGGCGAAGTGGCAGGTGGTGCGGTTGTCCCAGAACGCGATGTCACCCGGCTGCCAGCGGAAGCGCACCGTGTACTCGGCGCTGGTCATGTGCTGGAAGAACAGATCGAGGAGGTGCCGGCTCTCGGTCTGGGTGAAGCCCATGATGCGGGTGGTGGAGCCGGGGCTGACGAACAGCGCCTTCTCCCCGGTCTCCGGGTGCACCCGGACCACCGGGTGGATCGCGGCCTGCGGGTCTTCGCAGTACATGCGCAGGATGTCGCGGTCACGCTCGTCGGTGTAGAGCAGCTGCACGCCGGTGAAGAACGCGTGCTCGGCTCGTAGCGAGTCGGCCAGGTCGCGCAGCGGCTCGGCCAGTCCCTGGTACGCGGCGACCATGTTGGTCCACTGGGTGTCCCCGCCGAACTCCGGCGTCTTCTCGGCGCGCAGGATGGAGGCGGTCGGTGGGTTCACCGTCTGGGTGAGGTCGCTGTGCCAGCCGGCGAGGGGGGAGACCCACTTGCGGTGGTAGTACTCCTCGAAGTTCTTGCCGTACCGGGCGACGTCCGCCTTCGGGTCGACGGTCAGGATCTCCGGGAAGCCCTCCGGGTGCACCCCGTGCTTCTTGCCCGCACGGCGGGTCAGCGCCCCGAAGCGGCGACCGAACGCGACGTGCTGAGCGTGACTGATGTCCTGGTTGCGGAAGAAGACCACCCGGTGGGTGAGCACGGCCTGCCAGATGGCGGCGACCGTCGCGTCGTCGAGCTCCTCCCGCAGGTCCACCCCGGAGATCTCGGCACCGATCCTTCCGGCGACCTGGCGGATGACGACCCCCGTGGGTGACAGTACCTGCGTCATGAACTACCTCTCTACCGCTGGAAGTGACGGTGGTGGACGGACCTTCGTCGAAGTGCGGGCGGTCCGGACTCAAGGGGTACGGAGACGGTCAGCCGACGACGTGCGCCCAGTGGATCCACAGCGGCAGCAGCAGCAGGGCCGCCACCGAGCTCTTCACCACCAGGGACGCCGACATGTCCACGCCGACCCCGTAACGCTGCGCGAAGATGAACAGGTTCTGCGGCGCCGGCATCGCCGCGATGAGGACGAGGTATTTCAGCCAGTCGCCACGCACGTCGAACAGGTACCCGCAGGCGAGCCACATGGCCAGCGGGAACGCGACGCACTTGACGGCGATCAGCCAGATCTCCTCCCAGGTGGTCCCTCGGATGCTCAGGCCCGTGCCGCCGAGGTGCAGCCCGAGGGCGAACAGCGCCACCGGGGAGGCGGCGTCCCCGACGAATGCGAACCCGTCCATCAGCGGGGCGGGCACCCCGACCCCGATCAGGTTGGCGACGATGCCGAGGTTGCAGGCGAGTACCACCGGGGTGTTGAGCGAGGCCCACACTGCCCGCAGCAGCTTGCCTGCGGCCCCCCGGCGCGGCGCGGGCGCGGGGGCGGCGACCGTCGGATCCGGTACGGCCACCGCGGTGACCGCTCGATCCGCGGTGGTCGCCTGCGCCGGTACCGGCACGGAGGCCGATACCGGCGCCGGGCCCACCGGTGGCCCGCCCAGTTCCATGATCGAGATGACGACCAGGGTCAGCACGCACACCTGGAACAGCAGCACCGGGAAGATCGGTGCAGCGTCGCCGAACAGCATGATGAACACCGGCACCGCGAAGTACGCGGTGTTCACCTGGATGCCGGCCATGATCCGCAGCGCGATGTCGCGCGGCTCGCGGGACACGGTGAGCCAGGTGGCCAGCCCGACCACAGCCATGCCCACCATCGCGGTCAATGCGTAGCCGAGGATGGCCCGCCAGTTGAACAGCGCCGCCAGGTCGCTGCGGTAGATGTTGACGAACAGGTAGCACGGCACCGCGAACAGGAACGCGAAGTCGGCGAACCCCTTGGACGCGTCCGCGCCCCCGATCCGGCGCCGGGCGAAGAACACGCCGCAGCCGAAGGCCAGCGCCACCGGCACCAGCTTCTCGAATGCGAGCAGTGCCCCCATGCGCCTAACGCCCCCACCTGTTCGGCACGGTGACCGGGCTGCGCCCGGCCGTCATCTCGCGGTAGCCGTCGATCAGCGTCCGGATCACCGCGTTGCCGGACAGGTCGTAGCCCTGCCCGTCGATTCGGGCCACCGGTAGGATCTCACAGGCGGTACCGCAGACGAACGCACCGTCGGCCTGCGCCACGAACTCCGGTGCCAGATCGGCCTCGACGATGGAGATGCCGGCGTGCCTGGCCAGGTGTAGCACGCACTCACGGGTGATGCCGTCGATGACGCACCGGGTGGTCGGCGTGTGGAGGACACCGTCGCGGGTGAAGAAGATGTGCGCCCCGGTGATCTCGGCGATGAAGCCCGCGTGGTCGAGCAGCAGCGCGTCGTCGAAGCCGGCGCGCAGTGCCCGGTTCTTGCTGATCGTACCGATCATGTAGTTGCCGGCGGCCTTGCTCTTCACCGGTGCGGTGTCGGGTGCGGGGCGGCGGTACTCGCCGGTGCACAGCGAGATGCCGGTCTCCAGGGCGTCCTCGGCAGCGTAGTACCCGGCCGGCAGTTCCCAGGCTGCGACGGAGGTGTGCACCGACGTCTTCAGCGCCGCGGTCTGGATGACCTCGGAGCCGCGCCAGGCGTTCATCCGGATGTACCCGTCGGTGATGCCGGCCTTGGCGACCACGTCCAGCGTCGCCTGGTACAGGGTCTGCTCGTCGTGGGGCAGTTCGAAGTCGAGGATGCGGGCCGAGCCCCCCAGCCGCGAGATGTGCTCGCGCAGCATGAACGGCGTGCCGCCGTAGACGCGTACCCCCTCGAAGATGCTGCTGGCATAGTGCAGCCCGTGGGTGAGCACGTGCAGCCTGGCGTCGGCCCAGTCGACGAGCCGACCGTCGAGCCAGATGTGGCCCTCGCGTTGGTCGAACGGTTGCATGCCGGTCCCCTCAGAGCGCCAGGTCGAACAGGTGGTGCTGCAGGTCACCGACGAGGGCGGTGAAGCGGCGCTGGTGGTTGGTGACGCTGCGCACGGAGACGCCGTGCAGGGCCAGCCGGTTGATCGGGAACATGAGCAGCGTGTTGCTGCGGTAGGGGATGGTGGCGACCTCCTCGACGAAGCTGGGGTCGATGTCGAATCGGTTGTCGCCGTACTCGGAGCGGCTGGTGTGGAACTTGTGGTCCTCGCTGCGGTAGCGGTAGAGGAGCAGGTCGCCGCCATCGGCGTCGTCCTCGGGCAGGCGCATGTAGAACAGGCCGCCGAAGAGCTTGTAGGGCTTGTCCACGTGCGGACCCCGGTAGGCCGACGGGCGGCCGGTCACGGCCGAGTTGATCACCGCGGTGCAGTCCATCAGGATGTCGTGGGTTTCGAAGGTGTCGGCATTGCGGCGCCCGACCCGCAGCTCGTGCAGCGAGGCGCCGATGCGCTTCTCCGCGTCCGGGTTCGCCGCGATGATGTCCTGGTAGAACAGGTCGAGTACCTGGTGGTAGAACTCCGCCGAGCAGTGGTAGCGGGCGAAGTCCTTCCACACCTGCGAGACCGAGTCGTCGGTGAACATGTGCTGCGACATGTAGTTGTAGCGCTCGTTGGAGGTGATCGGCTTGCCGATGTGCTCCGCGATGTGCTCGGCGGTGGGCATGGTGGTCGACAGCGCCTGGTAGAGGTCTTCCGGCAGGGCGTTCTCGACGACGATGTGCGGGAACGGGTCGCGGCGGATGTCGTCCTTGGTGACGTTGGCCAGGATCGAGGTGATCTTCACACTCTGCTCCACGGGTTGTTCCACTGGTGTCTCCTCGGTTGGTGGTCGGCGGGCCCCGGCACGCCGCCTGGTCGGTGGTGGGGCGTCACAGGGTGAGATTGCGGCTGGACAGCCACAGTTCGAGCATCAGCAGCGACCACAGGCAGTCGGCGCTGTGTGCCCCCGGGTTCTCGGTCTGCATCCGCAGCAGGTCGGCGACGGCCTCCCGACGCAGCAGGCCGCCGCAGCGTGGGTCCGGGCCGAGCAGCACGTCGCCGATGAGGTCGTAGAGGGCCTCGCCGGGCCGGATCATCGCGGCGATGGGCAGGGTGAACGGCTGCTTGGGGCGGTTGATCACGCTGGCCGGCACCCAGCGCCGGGCGGCCTGCGCCACCGGGGCCTTCACCTGGTCGCCGACCACCTTCAGCGAGGTGGGCAGGGCGTGGGCGAAGCGCATCACCGCCGGCTGTAGGAACGGGATCCGGGCCTCCACCGAGTGGGCCATGCTCAGGTGGTCGACGCGGCGCAGGATGTAGTAGGGGAAGCGCTCGAACTGGTCGTAGCGCAGCAGCGTCTCCAGCTTGTCGTGGGGGCCGTGCGCGACCCGGGCAGCCAGGTCGTCGCCGCTGCGGTCGGCGAAGAAGCCGCCGCCGCGCGCCACCTCGTCGCGGAACGCCGGACTATACAGCCCGGTCAGGGTGGGCGTCCCGATCGAGGTCATCGTCTCCTGGTAGGCCCGGTGCCAGGTGAGCGAGCCGTCCCGGGCCGCTTTGACGTAGCGGGCATACCCGCCGAACAGCTCGTCGGCGCCGTCGCCGGTCAGCGCGACCTTGAAGCCTGCGTCGTGGACCGCCTCGAACAGCGCGTACGTGCTGAGGCTGTGCGCGGCGTTGTTGGGCTGGTCGAGGTGGCGGATGAACCGGTCGATGATGCCCGGGAAGTCCGCCGGGTCGAGCAGGACCTGGTGGTGGCGGGTACCGCAGTGGCGGGCCACCTCCTCGGCGAAGTGCCGCTCGTCGGCTGGCCAGTCGCCGTGGTAGGCGATGTTGAACGAGGCCAGGTCGGGCTGCAGGCCGGCGGCCAGCGCGGTGAGGTAGCTGGAGTCCAGGCCGCCGCTGGTGATCACGCAGACCGGCACGTCCGCGTCGAGCATTCGGGTGAGCTCGTCGCGCAGCATCGCGTCGAGCAGCTCAGCGGCGGTGTCCAGGTCGGGGACGCCGCCGGGCCAGGCCGGCTCGGGCGCGGGCGCGGGCGGCGTGCGCGCCTGCGTGAGCCGCCCGGACAGGTCGAAGCGCACCATGCCGCCGGGTACCAGGGTCCGCACGTCGGCGTAGACGGTGCCGGGGCCCCACACGGCGCGGCCACCCAGGTAGCGGTCGACGGCCAGCGGGTCGAGCCGGCGCGGGAAGTCCGGCATGCGCGAGAGCGCCTGCAGCTCCGAGGCGAAGCAGAGCCGGCGCCGGTCGGCGGACAGGTACCAGTACAGCGACTTCATGCCGGCGTGGTCGACGTACAGCCTCAGGCACGGCTCGGCGCGTCGGTCGACCACGGCAATGGCGAACATGCCCTCGAGCCGCTCGACGAAGGCGTCACCATAGCGTTCGTAGAGCGGCAGCAGGACGTTGCCGTCGCAGTCGCCGTCGAAGGTGTACCCGGCGGCGGTCAGCTCGGCGCGCAGCGCCCGGTGGTTGTAGATCTCGCCGTTGAACACGCAGGTCAGGCCGGGGCGGTGGAACGGCTGGTGCCCGTCGGCGATGCCCTGGACGGCCAGCCGGTCGGTGCCGAGCGCCCCGAGGTCGTCGACGTGGCGCGTCTGCTCGTCCGGGCCGCCGTGCAGCAGGCCGAGCGCCACCCGGTCGAGCACGTCGCGGTCGACGGGTTCCCCGCCGAAGTAGCCGTAGATACGGCACATGTCTGGGTCCCTTAGCGTGTGGTGGCGAGCAGGTCGGCGGTGGGCCCGGCCCGGTGGGCGGGGCCGCCGGCCGGCGACTGGCGGGCCTGCGGATGGTGGCGGGCGACGAACTCGGTCACAATCTCGACCTGGCGCAGGATGTCGTCGAGCTGCGTCGGCGTCGGGCTGACCCCGTGCCCCTCCAGCGCGCTGTTGCCGGTCTTGAGGTAGACCGGCGCGGCGACCTGGACGAACTGTGGCGCCTCGTAGGTGCGCACGAACCCGCCGGACATCTTCGGGTTGTCCACGTGGCAGTCCAGCGGGATGGACACCGCCCGACGGATCGCCGCGATCATCGCGACGGTCAGGTCACGCACCGGGTTGAAGCTGTCGGCGCCGAGCATCTCCAGCAGCTGCGCGGAGGCGGGGTTGCCGTGTCCACAGTGGGCCGAGACCTTCAGGTGGATGTCGGCCGGCAGGTCACCGGCGGCGCGCAGCCGGTTGAGCACCCACAGCAGGCCCTCGTCGTACACGACGAAGCCGCGCACGCCCAGTTCCACGCCGCGTTTGACGTCCTCGACGGCGCGGACCACCTGCTCCTGGCCGCGCAGCCGGTAACCGATGCGTACGCCCTCCGGGGTCTGCACACCGCCGCCGATGTCGTAGCTGGCGCGGGGCCCCACCGACATGAGGATCTCGGCGCCGTACTCGTGCCCGAGCGCCACGTACTCGCGCAGTTCGGCGGAGGTGTGCCGGTACATGCCGCGGGTCTCGGTGATCCGGTTGATGGTGAAGCCGCGGCATCGGGCGCCGGCCAGCAGCACCTCGGCCGCGTGGGCGGAGTTGACGGTCGGCACCTCGATACGGAAGTGGCAGCCGTCGGAGAAGGTGCGTCGGGACTCGGATGCGGCGGTGTCGTCGCCGTCGGGCAGGCCGAGCCTGCTCAGCTGGGCACGGGTGTCGGTGAAGAAGGTCGTCATCGCGTAGGTCACCTCGTCAGTTCCATGCCGAGTTGGTCGGCGACCCGACCGACGATCTCCTCCGCGATACGGACGGATTCGTCGTGGTCGGCGTGCACGACCTGCACCTCGCCGAAATTTCCGAGGTTGCCTCGACAGGCGGGCAGTACCGGGATGTCGGGGTAGCGGACGGTGAAGGAGCGCAGCACGTCGCCGTACCCGCTCGCCCAGCTCAGGTCCGGCGGTTGTGCCGGGCGGGGCCGCGGGTCGGCGGCGCCGAACCAGCGCACGGTCGCGTAGTGGGTGAAGCTGATCTCGGCGGGGTCGACCGGCTCGTCGAGGTGGATGCGCACCAGCAGCTCGAAGATGTCGCCACCGCCGGCCATCCGGAACAGGTTGGGCAGGCAGGAGCCCATGAGGCGGGGGTTGAGCTCGATCAGCCGGGCCTGGCCGTCCGGGCCGAGCATGACCTCCACGTGGAAGACGCCCAGCCGCAGGTCGACGGCGTCGACGACGCGTTCGGCGAACGCCATCACCGTCTCGTACTCGGCCGGCGTGATCACCGCCGGGATGGTGACGCCGACCTCCAGCGGCTCATGGCGCGCCCAGGTCTTGCGTTCGCTGATCGCCAGGCGCAGGAACCGTCCGTGCGACAGGCCGATCTCGGCGGAGACGAACCGGCCGGTGAGGTACTGCTCGACCAGGATGCCGGCCGCGTACGTCCGGTCGTCGTCGCCGAGCTGCCCGAAGACCTCGCGCAGCACGGCCTCGTCGGCCACGACGTGGGCGCCTTCGCTGGCCGAGCCGCGCGCCGGCTTGACCACCACCGGGTAGCCGACCTCGGCGGTGAAGGCCAGCGCCTCGCGCAGGTTGGCGACGACGGCGTGCCGGGTCGGGTCGACGCCGGCCGCGGCGAGCACCTCCCGGCAGCGCGACTTCAGCTTCGCCGTCTCGGCGCCGTGCGCGCTGGTGAACGGCACGCCTAGTTCCTCGGCGATCCGGGCCACCGGCACCACCAAGGCGTCCACCGTGGCCACGAACCCGTCGATCGGGCGGCGGCGGTGAACGGCGAGTACGCAGGCGCGCAGGGTGTCGACGTCGGTGGCGTCGTCGAGGACGTGCACCGTGTCGATGAACCGGCCGTAGGGCGTGGACTCGAGGTCGATGTTCTGGGTCCGCTCCATCTCCAGCGAGCGGATGAGGGTCACCTCGTGCCCGAGCCGGTGCGCCGCCTCGAACGCGGGCGCGTTACCGGTCTTCCAGGTCACGAAGACAACGTGCTTGGACATGGGCTTCTTTCCGTTCGTTGCGCGGGGTCAGCCGGCGCGCCGGGTCAGGCGCTGGCCCAGCCGGACGAACCCCGGCACCCGGGTGCCGGGGGTGGGGATGAAGGAGATCGATCCGGCCAGGATGTTCTTCGGGGACATGGAGGTGAAGCCGCCGGCCCCGGAGGAGACCAGGTCACCCTCGTCGGTCTGGCACCACCGCCCGTCGCGGCTCCGTTCGTGGTACTCGTAGCGCAGGTGCTCCGGGCCGCGGAAGACGTGCAGCTGGTAGCCGTCGGAGACGTAGCGGCCGACGCAGTCGTCGAGGTCGAGGTCGAACGGGCGGCCGGTGCGGATCAGCTGCTGCCCGGCGAAGGTCTGCAGCAGATCCTCGTACAGGCCGAAGACCGGGTACGCGTTGGCCAGCAGCAGCAGGAAGGTCCGGCGCTCGGGGAAGATCTGGATGAAGTTGTGCTGGCCGCTGCCGTTGGAGTTGAAGCCGAACGCGGTCGGCCCGAACATCAGCCAGCCCAGCCCCCACGCGTGCATGAAGTGGTGGCCGGGGATGTCGACCTGCGGGGTACGCATCTGCTCGGCCAGCTGCGCCGAGAGCAGCCGGGTACCGTCCGGGGCGACGCCGTCCTGCAGCGCGAACACGGCGATGGTGGCGAGCTCTCCGATGGTGAAGCAGACCTGGAACGACGAGGTCGAGTCGTCGGCAATGGTCTGCCGGGGCGGGGTGTGGCGCAGGAACCGCTGCTGCGCCGGGCTCCACAGGTAACCGGTGGCCACGGTGTCGCCGTAGTGGTCGCCGGGCTCGTTGTCGGGCGGGATCTCCCGGATACCGAGCGGGGTGAGCAGCAGCTCGTTCACGGCCCAGCGCCACGGCTTGCCGAGCAGTTCCTCGATGAGCAGGGCCACGATCGCGGTGCCGCACGCCGAGTAGGCGTAGACCAGTCCGGGCTCGAAGAGCTGGCCGTAGTGCCGGAAGTTGCCGACGTAGCTGACCAGATCCGGGGCATCCACGTCGTTCCAGACCTCGAAGGAGTCGTCGACGCCGCTGGTGTGGGACAGCAGCTGACGGAGCGTCACCTCGACGGTGCCATCCACGCCGTTGCGCCGGAACGCCAACGGCAGCCGTTCGGCCAGCGACTCGTCGAGCCCGACCAGTCCCCGGTCGACCAGCATCAGCGCGACGTAGGCGACGAGTACCTTGGTGATGCAGGTCATCCGCTGCCGGGACTCGGCGGTACGCGGCCGGCCGGCCTCGACGTCGTCGAAACCGTGGTAGGCGAACTCCAGCCGACCGTCCACGTACGCGGCGATCGCCGCCCCCGGCACGCCGTGCCCGGTCGCGGAGCGGTGCAGGGTCTCGGCCAGGGCGGCCAGGCGCTGGTCCACGTCGTCGGCGCCGGCCGTGGCGGGCGCCTGGGCGCGGCTGCGCCGAATCATTGTGATCTGCTCGGCGAGCGTGCGGTTCTCGTAGATGTCGGAGACCCGCACCACCGTGCCGGAGCGCTCGGCCAGGCGTGCGGCCAACAGGTTGGCCAGGAGCGAGTGCCCGCCGACGGAGAAGAAGTCCAGGTCCGGACGTACCTCGGCCAGGCCGAGCAGGTCGGTCCAGACCCCGGCGACGGTTTGGCCGTGCTCGTCGAACTGCGCGGTTGCGGCGTCGGCCGGGCCGGGCTCCCCCGACGTCCCGTCGTCGGTGCCCGGGGCCGCGCCGGCGACGGCGCTCCAGTCGATCTCCCGAGCGGCGAGGGCCCGGCGGTCGACCTTGCCGTTGGGCAACAGCGGAAGCTGCGCGTCGAGGACGATGCGGGCCGGCTGCATGTAGTAGGGCAGCGTGGCCCGCAGGTGCGCGGCGACCTGCTCCACGCTCACGCCGTCGGCCTCGTCGACGCCGAGCCAGCAGACCAGGCGGGCGTCGCCGTGGTGACGCACGGCCAGCGCGGCGACGTCGCGCAGACCGACCACCTCACGCAGGGCCGCCTCGATCTCGCCGAGCTCGATGCGGTAGCCGCGTACCTTCACCTGGTTGTCGCGGCGGCCGAGGAAGTCGAGTTCCCCGTCGGCCGTCCAACGGGCCAGGTCGCCGGTGCGGTAGAGCCGGGTACCGGCGGGCAGGCCCAGCCCGGTCGGCGCCTCGACGAACACGGCCGCCGTACGCTGCGGGTCGTTGATGTATCCGCCGGCCACTCCGGCGCCGCCCAGGTACAGTTCACCGGGTACGCCCAGGGGTACCAGCCGTCCGGCTGCGTCGAGCAGGTACGCGACGGTGTTGTCGACCGGTACCCCGATCGTCGGGGGGTCCTCGGTGGGGCCGGTGAAGCACTTCCAGGTCGAGTACGTGGTGTCCTCGCTCGGCCCGTACAGGTTGTACAGCCGCCGTACGCGCGTGTCGGCGAAGGCGGCGTTGACCAGCTCCCGGGCGAGCGGCTCGCCGGCGACGTTGAGCACGACCGTGCTGCGTGGTACGGCGTGGCGCTGCAGCAGTACGTTCAGCGCGCTCGGCACGGTGTTGATCAACGACGGGCGCAGCGCGTTCGGCTCGGTCAGGGCGAGGACGTTGTCGACCACCACGACGCAGCCGCCGAGGGTGAGCGGGCACCACATCTCGAACACGGACAGGTCGAAGTTGAGTGAGGTGCCGAAGAGCACCCGGGACACGTCGTCGGCCGAGTAGGTGCGCCACGCCCAGGCGAGCAGGGCGGCGACGTTGCGGTGGCTGACCACCACGCCCTTGGGCAGCCCGGTCGAGCCGGACGTGTAGATCAGGTGGGTCGGGTCGGTCGAGGCGATGACGAGGTCGAGGTTGTCGGCAGGCTGCTCGGCGGCCTGCTTGACCAAATCTTCGGCGGCCAGCGGCAGGGCGGCGAGGGCGGTGAGCCAGCCGGGCGTCTCGGGGGCGTCGAACACGACCGCGGCCATGTCGGCGGTGGCCGCGATCGCGGCCAGCCGCTCCGCCGGGTACGCCGGGTCCAGCGGGACGTAGGCGCAGCCCAGCTTGTGTACGGCCAGCAGCAGGCTGACGGTGTGCGCGGAGCGGCCGACGCACACGCCGACCCGCCCGCCCGGGGCGACTCCGGCAGCGCGCAGCGCCCGGGCCAGTCGGTTGGCGGCTGCGTTGAGGTCCCGGTAGCTCAGGACTGCGCCCTGCCACTCGACGGCAGGTGCCTCCGGGGTGCGCTGCACCTGCGCCTCGACCAGCCCGTGCACGGTCGCGTCGTGCGGGAACGGCCGCGCGGTGTCGTTGAGCTCGTGCAGCAGGTGGTGGGCCTCCGGCAAGGAGACCATGGCCAGCTCGTGGATCGGCACGGTGGGCCGCCGGCAGGCGTCGGCGAGCAGTGTGCGGTAGTTGGCCGCCATCCGGTCGGCGAACTCCCGGGTGAACAGGCCGGTGTCGTGGTGCAGGGTGAACCGCGTTTCGGCGCCGCTGCCCACCACCTGCAGGCGCAGGGCGTCCCCGGCCGGATCCGGTGCCTCACCCGCCCCCGGGCCGGCAACTCTCGTGTAGACGAACGTGACGCGCAACCCCTCGGTGGCCGGCGGGGGCGGGCCGGCGGGGGCGGCGAACTGCGACACCAGGGAGGCGAACGAGGTGTCGGCGGCGAGCGTCGAGCGGACCCGTCGGCGGTCGGGCGTACCGTCCGGGGCGGACCCGGCGACCCGGCCGAGCTGGATGTCGTCCTGCCCGCTGTACCCGTGGACCAGCAGCGCGAAGGCGGCGAACAGTACGTCTGCCCCGGTGCCGGGGGGCACCTGCGCGATCGCGGTGGCGGAGTCAACGGTCCACGACGGTCCTTCGCAGACTCTGCCGGCGGCATCCGTTCGGGTTACGGGAAGCTGCAGCGCCTCCGTCGGCCCGGCCCCGGGCTGCGGTGTGGTGGTGGCTCGCGGTTGTTCGCCTGTCATGGTCTCCCCTGTTCGCGGCGTGTCACTGCGCATGCAGGTGCCGAGGGCACACGTGTGCGGACTTCTGTCTCGTCGATCGTGGTGGCCGGCACCGGCCGGGGGCAGGTGCGGGTGGAGGGCTCAGGCTCCGCGCCGGGGAGCCGACCTCACGGTGCGGGCGATCCGTGAACCGTCCGGGTCCTCAACTGGTCACTGATGCGAGCTGCGGCGCCGGCCGGTGCCGGTTCGCCCACGCCACCACGAACGGCACGGCCGAGCCGATCGCCGCGAAGCCGACCGCGATGGCCAGCCACCCGGCCGTCCCGTGCTGGATCGCCAGCCAGGCCAGCACCGCCGGGGCGATCATCTTCCCGAGGTCGGTGCCCATCGCATAGGTGCCCTGGTACTGCCCCTGGGCGTGCTCGGGGGCGAGGCCGAAGGAGATCCCCCAACTGCCGGCAGCCTGCCGGATCTCCCCCATGACGTGTGCCAACGCGCCGACCACCAGCAGCAGGGAGGCGAACAGCGCCGAGACGTGTGCGCTGGAGGCGAAGACGACGCAGGCGACGGCGAGGAACAGCGCACCGAAGCGCACCGCTCGCGCCGCAGCGACCGGTTCGTCGGTGCCGCGCGCCGCCCGTACCTGGAACAGCACCACACCGACGGTGTTGATCAACAGGATCGCGGCGACCATCCAGCGCGGCGCCTGCGTGTGGCGCACCACCCACAGCGGCAGGACCACGTCGAGCAGCAGGTAGTGCATGCTCAGCAGGCCGTCCAGCACCACGAAGCTGAGGTACGGGCGGTCACGCAGCACCTCCAGCTTCGGGCCGGGCCTGGGCGGCTGGGGTGCCACCGCCGGCAGCAGGACCGTGAGCAGCCCGGCGACGGTGTAGGCGACGGCGTTGACCAGCACCGCGCTGCGGTACGCCGTCGGGGTGTCGACGGTCAGCAGCACGCCGGCGATGAGCGCGCCGACGGAGACGCTGACGTTGCTGGTGGCCCGCAGGTAAGCCCGTACGCGCACCCGATCGGCCGGCGGGATCAGGCCGGCGATCATCGCCATCCGGGCGCTGCGGCTGGCGCTGTAGGCGACAGCCTGCAGAGACAGGACGGCGATGTAGGCGGCTACGTCGTGGACGAACAGCAGTGCCGCAGTCAGCGGTCCGAGCAGGACGAACGACCAGATCTGCACCACGCGTGGGCCGATGCGGTCGGCGAGGTGCCCGGTGGGGGTGCTCAGCGCCAGCGCGACGAGGGCAGCCACGACCAGGCCGCTGCTGAACTCACCGACCGACAGGCCCACCACGGAGGTGGCGAAGATGGCGCTGATGGCCATCCACAGCCCCTGCCCGAGGGTGTGTACCAGGGTGATGACGGTGAGGGTGCGGCTGGAACCGGCAGGTGGGAGCAGGCGGCTCAGCACCACAGGACCGCAGCTTCACCGCGCCGAAGGTTGGGCGCGACGACGTTACGGCCGTCTGGCGGGCTTGGTTGTCGCTCGGTCACCGTTGTTCTCATAGCCCCCGTGCCTCCTGCATAGCGTCATTGCTAGCGGACATGCCGCGACGTGACGGTCGCTTCGAACGGACCGCCGCGCGGATCCCGACCAATGGAAGTCTCGGCATACGGGAAAGTCCATACAGGACGACAGTGGCTTATCTCACATTGATAGCTTGAACCCAGGTTGGATGCGGGTCATGTCCGCGCGAGTGGTGTAGGAGACGGCCATCGCGGGATCCGGTCTGATGTTAGGCGGCGATCGGGGCGGGTTCTGTCTGGTTGGTGTCGTGTTGATCGGTGTTGATCGTGACCATGCGGGCTTTGTCGAGTAGGTCCAGGCCCATGTAGCGGCGGCCTTCGGTCCATTCGTCGGTTTGCTCGGCCAGGACGGCGCCGACGAGTCGTTTCGGTCGCCGCGTGGACACTGACGGCGATCTGGCAGTTGGCGACCTTGCCGAGGGTGCCGGAATACTGCCGGGCCACGCACGCCGAGGCTTTGCCGTCCTTGGGAAACCCGGTGTCATCGACCACCCACACCTGAGGCGCCACCACGTCGACCGCGGCCGTCGCCAGCCGCCGTCGCACGCCGGCGACGTCCCAGGTGGACGAGGTCAGGAACTGCTGCAACTGCTGGTGATCGACCCCAGGGCCCGGCAAAGTCGTGAGGGGTGTCCGGCTTGAGGTGGTTGGTGTGGACGCGCCCTAGGTGTGGGTAGCGGGGCGGGCATGGCCGTTCCAGAAGATCATCAAGGTTCTCGAGGCCTGTTGATCTATCTGAAGTGAGCCATGCCCGCGCTGCCATCATCGCTGATCTCATCGTTGTCGACCGCACCGCCCGGGTCATCTGCCGTGGCCTCGGCTGCCGGCCTACTCGCGGCGTTGGGTTGCCTGCCCGATCCGCGTGCCCGGCGTGGGGTCCGGCATGCTCTGGATAACCGTGGTCGCGGCGGCGGTGTGCGCGGTCGTCGCCGGTTACCGCTCGTACGCGGCGATCGCTGAGTGGGTCGCTGATCTACCTGCTGATACCGCGGCTGTGCTCGGGATCGACGTGGACCGGCGGCCGTCAGAGGCCATGATCCGCAGGCTGTTGCAGGCCCTGGACGCCGACCGGCTGGCCATGGTGATCGGAGCCTGGCTCGCCACGCAGCTGCCCGCGCCGTCGGCGGGAACACGCCGGGTGATCGCCGTGGACGGCAAGACGCTACGCGGCTCCCGGACCGGCGACACTGTCGCCCGGCACGTCCTCGCCGCCGCCGACCAGGCCACGGGCGTCGTGCTGGCCAGCACCGACGTCGACGGCAAGACCAACGAGATCACCCGCTTCGCACCCCTGCTCGACCAGCTCGGCGACCTCGGCGACCTCGGCGAGGTCATGGTGACCGCCGACGCCCTGCCCTGTCAACGCGACCACGTCGCCTACCTCGCCGAACGTGGCGCCCACTGGATTCTTACCGTGAAGGGCAACCAGCCCAACCTGCGCACCCAGCTGGCCGCCCTGCCCTGGCGGGCAGTCCCCGACGCAGACCGCGGCACCTGCCGCGGCCACGGCCGCCGAGAGATCCGCACCCTGAAAATCCTGTCCGTCTCCACCGGGATCGACTTTCCGAACGCCGCCCAAGCCATCCAGATCCGACGCCGCCGACGCCGACTCGACCAGCCGAAACGCTTCACGACCGAGACCGTCTACGCGATCACCGACCTGCTCGTTCACCAAGCCAAACCGGCGCAACTCGCCGCCTGGATCCGCGGTCACTGGTCGATCGAGAACACAGTCCACTGGGTCCGCGACGTCACCTACGACGAAGACCGATCCCAGATCCGCACCGGCACCGGACCCCAGGTCATGGCCACCCTCCGCAACGCCGCCATCGGCGCACTACGCCTGACCGGCGTCACCAACATCGCCGCCGCCAACCGACACCACGCCCGCGACAGCAACCGACCACTCGCCCTGCTCGGCATCACCTGAGGACTTTGCCGGGGCCCTGGGGGTCCGCCGCCCGGAGCGGCCAGCGCCGTCCGCGTGGAACGTGGCGCGGAAATGGCACGCCCGCCGCCGTCCGCAATTTCCGCGCCAATCGTCCCGGCCGTCGGGACATCGGCCTCAGCAAAACAGAAGATGCGTCCCACCTGCGTCGGTAGCCACGATGATGCAGAACTTCGCGCACCGTCCACGCCGCACGGAAAGCATTCCGGGCGACCACCAATTCATCCCTTGCTTCCGTCGCCCTAGCGGGCGGTGGTCAAGGCTGCCCGAAAAACGTCCCGGCGGGACCGGTAACCGACGCGCCCGCCCCAGAAGGAGGTAGCCGCCGTGCAACCGGAAACACCCGAGGAGCAGCAGGCACGCGTGCTGACGCTGGAAGCGTTCGCCGACACCATCATCCCCGGGGCGAAGCGGTCCGCCGACGACCGGGCGATCGCCGGCGTCTCGACCGACGGCGGCGCCGTCGAGTGCGGGGCGCTGGCCCTGATGGAGGACCCGGCCGGCGGGTTGTCGCTGATGCTGGGGACGCTCAGTGAGGCCCTCAACGCGCACGCGACCGGGTACGCCGAGGCGAACGGCCTGACCCTCGACCCAGCGGTGCCGCCCTTCGTCGCGCTCGCGTTCGACCACCGCACCGCGCTGCTGAGCCACCTGCTCGCCCCGGACAACCCGGAGAAGGAGATGTGGGTGGGGCTCGCCCTGTTCAGCAACATGGCCTACGACAGCGCCGCACACATGAACACGCTCGACGCGCTCGCCGCCGGGCACCCGGGGCTGCTGGCGATCGGCATCACCAAGCCCGACGACGACGGGCTGTGGCGTTTCCCCGAGTACTCGTACGGACGCCCGCTGTCGCGACTGCACCCACACACCACCCCCACAGGGAGCCCGGCATGACCAGTAGCGCAAGCACCGACGTCGTGGTGATCGGCAGCGGCTTCGGCGGCGCGATCCCGGCGTACCACCTGGCCGCGGGCGGGGCGCGGGTGGTGGTCCTGGAGCGCGGACCGTGGCTGTCCAGCGAGGAGTTCGACCACGACTTCAAGCTCGGCTCGTCGTACACCCGGATCTTCGACTTCACCGTCGGCGACGGGATGAGCGTGCTCGGCGGCAACTGCGTCGGCGGCGGCAGCGTCGTCTACTTCGCCACCATGCCGCGCGCGCCGCAGTTCGTCTTCGAGCGGCAGGGCAGCATCGGCCGCCGGATGTGGCCGGCGGCCATCACCCGCGCCACGCTCGACCCCTGGTACGACCGGGTCTGCGAGTCGCTGCCGGTGACGATGCAGAGCTGGGACAAGGTGCCGTACGCCGGCGGCCTCTTCGCGGCGGCCTGCGCGCACGCCGGACGCACCGCCAACCCGGTGCCGTCGGCCGTGGACGTCGACAAGTGCACCAACTGCAACTGGATGATGGCCGGGTGCCGCTTCGACGCGAAGCGCTCCCTGCTGCTCAACTACCTGCCGGCCGCCCTGGCGCACGGCGCCGAGATCCGGCCGTTGCACGAGGTGCAGCACCTCACCCGCACCGAGGACGGCGGGTACCGGGTGCACTACCGCATCGTCGACGCGGAGGACTACCGGATCCTGCACGACAGCGGGACGATCGACGCCAAGATCGTCATCGTGGCGGCCGGGGCCGGGGCCACCCCGGTGATCCTGCAACGCTCGGAGCCCACCCTGGGCACGATGCCCCCCGCCGTCGGCAGGTACTTCTCCGGCAACGGCGAGCGGCTCAACACGGCCGTCTTCGACGACGACCGGGTCCGGGAGGTGCTCGGGCTCAGCCGCCCCAACGGAAAGGGCTACGACGCCAACCAGATCGGCCGCGGGCCGACGGTGGCGACCTGGGACCGGCTCGACCCCGACCTGCCCGAGTACGAGCGGTACTCGCTGGAGCAGCTCTTCTTCCCGCTGGGGCTGGGCACGATCCTCGCCCAGGTGCCCGACGCGCAGGGCCCGAGCTGGTTCGGCCTGGAGAAAAAGGAGATGCTGCGCCGCTGGCAGTCGTGGCTGACGCTCTTCACGATGTCGGAGGACGACAACGAGGGCGTCTTCGGGCCGCCGCCGGCGACCGGGAACGCCGACCGCATCTCCCAGCAGATGCTCGGCCGGGGCCCGTTGCGCTACCGGCCCACCGCCAACACGCTGCGGGGCTGGGCCGCCGCCGACGCGGACGCCCGGGACATCCTGGAGCGCGACGGGCTGGCCCGGGTGATGCCGTGGACCAACGACGTGGTCGGCGCGTACACGGTGCACCCGCTGTCGTCCTGCCGGATCGGCGACGACCCGGCGACGTCGGCCCTCGACGACCGGCACGAGCTGCGGCAGCACCCCGGCATCTTCGTCACCGACGGCTCGGCGGTGCCGGGCGCGCTCACCGTCAACCCGGCCCTCACCATCGCCGCGCTGGCCGAACGCGCCGTGCCCGGCATCGTCCGCGCGGCGCAGCAGCGGGGCATCGACGTCACCTACCACGGCTCGCTGCCCGACGGCACGGTCACCGCGGTGCCCCAGGTCGTGCCCAGCTAGGGCGTGTGTCGAAGTCCTCGGTCGAGCCGAGGCGGAGTCCAGGCGGCGTCCGGCAAGGCGGAGATCGGTCCGGATACCGGTGTCGTGTCCGGACCGATCTCCAACGCCGCCGGGCGCTGCCTGGGCCCGCCGCAGGCCGGCCAGGGACTTCGACACACGCCCTATGACCACGACGGGCCGGGGGCGCGCCCCGCCCCCGGCCCCGGCCCGCCCGACCAGGAAGGAAACCGATGGGCAGGCGACTGGCTCGGGTGACGAGCCGCACCATGCTGACCCACGTCCGGCACGTGACGCCGGTCGCCCCGGAGGCCGCCGACGGGCCCGTCGCGCGGGTCTACCGGCAGATGGCCGACGACTTCGGCGTCCTCGCGCCCCCGGTGCTGCTGCACTCCCCCGCCCCCGACGTGCTGCGGGCCTGCTGGCTGATGCTGCGCGAGACGCTGCTCGCCGAAGGGCTGGTGGGTCGTGAGGCGAAGGAGGTGGTCGCCGCCGCCGTCTCCGAGAGCAAC
The DNA here is from genome assembly GCF_043198195.1 of Micromonospora sp. NPDC048868. Taxonomy (NCBI): domain Bacteria; kingdom Bacillati; phylum Actinomycetota; class Actinomycetes; order Micromonosporales; family Micromonosporaceae; genus Micromonospora; species Micromonospora sp. NPDC048868. The sequence continues at coordinate 62,431 of NZ_JBICUN010000020.1, forward strand.
CGGTGCCCGTACTGCGTGGAGGTGCACGGCGCCACGGCCGCCGGGCTGCTGGGCGACCCGGGCGGGTGGCCGGGCACCGGGGTCGGCGGGATCGGCGACCCCCGGCTGCGGGCCCTGGCCGAGTGGGCCCGGCACAGCGGGGACGCCAGCGCGGCGCGCCGCCGTCCCCCGCCGTTCCCCGCCGCGCACGGGCCGGAACTGATCGGCGTGGCGGTGGCCTTCCACTACCTGAACCGGATGGTGAGCGTCTTCCTCCAGGACTCCCCGTTGCCGCCGGCGCCGGCCGGGATCCGCGCCGGGGTCCGGCGGACCGCCGCCCGCATCATGGGGGCGCTGGCGCGCGCCGGACGGCCGCCCGGCCGTTCCCTGGAGCTGCTGCCGCCCGCGCCGCCGGAGGCCGACCTGGCCTGGGCCGTCGGCCAGCCGCACGTGGCCGCCGCCTTCGCCCGGGCCGGCCAGGCGGTCCACCACGCCGGGCAGGCCGCCCTGCCGGAGCACGTCCGGCGGCGGATCCTGGCCTGCCTGGCCGGCCCGCCGCCCCCGGAGCCGGGCGGCGGCCGGTGGTTCGACGCCGCCGTCGCCGAACTGGCGCCGGCCGAGCGACCCGTCGCCCGGCTGGCGCTGCTGACCGCGCTCACGCCGTACCGGGTGACCGACGCCGACGTCGCCGCCTGCCGCGACGGCGGCGCCGACGACGCCGCGCTGGTCACGGTCACGGCCTGGGCGAGCCTCACCACGGCCCGCCGGATCGGCGCGACCCTGTACGGGGACGGCCTGCGGCCCGCCCCGCTCGGCGTGACCGACGCCGACGCCGAGCAGGAGGCGTCGCGTGCGGAGCAACCGTGACCCGGAGCGGGGCGCCGAGGCGGTGACGACGCCGCGACCGGTCAACCCGTGGGCGGCCCTGCTGGTGCTGTGCCTCGGCAACTTCCTCATCCTGCTCGACACGAGCATCGTCAACACCGCCGTGCCGGACATGATGCGGTCCCTGGACACCGGGATCGACAGCATGCTCTGGGTGCTGAACGGCTACCTGCTGGCGCTGGCGTCGCTGCTGATCGTCGCCGGGCGCCTCGGCGACCTGTTCGGCCCGCGTACCGTCTTCATGGCCGGCATGGCGGTGTTCGCGGTGGCCTCGGTGCTCTGCGGGGCGGCCCAGTCCCCGGGGCAGCTCATCGCCGCGCGGGTGGTGCAGGGCGTGGGCGCCGCGGCGCTGCTGCCGCAGGCGCTGGTCCTCATCTCCGGCATCTTCCCGGCCGCGCGGCGGGGCGCCGCCTTCGGGATCTTCACCGCCGTCGCGGGCGTGGCCGCCGTCAGCGGCCCCACCCTCGGCGGTCTCGTGATCACCCGGCTCGGCTGGGAGTGGATCTTCTACCTGAACGTACCGCTCAGCGTGGCGGGCGTCGCCCTCGCCTGGTGGCTCGTCCCCGACCTGCGCACCCGCCGGCCGCGCCACCTCGACGTGGTCGGCGTGCTCCTGGCCACCGCCGCGCTGGTGGGCCTCATGTACGCCCTCATCGAGGGCGAACGGCACGACTGGGGCACGGTACGCGGGCCCGTCAGCATCCCGGCGATCCTGGCCGCCGCGGCGCTGTGCGGGTTGGTCTTCACGCTGCGCCAACAGCGGCAGCGGGAGCCGCTCGTCCCGCCCGGGCTGTTCCGCCTCGGCAACTTCGGCCCGGCGACCCTGATCACGCTCGTCAGCTCCTTCGGGCTGTACGGCTTCCTGCTGGTCTTCGTGATCGAGACGCAGGCGCTGCTCGGCATGAGTCCGCTGGAGTCGGGCCTCGCCGCGCTGCCCTGGACGGTGGTGCTCAGCGCCGTCGCGCCGGTCGCCGGGCGGCTCACCGACCGGCTCGGCGGCCGGCGCCTGCTCGCGGGCGGGCTCACCGTGTACGCGCTCGGCGTGCTGGGCATGGCGCTGCTGGTCACGCCGCACTCCACGGCCGGCACCTTCGTCCTGCCGCTGGTCGCCGTCGGCATCGGCATGGGGGCGTCCATCGCGCCGACCACCACCGAGGCGATGCGCCACGTCCCCGCGCAACTCGCCGGCGCCGCCGCGGGCGTGCTCAACACCGCACGACAGGTCGGCGGCGCGCTCGGCGCGGCCGTCGTCGGCGCCGTCCTGCAACACCGGCTCGCCGACACCCTGCCCGAGGCCGCCCGCGCGGGGGCGGCGCAGCTGCCTCCCGAGGCCCGGACGGACTTCCTGCACGGCTTCGGCGCGGCCGCCGGGGAGGGCGTCAAGCTCGGTGCCGGCCAGGCCGGCGGGTTCGTCGTGCCGCCCGGTACCCCGCCGGAGCTCGCCGACCGGTACCGCGACGTGGCCGCCGGCGCGTTCGCCGACGCGTTCCTGCCCGCCGTCCGGCCGGCCCTGTGGGTGGTGGTGGGCGTCCTGCTGCTCGGCGGGCTGTTCGCGCTCCGGCTGCGCGGGCGCCCGGCCGACGACGAGGCGGATCCGCCGCTCGACGGCGGCCCGGGTCACGGGGCCACGGAGACGGTCGGATCGGAACGTGGCCGCCGGTCGCGCTCCGCACAGTGGGAGAAGACACCCGCCACGCCACCCGCCGATGATTGATGCGCCGGCACCGACCCGATCGGCCGGCTCCCCCGTCAACCGCCGGCCGTACGGCGCCGGCGACGTGCGCCACCGCACCGGTCGAGGTCACCCCCCGCGACGACGCCCGGGGTCCGCATCGTCCGTCCGGGTGGGGCGGCACCGCATCGAGAGGATGAGCGCGTGGCAGAACAGGACGTGTTCGCCGCCCTGGAGGCCGAGGGCGACGACGTCGACCGCATGGTCGCCGAGCTGGACGACGCCGGGTGGCGGACCGCCACCCCCGCCGAGGGCTGGACGGTCGCGCACCAGATCGCCCACCTGACCGCCACCTTCCGGATGGCCGGCCTGGCCGCCGCCGACCCGGACGGCTTCCAGGCCCTCATGTCGCGCATGAGCGGCGACTTCGACGCGAACGTGAACGCGGCGATGGCCCCGTACCTGGCCGAGGCGCCGCCGGCGCTGCTGGCCCGGTGGCGCGAGGAGCGGACCCTCGCCGAAAAGGCCCTCGCCGCCGTCCCGGTGGGACAGCCGGTGCCCTGGCTCGTCCGGCCGCTCCCGGCGCCGGTGCTCGCCGCGGCGGGAATGATGGAGCTGTTCGGGCACGGCCAGGACATCGCCGACGCCCTCGGCGTACGCCGCCGCCGCACCGACCGGCTCCGGCCGCTCGTCGAGTTCGCGGTCCGCACCTGGGACTTCGGCTACCTGGCACGGGGGCTGGAGGTGCCGAGCAGCACGTTCCGCTTCGTCATCACCGCCCCGTCGGGCGCGGTCTGGCACTTCGGGCCGCCGGACGCCGAGCAGATCGTCAACGGCACCGCCGAGGACTTCTGCCTCCTGGTGACCCGGCGCCGGCACCGTGACGACCTGTCGCTGAAGGCCGTCGGCGCCGAGGCCCACCACTGGCTGGACATCGCCCAGGCGTACCGGGGCCCGGCCGGCCCGGGGCGGCGGCCGGGACAGTTCGCCGCCTCCTGACGTCCCGTGCGCCCCGGCCGGGCCGCCGGGGCGCACGGGACACCCCGCGACCACGGCCGAGCGCCGTGGTCGCTTCCGTGTGCCCGGCCCCACCATCGCGTAGCGCCTGCGGCGGACCGGGGTCGGCACCAGGGCCCGACGCGGCACGACGGCGGACCAGGACCGGGGCAAGGGCCGGGGCCGGGGCAGGGCCGGGGCCGGGGGCCGGGGCGCCGCGAGCACACCAACCATCGGACCCGGCGGGCCTCGTCCCGGGAGGCGACCGAGGGCGGCCGGGCCGCGGGACGTACGACGAACCGCCGCCGGCGGGCCGGCGGCGGACGCGGGGTACGACGCGACCCGGGCCCGGGCGCGGGACGCGACGACCGGCCGAAGCCGGTCGTCGCCTCCCGCGCCCGGGCCCGGGTCGACGGGGTGGGCCGGGTCAGCCCTTGACCGGGCTCGACTGGTAGGACAGGACCCGCCAGTCGTCGTCGACGCGGACGGTGACGAAGACGATGCGGCTGCTCCGCTCGGGGGCGACCTCGGTCTCGCCGGCCAGCAGGATGCCGCCCTCGGCGACGACCAGGGCCGAGTCCCGGTGCAGCATGCTGATCTCGACGGGCTCGAAGGTCATCCGGGCCCCCTTGTACGGGCCTGCGAACGCGTCGGTCAGCCAGGCGCGGATCTCGTCCCGGCTCTTCAGCTGGTCGTCGCCCATCAGCATGCTGCCGTTGTCGGTGAACATCTCGGCGATGGCGTCGGCGTCGTTGGCGTCCCAGTTGGCCCGCACGCGCAGCGGCGCGGTGAAGGCGTGGCCCTCCTCCCCGTTGCTGTACGCCCCGTAGTGCTTCGCCCACTGCTTGGACTGCTCGACGAGCGACGCTGCCTTGTTGGTCATGGTGTGCTCCTCTGCCGGGTGTCGGATGTGAGTGGTCGCCGGCGCTCCGGTCGCGTCGGCGCGTACCGCTGGTGGTCGCCGCCTCGGGCCACGGCCGGTCGCGTCGCCGGCCGCGGCCCCGCCCGACGCGCTACCGCGTCGGGCCCGCCGCACCGGCGGCCAGCGCGGGCTCGGTGGCCGCGGCCACCCCCTTGATCAGGTCCGCGGCCTTCTCGCCGATGGCGATGGTCGCGGCGTTCGGGTTGCCGCTGACCAGGCGGGGCATCACGGACGCGTCCGCGACCCGCAGCCCGTCGACGCCGAGGACGCGCAGCTCCGCGTCGACCACGGCGCCCATCGCGCAGGTGCCGGCCGGGTGGTAGATGGAGTGCGCGTACTGGCGGACGTAGTCGCGCAGGTCGGCGTCGGACTCCGACGCCGGCGGCCGGTACGGCCGCTCCACGTACGGCGTGAGGGCCGGCTGCCGGGCGATGTCCAGCCCGATCCGCAGGGCCGCCACCGCGTCGTCCAGGTCGGACTCCTCGGCGAGGTAGTTGTGCACGATCTTCGGCTTGGCGGTGGGGTCGGCCAGGGCGAGCTGCACCGAACCCCGGCTGCGGGGCGCCAACATGGACGGGCCGTAGGACAGCGCGTGGTCGGTGGGCGTCCCGAGGCCGTTGTCGGCGAACATCACCGGCGCGGCCAGGAACTCCACGTCGGGCGCGGCCAGGGCGTCGCTGGTCCGGACGAACCCGCCGGCCTCCGGGCCGTTCGCGGTCATCGGCCCGCGCCCCTCGGACATGAACAGCTCCAGGTTCTCCGGCGTGCCGGCGGCGAGCAGGCTGATCGGGTGCGAGTGGGCATAGATCAGCGGCACCAGGAGGTGGTCCTGGAGGTTCTGCCCGACCTGCGGCTGGTCCAGCACGACCGGCACCCCGAGCGCGCCGAGCAGCGGCGCCGGCCCGATGCCGGAGAGCATGAGCAGCTGCGGGCTGTTGTACGCCCCGCCGCAGAGCACCACCTCCCGCTCGGCCCGGATCTCGATGTCCTCGCCGAGCCGCTGGCCCACCACGCCCACCGCCCGGCCGTTCTCGACAAGCACCCGGTGCACCTGGAGGTTCACCTCGACGGTCAGGTTGGGCCGGTCGGCCACGGGGTGCAGGAAGGCGGTGGCGGTGCTGGCCCGCCGGCCGTCGCGCTGGGTGAGCTGGAACAGCCCGAAGCCGTCCTGCTCGGCGCCGTTGAAGTCGTCGTTGGCGCCGTGACCGGCCTGCCGTCCCGCCTCGACGAACGCGGCGGCCATCGGGTTGCGGGCCCGCCCGTCGGAGACCCGCAGCGGGCCGCCGACGCCGTGGTAGGCCGACTCGCCCCGCTCGTTGTCCTCCGAGCGCCGGAAGTACGGCAGCAGCTCGTCGAAGCTCCAGCCGGGCTGGTTCCACCCGTCGAAGTCCGACCGGTGGCCCCGGACGTAGATCATCGTGTTGATCGAGCTGGTGCCGCCCAGCACCCGGCCGCGGGGCAGGTAGATCCGGCGGCGGTCCAGGTGCGGCTCGTCGTGCGTGTCGTAGTCCCAGTCGAGCTGGGTGCGGAACAGCTGGCCGAACGCCACCGGTACGTGCACGTTCTGCGCCGTGTCCGCCGGGCCGGCCTCGACGAGGCAGACCCGGACGTCGGGATCCTCGCTCAGTCGCGCGGCCAGCACGCAGCCCGCCGATCCCGCCCCGACGATTACATAGTCGTACATCCACCCCTCCTCGTCGCGTGCCCGCCCGCAGGCGTGACATCAGCGCAGCTGGTACGGATCCGGGGCGGCACCCGGCGTCGCCGGGTGCCGCCGCCCGGGCCCGGTGTCAGATGTAGAAGCTGTTCGGCTCCAGGCCGCAGAGCACCCGGCCGTAGAGCTCGAAGTTGGTCTGCGGGGTCATCAGGGCGTGCAGGTTGACCGTGTGCACGTCCCGGGCGATCCGCTGGATCGGCACCGAGCTGTAGACCGAGGAACCGCCGCTGGCCAGGGCCAGCACCTCCACCGCCTCGCGGCCCAGCTGGCAGACCGCGCCCACGTCGGCGCGGGAGCGGACCCGCTCCTCGAGCGTCCACGGCTCGCCCGAGCGGCCCTTGCTGTCGGTCAGGTCCGCGACCCGGTAGCCGTGGAACTCGGCCTGGTCGGCCTTCAGCGTCGCCTCGGCCACCTGGAGGTGGGTCACCGGCGCCTCGGCCTGGCTGCCGTAGTCGGTGTAGGTGATCTTCCGGCCGGGCAGCCGCTCGAAGAACACCTCCCGGGCGGCCCGGGCCAGCCCGATCACGGTGCCGACCGAGGACGCGGCGGCGACGCCGAGCAGGGGCGCCCGGTACATCGGCGACTCGGCGTTGAGCTTCGAGGCGTACTGGCCCTGGAGCACGGCCGGCAGCGGCAGCACCCGCTCCTGCGGCACGAAGACGTCCCGGGCGACGGTGGTGACGCTGCCCGAGCCCCGCATCCCCGCGGTGTGCCAGTCGTCGACGACCTCCAGGTCCGACATGGGCACCAGCATCATGAGGGGCATCGGGGTGCCGTCCGGCGCCGCCCCCATCGCGATGATCTCCTGCCACTGGCTGTGCAGGGCACCGCTGATGAAGCCCCACTGGCCGTTGAGCAGCACACCCCCCGGCCGGGGCTGCGCGTTGCCGGTCGGGCTCAGCGTGCCGCAGACCCGCACGTCGGGCGTGCCGAAGACCTCGTCCTGCACCTCGTCGGGGAACATCCCGACCATCCAGCCCGGAATGCACCACACCGAGGCGGTCCAGGCGACGGAGCCGTCACCCCGGGCCAGCTGGGCCGTCACGTCGGTCAGCGTCCGGGTGTCCGACTCGTACCCCCCGTACCGCTTCGGGATCCGCATCCGGAACAGGCCGGCGTCGGCCATCGCCTCGACCACCTCGTCGTGCATGCGGCGGTTCTCCTCGGACCAGCTCGCGTGCTTCTGCAACAGGGGCACCAGCTCCGTCGCGCGACGCACCAGTTCCGTGCCGGGCACCGTCTGGGTGACGTCCACCCTGACCTCCTCGATAATCGTCGGTTCGGCGGTTACACCACCGCCGCGTGACCGCCGGACGCACGGCACGGGACCGGGCCAGCGGGGGCATCCGCCCCGGTCGCGTCCGGTCCGGCCAGCCGTCACCGGCGGCGGGCGGCGCGGTCGCTCGGGGCGCGCCCCGCCTGGGGTGGCCCTGGCATCGTCTGCTCCCGCCGGAGGTCGACGCATCTCCGCAAGTGCGGTGTCGCGGGATTCGCCGCCCGCCCGCCCCCGCCCCCGCCCCGACCGCCCGGCGCGACGGCGTGCCCCAGGCCGGCGCGACGGCCCACCCCGGCCTGCCCCGGCAGCGCAATCAGAGAGATGCAGTCGGTGACGGCCCCCGGCAACGATTCGGGGTAGCGATCACGACCGGTACCCGGCGTCGGCGCATCCCGCCGCCCGAACCGACGAAGGAGCACCCCCATGACCACGACCACCCAGGCCAACCGACCCGACCTCGACGCCTACTACGGCCCCTTCACCAGTGAGAAGGAGAAGGAGGCCCTCGGCGTTCCGCTGCGGCTGGTCGCCGCCTGGAGCCGCAACGACGCCGCCGGCGTCGCCGACAGCTTCACCGAGGACGGCATCCTCATTCTCCCCGGCGACGTCTACAAGAAGGGCCGCGACGAGATCTACTCGTTCATGGCCGCCGCGTACGCCGGCCCGTTCAAGGGCACCGGCGTCACCGGCAACCCCGTCGACGTGCGGTTCGTCAACGACGAGGTCGCCCTGCTGCGCACCCACGGCGGCATCCTCGCCCCCGGCGAGACCGAGATCGCCCCGGAGCTCGCCGTCCGCTCCACGTGGATCGTCGTCAAGCGCGACGGCGAGTGGAAGCTCGCCGGCTACCAGAACAGCCCGCGCGGCGCCGGCGCGACGCTGCGCTGGTGACCGTCCATCCCCCCGTGACGATCGGCAAGGAGCACCCATGACCACCAAGGCAGCGTCGCGGTGGGGCGACGCGACGGAGATCCTCGAGGCCGCCCGCGTCGCGGAGGACCACTCCTACTACCGGGAATTCGTCAGCGACGACGAGAAGGCCGTCCTGGCCGTACCGCAGCTGATCCAGGCCGCGTGGAAGGCCAACGACCCGGACTTCTTCGCCGACCTCTTCGCGGAGAACGGCAGCCTGCTCATGGGCGACGAGCAGCTGACCAGCCGCGACGAGATCCGCGCCTTCATGACCAAGGGGTTCGCGGGCCCGTACCGGGGCGCCTACGTCAAGGGCTACCCGGTGTCGGTGAACTTCCTGCACCCGGACGTCGCCATGGTGGTCACCGGCGGCGGCATCATCCTCGCCGGCGAGAGCGAGGTCGCCCCCGAGCGGCACATCCGGGCCACCTGGATCATCGTCCGCCAGGACGACGGCCGCCCGCTGCTGCTCTCGCACCAGAGCAGCCCCGTCACCGGCTGACCCCGGGGGCCGGCCCCGACGGGGCCGGCCCCCACCCGCACTCCCAACCAGCGACGTACGAGGAGAGAGACCGATGTCGACAGAACCTGCCCAGTCCGTGGAGCGGCCGTCGCCGGCGCGGATGTACGACTACTTCCTCCACGGCACGAACAACTACCCGGTGGACCGGGCCGCGGCGGAGGCCGTGATCGGGCGGGTCGGACAGACGCTCACCCGCGACGTGGTGTGGGAGAACCGCCGGTTCCTGGGCCGCGCCGTCCGGCACCTCGCCGAGGATTGCGGGATCCGGCAGTTCATCGACGTCGGGGCGGGCCTGCCGAGCCAGGAGAACACCCACCACGTGGCGCGGCGGGCCGTCGCCCAGCCCCGGGTGATCTACGTGGACAACGACCCGGCGGTCGCCGAGCACGGCAAGCGCCTGCTCACCGAGGACGAGCGGGCCAACACCGGGATCTTCACCGCCGACCTGCGCGACCCCGGCTCGATCCTCGACCACCCGGACACCAAGTCCCTGATCGACTTCTCCCAGCCCGTCGGGGTGCTGTTCATCGCGGTCTTCCACTTCGTCCGGGACAGCGAGGACCCGAAGGGCATCATCCGGGCGTTCCGCGACCGGATGGCGCCCGGCTCCTACATGGCCCTGTCCCACCTCTGCGTGGAGGGCGGGCCGGACGAGGAGCGCCGGATGATGGAGGACAGCTACCGCAACGCCACCGCGCCGATGGTCTACCGGACCGCCGCGCAGATCGCCGACCTCTTCGAGGGCTTCGAACTCGTCGCGCCCGGGCTCGTGCCGACCGGCCGCTGGCGGCAGGACGACCCCGACGCCACCTCCACCGACCGGATGTACGCCGGGGTGGCCCGCAAGCTCTGACCCGTTCCGCCGACCGCCGCACCGCACCCACCAGGACCGCACAACCGAGGAGAGACATGCGCGTCGTGTTCGCCCTGTGGCCCAACCCGGCCCACCTGTACCCGCTGGTTCCGCTCGCGTGGGCGTTGCAGAGCGCCGGCCACGAGGTCCGCGTCGCGTCCCACCCCGTCCTGGCGGAGAGCACGCTGGCGGTCGGGCTGACCCCGGTCGCGGTCGGCGACCCGGAGATCATGCCGATGGGTCCCGGTCGGCCGCAGCCGCGCAGCGTCAAGCAGCGGCTCGACCGGATCACCGAGGCGCTGGAGCTGACCCCGGCGGACAAGGAGGTCTGGGACGTCTTCTACCAGTTCATGCTGCCGTCCATGTGGGACTTCCACCCGGTCGGGTCCACCGCCCGCGACCCGCACCCGGTCCTCGACGACCTGGTCGCCTTCGCCCGCGACTGGCAGCCCGACCTGGTCCTCTGGGACCCGTGCTTCCCGGCCGGCGCGGTGGCGGCGCGCGTCGCCGGTGCGGCGCAGGCGCGGCTGCTCTGGGGGCTGGACTACTTCGCCTCGACCATGGACCGCTTCGCCGAGGCCGCCGCCCGACCGGGCCCGGGCCCGGAGGAGAACCCGCTGGTCGAGACCATGCGGCCGGCCGCCGAGCGGTACGGGCTGGAGATCGACGACGAGCTGCTGCTGGGCCAGTGGACCGTCGACCCCACTCCCCCCGGCGTACGCCTGCCCACCAGCGTCCGGACCGTGCCGACGCGCTGGGTGCCCTACTCGGGGCAGACGGTGCTCCCCCGGTGGCTGCACCACCGGCCGGAGCGGCCGCGCGTCGCGCTCTCCCTCGGGCTGTCCCAGCGGATGTACTTCAAGGGCGGCTGGGACCACGTGCCCGGCCTGCTGGAGATGGTCTCCGACCTGGACGTCGAGGTGGTGGCGACGCTCAACGCCGATCAGCTGGCCGGCATGCCCGCCCTGCCGAAGAACGTCCGCGCGGTGGACTACCTGCCCCTGACCCAGCTGCTGCCGTCCTGTTCGGCGATGGTGCACCACGGCGGCATGGGCACCTTCGCCAGCGCGGTGGCGCTGCGGGTGCCGCAGCTGATCACCGACTCCGACGACGACAACGGCATGATCACCATTGAGGCCGACGGCCTGGAGTGGTCGATGGCCACGAAGCACATCGAGTCGTCGGTGACCGCCCGCTGCGTCGCCGAACGCGGCGCGGGACTGGTCCTCGACATCAAGAACCTCTCCGTGGACGCGATGCGCAAGCAGCTCGTCCGCGTGCTGGACGAGCCGGCGTTCCGGCAGGGGGCCGACTCCCTCTACGACGACCTGCTCGCCACGCCCAGCCCGACCGAGACCGTCCCGGTGCTGGAGAAGCTCACCCGGCGGTACCGGGCCTGACCCGGCACCGCCGTCACCGCCGGCGGGCGGGCCCCTGCGCGCGCCCGCCGGCACCGTCCGCTCCCGCACCGCCCGCCCGCGGCCCACCCGGGTGGCGCCCCGCGCCGCCCCGCTGCCGGCTGCCCGCCGCCGGCCCCGCGTCGCCGCCGGTGCACGGGCGCCCTCGACGACAGGAGAAGCGATGATCAACGTCTTCCAGCCGACCCTCGGCGCCGAGGAGCTCGACGCCGTGCGCGCCGTCTTCGACAGCAGCTGGCTGGGGCACGGGCCGCGTACCAGGGAGTTCGAGCAGGAGTTCGCCGCGCACGCCGGGCTGGTGCCCGAGCGGACCATCTTCATCAACTCGGCCACGGCCGGGCTCTTCCTCGCCGTGGAGCTGCTGGCGCTCGGGCCCGGTGACGAGGTGGTGCTGCCCTCGATCAGCTTCGTCGGCGCCGCCAACGCCATCGCCTCGGCCGGCGCCCGGCCGGTCTTCTGCGACGTCGACCCGCGCACGCTCAACCCCTCCGTCGCCGACGTGGAACGGGCCCTGACCCCCACCACGAAGGCGGTCATCCTGCTGCACTACGGCGGCGTTCCCGGCGAGGTGGCCGAGATCGCCGAGCTGTGCCGCCGGCGCGGGGTCGCCCTGGTGGAGGACGCGGCGTGCGCCGTCGCGTCGACCGTCGACGGGCGTCCCTGCGGCAGCTTCGGCGACATCGCCATGTGGAGCTTCGACGCGATGAAGATCCTGGTCACCGGCGACGGCGGGATGCTGCACGTACGCGACGCGGAACTGGCCCGGCGGGCCCACCGCCTGGCGTACCACGGCCTGGAGCACGCCAGCGGCTTCTCCGCCGCCGGCAAGGGGGTGCCGCACCGCTGGTGGGAGCTGGACGTGCGCGAGTTCGGCCGCCGGGTGGTCGGCAACGACCTCACCGCGGCGATCGGCCTGGTCCAGCTCCGCCGCCTGCCCGGGTTCGTCGCGCGCCGGCGGGAGATCGCCGCGGAGTACGACCGCCTGCTCGCCGACGTCGAGGGCGTCCGGCTCCCCCCGCCGTTGCCCGCCGGGCAGCGCAGCTCGCACTACTTCTACTGGGTGCAGCTCGACCCGGAGATCCGCGACCAGGTGGCCGCCGACCTGCTCGACATCGGCATCTACACCACGTTCCGCTACGCGCCGCTGCACAAGGTGCCCGCGTACGGCGCCGGTTGGCACCTGCCCGGCGCCGACGAGGCGGCGCGGACCACCCTCCTCCTACCGCTCCACCAGGGACTGGACGATGCAGACGTACGAACGGTCGTCGACGGCCTGCGCAAGTCCGTCGAGCAGCGGCAGGGCGCACCCGTGACTGACCGGACGGCGCGCCCGGTGGCCGGCCCACCCGGGCGGCGGGGCGCCGGGGGTACGCGATGAAGGCCCTGGTGCTCTCCGGGGGCGCCGGCACCCGGCTGCGCCCGCTGAGCCACTCGATGCCCAAGCAGCTCGTCCCGGTGGCGAACAAGCCGGTCCTGGAGCACGTGCTGGAAAACGTCCGCGACGCCGGTGTGACCGAGATCGGCGTGATCGTGGGCGCCTGGGCCGACCAGATCAACGAGGTCCTCTCCGACGGCTCCCGCCTCGGGGTGCGGCTGACCTACCTGCGTCAGGACCGGCCCCGCGGGCTGGCCGACTGCGTCCGGCTGGCCCGGCCGTTCCTCGGCGACGACGACTTCGTCATGTACCTCGGCGACGTCATGCTGCCCGACGGCGTGGCCCGGTACGCCGACCAGTTCCGCCGCCACCGACCGGCGGCCCAGGTGCTCGTGCACAAGGTGGACGATCCGCGTGCCTTCGGCATCGTCGAGCTCGACCCCGACGGCACGGTACGCCGCCTGGTGGAGAAGCCCCGGCAGCCGCGCGGGGACCTCGCCCTGGTCGGCGTCTACTTCTTCACCCCGGCCATCCACGCCGGCGTCGACGCCATCACGCCCAGCGCGCGCGGCGAGCTGGAGATCACCGACGCGGTGCAGTGGCTGGTCACCAACGGCGCCGAGGTGCGCGCCAGCGAGTACGACGGGTACTGGCGCGACACCGGCCAGGTGGCGGACCTGCTGGCCTGCAACCGGCACCTGCTCGACGCCCAGCCGCGCGCGGTCGCCGGCAGCGTCGATCCGGCCAGCGAGCTGACCGGCGCCGTGGTCGTGGAGCCGGGCGCCCGCATCGTCGCCAGCCGCGTCGAGGGGCCGGTGGTCATCGGCGCGGGCGCCGTGGTCGAGGGCTGCCGGATCGGCCCGCACACCGCGATCGGGCCCGGCTGCCGGCTCGTCGACGCCGAGGTGGCCGACTCGATCGTGCTGGCGGACGCCTCGATCACCGCCGTCCGTGGGCTGCGCGGCTGCCTGATCGGCCGCTCCGCCACGGTCAGCCTCAACCCGGCGGCCGGGAGCCGGCTGGTGGTCGGCGACCACAGCCGGATCGAGTTCGCCGCATGACGCCCGTACGGCCGCCGACCGACGCCCGCTGCCGGGCACGATCCGAGAGGAAGATGGGATGAGCGACCCCAAGGCACTGCTGCTGGACAGCGTCCGCAAGTACCACCAGGAGGTCCAGGAGGAGCGGCCGTTCGTCCCGGGCGAGACCGAGATCTGGCCCTCGGGTGCGGTGCTGGGCGCCGAGGAGCGGGTGGCGCTGGTCGAGGCCGCGCTGGACCTGCGCATCGCGTCCGGGCAGAACGCCCGCCGGTTCGAGTCGGCCTTCGCCCGCAAGCTGCGGGTCCGCAAGGCGCACCTGTGCAACTCCGGCTCCTCGGCCAACCTGCTGGCGGTCTCGGCGCTCACCTCCGCCCAGCTCGGCGACCGGCGGCTGCGCCGGGGCGACGAGGTGATCACGGTGGCTGCCGGGTTCCCCACCACGGTCAACCCGATCCTGCAGAACGGGCTGGTGCCGGTCTTCGTCGACATCGAGCTGGGCACCTACAACGCCACCGTCGAGCGGGTGGCCGCCGCGATCGGCCCGAAGACCCGGGCCATCATCCTGGCCCACGCGGTGGGCAACCCGTTCGCGGTCGCCGAGATGGCGCAGCTCGCCAAGGAGCACGACCTGTTCCTCATCGAGGACAACTGCGACGCGGTCGGTTCCTTCTACGACGGGCGGCCCACCGGCAGCTTCGGCGACCTGGCCTCGGCGAGCTTCTACCCGGCCCACCACATGACGATGGGCGAGGGCGGCTGCGTGGTCACCAACAACCTGGCCCTGGCCCGGATCGTGGAGTCGCTGCGCGACTGGGGCCGGGACTGCTGGTGCGACCCGGGCAAGAGCAACACCTGCATGAAGCGGTTCGAGCACCAGCTGGGCACCCTCCCGGAGGGCTACGACCACAAGTACATCTACTCGCACGTCGGGTACAACCTGAAGACCACCGACCTGCAGGCCGCCCTGGGGTTGGCCCAGCTGGCCCGGGTCGACGAGTTCTGCGCCGCCCGGCGGCACAACTGGCGGCGCCTGCGCGAGGGCCTGGACGGGGTGCCGCACCTGCTGCTGCCCGAAGCCACGCCGCGCAGCGACCCGAGCTGGTACGGCTTCGTGATCACCGTGGAGCCGGGGGCGCCGTTCGACGTGCCTGAGCTGGTGGGCTTCCTGGAGGACCGCAAGATCGGCACGCGGCGGCTGTTCGCGGGCAACCTGACCCGCCACCCCGCGTACGCCGACCAGCAGTACCGGGTGGTCGGCGAGCTGACCAACAGCGACATCGTGACCAGCCAGACCTTCCACGTCGGGGTCTTCCCCGGGCTCACCGACGAGATGATCGACTACGTCGTCTCGTCCATCCGGGAGTTCGTCAAGACCTACGGCTGACCGGCGGGATCCCGGCCTGGGACCCGTCAGCTTCCCTGATTGGAGCACAGATGGGCGTTCTGTCCGACCGACGAGATCCTCGGGTGGCGGTCGTCGGGCTCGGCTACGTCGGGTCCTGCATCGCCGCGGTCCTGGCCGAACGGGGCCTGGACGTGGTGGGTGTGGACGTCGACCCGCACCTGGTCGACGAGCTGCGCGCCGGGCACTGCCGGTTCGAGGAGCCCGGCCTGCCGGAGCTGGTCCGCGCCGGCATCGAGGGCGGCCGGCTGCGGGTGTCCACCGACTACGCGGCGCTGGCGGAGACCGACGTCGTCCTCGTCACCGTTGGCACGCCGGTGCGCCGCGACGGCTCGCTCGCCGACGAGCAGCTCCGCGGCGCCTGCGTCGAGCTGGCCCGCCACCTGCGACCCGGCCAACTGGTCGTGATCAAGAGCACGGTCCCGCCGGGCACCACCCGGGACTTCGTCCTGCCGCTGCTGGAGCGCGGCGGGCTGAGCGGCGGGAAGGACTTCGGGATCGCCTTCACCCCGGAGCGGCTCGCCGAGGGCACCGCGCTGCGGGAGCTGCGGACGTTCCCGATCGTCGCCGGCGGCCTGGACGCCGACAGCACCCGGGCGGCCGGCGATTTCTGGCAGCGGGCGCTGGGGGTGGACGTGATCCCGGTGGACTCGCTGGAGGCGGCGGAGATCGTCAAGCTCGCCGACAACTGGTGGATCGACCTCAACATCGCGCTCGCCAACGAGCTGGCCAAGTTCAGCGCGCTGTTCGACGTCGACGTGCTGGACGTGATCGCCGCCGCCAACAGCATCCCGAAGGGCAAGAGCAACATCAACATCCTGCTGCCCAGCGTCGGGGTGGGCGGCTCCTGCCTGACCAAGGACCCCTGGATGGTCTGGCACTCGGCGCGGGAGCGGGGACTGGAGATCCTCACCGCGCCGGCCGGCCGACAGGTGAACGCGGGGATGCCGGGTTACACGGCGCGCCTGGTCATGGACGAGCTCGCCGCTCTCGGCAGGCCGGCGGAGACGGCGACGGTGACCGTGCTGGGGCTGGCGTTCAAGAACGACACCGGCGACCTGCGGGCCACCCCGACGCTGCCGGCCGTCGCGGCCCTGCGCGAGGCCGGCTGCGAGGTCCGCCTGCACGATCCCCTGGTCGACCCGGACGAGGCGGAGAAGCTCTTCGGGCTGCGGCCGGTCGCCGACCTCGACGAGGCGGTGCGGGGCGCGGACTGCCTGGCCGTCCTGGCCCACCACCGGCGGTTCACCGAGATCGACTACGCCGCGCTGCCGGTGGCCCGGCCGTGCCTGGTGCTCGACGGGCGCGCGTACTTCCCGAAGGACAGGATCGCCGGGCTGCGGGCCGCCGGGTACCACTACCGGGGGATCGGCCGGTGAGCGCGCGGGTGGTGGTGACCGGCGGGCACGGCTTCATCGGCGGTCACCTGGTGGACCGGCTGCTGGAGCGCGGCGACGACGTCACCGTCTTCGACGGCCCGGCGCCGCCGGTGGGACGCTCGCCGGCCGCGGCGCACGCCCGGCTGGTGGAGGGCGACGTGCGCGACCCGGAGGGGTTGGCCGAGGCCATCACCTCCGGCGTCGACGTCGTCTACCACCTGGCCGCCGTGGTGGGCGTCGACCAGTACCTGTCCCGCCCGCTGGACGTCGTCGACATCAACTTCACCGGTACCCGCAACGTGCTGGACCTGGCCTGCCGGGCCGGCGCCCGCGTGGTGCTGGCCAGCACCAGCGAGGTCTTCGGCAAGAACCCGGCGGTGCCGTGGGCGGAGGAGGACGACCGGGTGCTCGGCGCGACGTCCGCCGACCGCTGGACGTACTCGTCGAGCAAGGCCCTCACCGAGCACCTGACGTACGCCTTCGCCCGGCAGCACGGGCTGGCGGCCACCATCGTCCGCTACTTCAACGTCTACGGTCCCCGGCAGCGCCCGGCGTACCTGGTCAGCCGCTCCGTGCACCGGGCGTTGAACGGGCGCCCGGTGGTGGTCTACGACCAGGGGCGGCAGACCCGCTGCTTCACCTTCGTCGACGACGCCGTCGCCGGTACGCTCGCCGCCGCCACCAGCCCGGCGGCGCTCGGCGAGTCGTTCAACATCGGCAGCATGGTGGAGAACACCATCGGCGAGGTGGCGGAGCTGATCGGCACGCTCACCGGCACCGCCGCGGTGACCGACGTGGACACCAGCCGGGCGCTGGGCAGTGCCTACGAGGACCTGGCCCGGCGGATCCCGGACACCACGAAGGCGCGCACCGTGCTGGGCTGGAAGTGCGAGGTGCCGTTGCGTACCGGCCTGGAGCGGACGGTGCACTGGGCCCGGGAGAACCCGTGGTGGCTGGCCCTGCCCGACACCGGCGCGAACTGACGTCCCGACACCGAGGCGCCGCCCGACCCACCGGGGTCGGGCGGCGCCGTCGTGCGTGCACCCGGTCCGCCGGCGCCGCCGACGGGGGACGCGGGTCCCGCCAGGCGACCCGCGCCCGCGCCGGGGGGCGTGCGGCCGGGGTGCAGTGCTCCACCCCGGCCGCACGGTCGCGCCGCGACCGACCCGTCAGCGCCGGGCCGACGCGGGCGTCTCGTCGGTGCCACCGGCCGGGACCGCCGGGGCATCGACGACCGGTTCCTCGGCCGCCGGGCGCACTCGGCGCAGCAGCAGCGCCGAGGCCACGGCCAGGCTCACCGCGATCACCGCGCTGACCAACCCGGCCATGTTGAACCCGCTGGTGAACGCCGCCCTGGCGGCCTCCAGCAGGGCGCTGCCGGTCTGCTCCGAGAGCTGCCCGGTCACCGCGCTCGCGCCGGCCAGCGAATCGCCGGCCGTCTCCCTGACCTGCGCGGGCAGGTCGGCGGAGAGGGCCGGGGCGATCTCGCTGCGGTAGACGGCGGTGCCGACGCTGCCCAGTACGGCGACGCCGAGCGCCACCCCCAGCTCGGTGCTCGTCTCCGACATCGACGACGCCGAGCCGGCCCGTTCGGGCGGCGCCGCCCCGATGATCAGGTCCGTGCCCAGCACGGCACCGGGACCGAAGCCGAGATAGACGATCACCAGACCGGTCACCGCGAGGCCGAGCCCACCGGCGGTGCCCACCTGGCTCAGCAGCGCGAAGCCGACCGCGGCGATCGCCATGCCGCCGGCGACCACGTAGCCCGGGGCGAACTTCTGCGCGATCATCGGCGCGAGCATCGAACCGACAAGCATGGACACCGCGTACGGCAGCATCCAGAGCCCGGCCCGCAGCGGGGAGAGGCCCTCGACCAGCTGGGCGTACTGGGCGAAGAGCAGCGCGATGCCGCCGATGGTCGACCCACCGAGCAGCATGATGCCCAGGGCCGCGCTGAAGGTCCGGTTGGCGAACAGCCGCACCTCGAGCAGCGGGCTGGTGAGGCGGCGCTGCCGCGCCACGAAGATCACGCCCATCACCACACCGGCGACCATCGCCAGGACCGGCCGGACGCCGAAGCCGTCCTTCGCCAGCTCCTTGAGACCGTAGACGAAGGGCAGGATGGTGGCCAGCGACAGCACCACGCTGAACAGGTCGAGCCGCCCGGCCTCCGGGTTGCGGTACTCGGGCAGCAGCAGCGGCGCGGCCACCAGCAGCACGACCATCACCGGTACGCCCAGCAGGAAGACCCCGCCCCACCAGAACGACTCGAGCAGCACGCCGCCGACCAGCGGTCCGATGATCGCGCCGATCATGAAGCAGCTCATCCAGAGGCCGATGGCCATGGTGCGCTGCTGCGGGTTGCGGAACATGTTGCTGATCAGCGACAGCGTGGAGGGCATCAGGGTCGCCCCGGCCACGCCCAGCAGCGCCCGGGTGGCGATCAACATCTCGGCGCTGCTCGAGTAGGCGGCGATCACCGACGCCACGCCGAAGGCCGCCGCGCCGATCATGAGCAGCCGGCGGCGGCCGATCCGGTCACCGAGGGTCCCCATGGTCACCAGGAATCCGGCGATCATGAAGCCGTAGATGTCCATGATCCAGAGCAGCTGGGCGGCGTCCGGCGCCAGGTCGGCGCTCAGCTGCGGTAGCGCCAGGTAGAGAACGTTGAGATCCAGCGACAGCAGCAGGGTGGGCAGCGTGAGCACGGCCAGGCCGATCCACTCGCGCCGGCCCGCTCTCGGTTCCGCCTCGCTCGCGTTCACATCCATCGTGGTCCTTCCTCCGTGTCGGTGCGGCGCCTAGTTGTCGTACTCGTCGTGCAGCCGCCACCAGCCGTACGGCTCCTCCTGCGGGCGTCCGTCCGGGGTGTCCTCCCAGGTCTCCTGGCGGCCGAGCGGGGTGAGGTCGAGCAGCGACCAGTTGCTGCCGAGCGCCTCGACGCCCCGCTCCGAGGTGAAGTAGGTGCGGTACACCTCGTCGCCGTCGCGCAGGAAGACGCTCAGCCCGAACGCCTCCCCCGCCTTCGTGGTGAGCCCGAGGTCGGTGTTGAAGTCGGTGCCGTGGGACGAGTACCAGGGCAGCGTCCAGCCCATCCGCTCCTTGAGCGGGGTGATCTCCGCCAGCGGCGCCCGCGAGATGAGCGCCAGGGTGGTGTCCCGGGCGTTCAGGTGGGCGGGGTGGCCGAGGTTGTCGACGAACATCGAGCACCCCTCGCAGTAGTGCGACTCGCCCGGCCTGAGCATGAAGTGGTAGACGATCAGCTGACGCCGGCCGTCGAAGATGTCGGCCAGGTTGGCCTTGCCGCCCGGGCCCTCGAAGACGTATTCCTTGTGGATCCGTGTCATGGGCTGCCTGCGGCGCTCCGCGGCCAGCGCGTCCCGGGCCCGGGTCGCCTCCTTCTCCTTGGCGAGCAGCCGCTCCCGGGCGGTGTCCCATTCCGACTGCGACACGATCGTCGGCAGGTTCATGCTGTCTCTCCATTCGTGGTCACGGACGCTCCCCTGTCCGGGAGCGGTGGCGACGGGCGCGGGCGTTCCGGCGTACCGAGGTGACGCGGGCCGTCGGCACGGACGCCGACCGGCGCCCTGGGCACGCTCCCGCGCCCGCGTCGCCAGCCCTTCCGGCCGCCTCACGGCGGTCGACCGTGACCGGCCGACCGGGGCGCGCATGCCGTCGCGTCGCGACACCCGGTGTGCCTCCCTCGCCTCGCCGGGCCGGATCCGTCGCCGGTCCCACTCTGCCGCCCACGGCTCCCGGTCCACTCCCGGTCTTCTCCCGGTGCGCTCCCGGTCGCCGCGCCGCCGCGCCGTGCCGTGACCGCCCGTCGTCGGTGCGCTGCGCTACGGTGACGCCATGCGTTTCGGGCTCCTCGGTCCGTTGGCGGTCTGGACGACGGACGGCGCACCGGTCACCGTGCCCGATCTGAAGGTTCGTGTCCTGCTCGCCGACCTGCTGGCGCACCAGGGCCGCCCCGTCCCCGTCGACCGGCTGGTCGAGGACCTGTGGGGCGAACGCCGGCCGGCCAATCCCAGCGGGGCACTACAGACCAAGGTCTGGCAGCTGCGGCGGGCGTTGAACGACGCGGAGGCCGGCGGCAGGGACGCGGTGGTGTCCCGACCGCCCGGATATCTGCTGCGCACCGCACCCGGGCAGACCGACGCCGACCGGTTCGGCGCGCTGGTCGAGCGGGCCACCGGCACGGCCGCCCCACCCGCCCGGGTCGCGCTGCTGGACGAGGCACTGGCCCTGTGGCGTGGCCCGGTGCTGGCCGACTTCGCCGACGAGCCGTTCACCCGCCCGCTGGCCGCCCGGCTCGAGGAGCAGCGCCTGGTGGCCGTCGAGGAGCGGGCCGAGGCCCGACTGCTTCTGGGCGAGCACCAACTGCTGGTCGGGGAGCTCGCCGACCTGGTGGCGCGGCACCCGTTTCGGGAACGGGCCCGCGCCCTCCAGCTGCGTGCCCTCTACCGGGCCGGACGACAGGGCGAGGCGCTGGAGAGCTACGCCCGCTTCCGCCGGCAGCTCGCCGAGGAGCTGGGCCTGGACCCGGGCCCGGAGCTGGTGGCGCTGCACCGGGCGATCCTGGCGCACGACCCGGCGCTGCTCGCCGACCAGCTCGGCTCGGGCGACCGGAGCGGCCCGAGCGGCGGGAGCGACCAGGGCGGCCCGAGCGGTGCAAGCGACCAGGGCGGCCCGAGCGGCGGGAGCGGCAGAAGCGGCGGGAGCGACGGGAGCGGCAGGAGCGGCCCGGGGGATCCGAGCGGCGCCGAGCCGAGCGGCGCGGACGATCCGCTGGCCCCGCCGCGCCCGGCGGGTGCGGGACGGGTGATGCCGAGGACCAACATGCCCGCCCCGCTGACCCCGCTGGTCGGGCGCGCGGAGGCCGTGCGGCACGTCCACGAACTGCTGCGCGTCGAACGGCTGCTCACCCTCGTCGGGCCGGGCGGAGTGGGCAAGACCCGGCTGGCGGTCGAGGCGGCGCACCAGCTCGTCGAGGCGTACCCGGACGGGGTGTGGCTGGTCGAGCTGGCCTCGCTGCGCCCGGACGACCCCGCCGCGCTGGCCGGGTCGCTGTTGGCGGTGCTCGGCATCCGCGAGGCCACCGGGGCCGACCGCGGGCCGACGGGCGCCCCGGCCACCCCCGCCGACCGCCTCGTCGACGTGCTGCGCGGCCGGTCCCTGCTGCTGGTCCTGGACAACTGCGAGCACGTCGTGGAGCCGGTCGCCGAGCTGGCCCAGCGGATGCTGCCCCACGCCCCGGGCGTACGCCTGCTGGCCACCAGCCAGGACCCGCTCGGCGTGGCGGGTGAGCGGGTCTGGCCGGTCCCCCCGTTGGAGCTGCCCGACCCGGAGGTCACCGAGCCCGAGGTGCTCGCCCGTTCCAGCGCGGTGCAGCTCTTCGTCGCCCGGGCAACCGCCGCCGCCCCCGGATTCGCCCTCGACGCGGCCAACGCCCGCGACGTCGCCGAGCTGTGCCGCCGCCTCGACGCGGTGCCGCTCGCGCTGGAGCTGGCCGCCACCCGGGTACGCGCGCTGGGCGTGCACGGGCTGGTCACCCGGCTGGACGACCGGTTCCGGCTGCTCTCCGGCGGCCACCGGGGCGCCCCGCCGCGCCAGCAGACCCTGCGCGCGATGATCGACTGGAGCTGGGAGCTGCTCTCCGACCCGGAGCGGGTGGTGCTGCGGCGGATCGCCGCGCACGCCGACGGCTGCACCCTGGAGGCCGCGGAGGCGGTCTGCGCCGACCCGGACCTGCCCGCCGACGAGGTGCTCGGGCTGCTCGTCCGGCTGGTCGACCGCTCGCTGGTGGTGATGACCGAGGGCGCCGGTGAGCCGCGCTACCGGCTGCTCGAGTCGGTCGCCGAGTACTGCCTGGCGCGGCTGCGCGAGGCCGACGAGGTGGCGGTGGTGCGCCGCCGGCACCGGCGCCACTACCTCGAGCTGGCGCGGCGGGCCGACGACGAACTGCGTGGGTCGGCGCAGCGGCGCTGGCTGGCGCGGCTGGACCAGGAGACGGCCAACCTGCGCCGCGCGCTCGACGGCGCGCTGGCCGACGACGACGCGGCCGGCGCGCTGGAGCTGGCGACCGCGCTGGCCTGGTACCGGTACCTGCGCGGCCGGCTGCGCGAGGCGCGCCGGTCGATCGAGGCGGCGCTCGCCGTGCCCGGTTCGGTGCCGGCCTCCGTACGGGCGGCGGCCACCTGTTGGCGGGCCGGGCTCGCCCTGCTGGAGGCCGGTGGCGACCACGCCCCGCTGGTGGCCCCGGCGTTGGCGGGCTGGCCGCCGGACGAGGACCCGGCGGGGCGGGCCCGGGCCACCTGCTTCCTCGGCCTCGCGCTGCTCAACACGGGGGACGTCACGACCAGCCAGGAGCTGGTCGACGACGCGCTGGCGCAGTTCGAGAAGCTCGGCGACCGGTGGGGGGTGGCGACGGCGCTGAGCCTGCGGGCCGGGCACGCGCAGTCCCGGGGCGACCTGGAGGCGGCCAGCCGGGACAGCGCGCGCAGCGTGGCGCTCTTCCGCGAGTTGGGCGACCGGTGGGGCCAGCTCCAGGCGTCCTTCGCGCTGACCACGCGGGCGGAGGCGACCGGCGACTACCCGGAGGCGGCCAGGCTGCACCGGGAGGGCCTGCGGATGGCCGAGGAACTCGGGCTGTGGCTGGAGGCCTCCGACCGGCTCTCCGGCCTGGGCCGCATCGCGCTGCTCAGCGGCGACTACGACCGGGCCCGGGAGTTCCACGAGCGGGCGCTGCGGCTGGCCGCCGAACAGAACTTCAAGCCCGGGGAGCTGTACGCGCAAATCGGCCTCGGGCTCGGGGCCCGCCGCGAGGGCCGGCTGGACGCCGCCGAGGAGCTGCTGCGCGGCGTCCTGGCGTGGACCCGCCAGCCGGGCCTGGACGCCGACGTGGTGCGGGCGCTGCTCCTGGCCGAGCTGGGCTTCGTCGCGGAGCAGCGCGGCGCCGCCCGCGACGCGCACGAGTTGCACGCCGAGGCGTTCGAGGTCGCCACCGCCATCGGCGATCCCCGGGCGCAGGCGCTCGCGCTGGAGGGGCTCGCCGGCACGGCGACGCTCGACGGCCGGCACGGCGACGCCGCCCGGCTGCTCGGCGCGGCGGCCATGGCGCGGGCCTCGGTGGGCGCGCCGCTGCCGGCCGGGGAACGGGGCGACGTCGACCGGATCACTCAGGCCGCGCGCGACGCGCTCGGCCCGACCGCGTTCACGGAGGAGTTCGACCGGGGCACCGTGCTGACCCCCGCCGAGGCCTACCGCTCGCTGGTGGCCGGCCTCCCCCGCCCCGCCTGAGCGGGCGGGGCTCAGCCCGGGCGGCGGTCACCCGGACGCACCCGACGCACCCCGCACCGCCCGGGGGCGGTGCGGGGTGCGGTCGGACGTCAGGCGACCCGCCGCCGCGTACGCGTCGTCAGCGGTTGGCCGTGCCCTTGGAGTTCTGGTAGGCGGCGATGCTCCACCCCCCGTCCACCCGGACCACCGTGGAGGTGGCGAGGAAGGCGCGCTCGGCGACGAACTCGGTCTCCCCCTCCAGGAGCACGCTGCCCTGGGTCACCAGCAGCGCGATGTCGTCGGTCAGGAAGCGGACGTCGAGCGGCTCGACGAGGACGTGGGTCCCCCCGTACGGCCCGGCGAACCCGGCGGCCATGTAGGAGCGGATCTCCTCCCGGCCCTTCATGTAGGCGTCACCGATGAGCGTGCCGTCCTCGACGAAGATCGCCGCGAACGCGTCGGCGTCGTTGGCCGCCCAGGCCGTCACGATGCGCCGCGCGACGTCCCGTACGGCCGTCTCGTCGCTCACGACAGCGGCATTGCCTGCGGACATGTCGTTCCTCCTCCTCGTGTCACCGGTACGCCGCGGGCGTCCGGACGTGCGGGCCGCGTGGGCGGGTCAGCAGGTGATGCGGACCTCGGGAGAGGTCACGTAGGCCATCATGTTCGGGTCCCAGACGACGGACCGGTAGCTCCGGGTGCCGCTGCCGTGGCACGGAAGTTCGAGCCGGGTCACCGACCCGGGTTCCATGTAGCGGTCCAGCACCGTCCGCCAGCCGGTGTCGGTGGATTCGTAGCGCATCAGCCAGAAGACCGCCAGGACCACGCAGTCGTTGGTCGCGACGCTCCGGACCATCACGCCGCTGGGGCTCTTCTCCGGGGTGCTCGGCGCGCTGATGCAGCTCGGCGGTTCCGCAGCCGCCGCCGCGGCGGCGGCCGGGGCCGAGCCGACCGCGCCGACCGCGAGGACGACGGCCAGCGTCAGCGACAGCCATCTCGATATCGTTGCCATGTTTCCTCCTCCTGTCCGGCCGGCCGGCCGGCTCCCGCACCGGGGCGCGGGAGCGGCGGCCGGCCTGCCCGTGTCGTACCGGATCACCTACTGAACCGGTACGCGTCGACGATGGTCTGGTCCAGCCGGTTGCCGTGCGAGTCGACCAGGGTGGCGCGCAGCGACACCGTCCGGGTCCCCTTGGGCGTGTGCACCACCGCGCGGTAGCCGCCGTCACGCGCCGGCACCACCGGGGCCTTGCGCCAGGTGCGGCCCCCGTCGACGGAGATCCGCACGGTGAGCTGCCGGACGCGACCCACGCGGGCCTCCGGCTGGGACATCACGGACACCGGCAGCAGGGTCACCGGCGCCCAGCGGGCGACGTTGTGGTCGTCGACCGTCGGCTTGTACCGGACGAGCCACAGCGGGAAGATCTCGTCGGCGGTGTCCGACCGGAACGTCCACGTCGCGTCCACCCGCGTCGACAGGGGGGAGTACGACGGACGGCTGGTCCGCTTCTCCACGCGGAACGTCGCGGGCCCCGGCGGCACCTCGCCCTCCAGGTTCCCGGCGCCGGAGGAAGCCACCAGCCGGCCGTCGCGGTACATCCGGGTCGTCGCCGCGTCGGTCAGGGAGCCGGCCCGGTGCCCGTCCTGGTCGGAGTACATGGGGACGCCGAACCAGACGGTGTCGCCGCGCCGGCCGGCGTGACCGGCGAAGTCGAACATCGGCCCGAGCACCGACGCGTTCCACCGGTCGGCGTGCCGCTGCCCGACCTGGTACGACTGGTTCGCCTGGCCGAAGGCCGTGATCTCCTTCGGTAGCCCGTCCTCGCCCGGGACGTTCTCGCCGAAGGCGGCGCTCCACACGGTGGCACCGCCGTCCAGCAGGTGCGTCGTGCGCGCCGGCAGCCGGTACGGCAGCAGCGGAGTCAGCACGCCGACGACGCCGGGCACGGTGGGGAACATGGCCTTGGTCGCCGCGCGGCCGGTCACCTGGGCGACCATCCGGCTGTCCACCGTCGCCAGGTCGCGATCGGCCACCTTGCGCTGGAAGCCGGTGAAGAAGCCCCCCGGGCGGGTGTCGAGCAGCCCGTAGGTGTACGGGGTGTCACGGAAGTCGCCCGCCGGGCCGGGCACGGCCCAGGTGGAGTGCAGGTAGCCGGTCATCCGCTCGGCGGGCAGGTCGGGGCCGATCTGCCCGGAGCGCAGGCCGTCGAAGCCGTTGAGGGCCAGGGCGAGGGCGAACCCGGTGCCGTCCTCGGCGCGCCGGTCGAAGCCGAGGTCGACCACGGCTGTCCGCGCCTCGGGGCGGGGCACGGTGGTGCGTACCGGGGCGGTCCGCCGGGCGTCCACGGTCACCGTGGCGTCGGCGTCGAGGGCCAGTTCCGGCTGGACCAGGCGGTGCCAGGTCGAGCCGGTGTCGCCGAAGTCGACCACGTCGCCGACGAGGACGTAGCTGCCCTTCGGCAGCCGGGCGGTGGCGGTGCCGTCCTCGCCGTACAGCAACGCCCTCAGCTCGCCGGTGAGGTCCAGCACCATCGTCTCGGCCCGGCCGGTGGGCCGCCCGTCCGGCCCGAGGTGCCGGACGGTGAGCGTGTGGCTCTCGACCTCCTTCTCCACCTCGACGCGCGAGCGCACGGCCAGGTCGGGCGCGCCCGCCGGGGTGGCGGTGACGGTGCCCGTGTAGCGGCCGTCGGGCCCGTCGTGGCGGGTGTCGGCGGTGACGGTGACGCCGGCCGACCCGCCCGCCGGCACGGTCACCGTGGTCGCGTCGAGCCGCAGCGCCCCGGCGGGGGCGGGCGCGCCGTCGGGGCCGGTCAGCGCGACGTCGAGCCGCAGCTCGACGGGCCGGTCGCCGTGGTTGTGCCAGGTGAGCGTCCGCTGTTGCGGGCGGTCGTCGGCGTGTGGCCACTGCTGGACCCCGAAGGCGAGCGAGGCCGTGGCCGGGAGCACGTTGCGCCGGGCCAGCGCCGCCGCGTCGAGCGCACCGTCCACCGCGGAGGCGGCGAGGGCGGCGCGGAGCCGGTCCACGGACCAGTCCGGGTGACGCTGGGCGAGCAGTGCCGCGCCCGTCACCGTGCCGGCCGGCAGCCCGGTCGCACGCCCGGCGGCCCTGTCGTGGGTGGCGGTCGCTCCGGCAGCCCCGTCCGCTGCGGGGGCCAGCACGAGGGCCCCGGTGCGGTCGCCGATCCGTTCGATCGCCCGGCCGAGCGGGCCGGTGCCGAACTGCTCCGCGCCACCGACGCCGAGGTCGACGACGTCGGCCCGGCCGGCAGCCCACTCCAGGCCGGCCAGGATCGCCGACTCCGGGCACCGGCCGTCGTCGTCACAGACCTTGCCGTCGAGCAGCGTCGCACCGGGCACGGCGGCGGCGGTGCGGGTGCCGTGTCCGTGCCGGTCACCGGTGCTCGCGCCGGCGAAGACCTGCCGACGCGCCACCCGGGCGGCCGGTCTGGCCCGCTCGGCGTCGACGCCGGTGCTCAGCACGGCCACGGTCGGCGCGGCGCCACCCGCCGACAGAGCCGGGGGCAGGTCGGTGGGCGGCGCCGGCACGGGCGCCGGGGTCAACGGCCTGTCCAGCCAGATCCTCTCGATGCCTGCCCGCTGCTCGCGAATCGCCGACCAGGCCGAGGCGGCGTCCGTCTTGGCCACGGTCACCGCGCTCATCCCGGCTACGGCGAACCGGCCGGTCGTGCGCAGCCCCGGCCCGGTCAGACCGGCCGCGGGATCGGCGCCGCGTCGCGACACGATCAGCGGCAGCCCGGGGCTGCGGGCGTCGTCGTAGCCGGCCCGGACCAGCGCCGTGACGTCGAACAGGCGCCGGTCCAGCAGCCCGGCGGAGACCAGCGGGCGGGCGTCCTCCGGGAGGACCGTGCGGTGCCCGCCGGCGCGGTGGCTTGTGAAACGGGTGCCGGCGCGGCCCGGGGCGGCGGTCACGGTGACCCGCGCGCCGTCCGGGGAGACGGTGACCCGGTCACCGGTGATCAGGGTGACCCGATGGTCGGACTGGCTGGCGGGCGCCGGCGCGGGTTCCGCGTCTCCGCCCGCGACCGCGGGGGTCTGCTGCCCGGTGATCACCAGTACTGCCGCCAGGGCCGCCACGCCCCCGACCGCGACGGCCCTTCGGCCGCGCCCTCCGCTACCGGTTGCCGCACGTTTCTCGCCCACCCTGTGTCCCCTCCGCCGCTTCGGTCCGCCGCACGTGCGGCGGTCATCGGTGGTGCCTGGTCATCAGGGATCGTCGTCCGGCCCCTCCGGGCCCCGCATCTCCCGTCGTGCGCTCATCCCGTCGCCGGGCGCGGGGTTGCGCACGGTGGAAGGTGCGCCGGGTCCGGCGGAGCAGCACGATCCGACAGTGGAGCGGACGGACGCGCCGGGGCGCCCGGTTCTGCCGAGGCAAGGCTCAACAGATCCTTTTCGGACAGTACGGGCGCGTGAGGAGCGGACGATGACATCAGTGCGAGGGGACGCGCCGGGGGCGACATCCGCCACCGGCGAGCGGGCCCGACCGAGGATCTTCTTCCCCGAGCTGGAGGGCATGCGCGGGGTCGCCGCCGTGATGGTCATGCTGACCCACATCGCGCTGACCACGGGCTTGATCGCCTCCGACATGTACGGCGCGGCCGGCAACCCGGTCGTCGGACCGATCTTCAACACCATGGACGTCAGCGTGCCGATCTTCTTCGTCCTCTCCGGACTGGTGCTGTACCGGCCCTTCGCGCTGGCCACCCTCACCGACCGGCCGCCGATGGCGCTGAAGCCGTACTTCTGGCGGCGGGCCCTGCGGATCCTGCCGGCGTACTGGGTGCTGACCGTGACGGCGCTGCTCGTGCTCAACGCCGACGCCGTCACCGGGCTGTGGCACGTGCTGCGCTCGCTGCTCGTGCTGCACGTCTACCAGCCGAACGCGATGCCCACGGGCATGGAGCAGACGTGGAGCCTCGCGACCGAGGTCGCGTTCTACGTCACCCTGCCGCTGCTGGCCTGGGCGTTGCGCCGCTGGGCGGTACGCGCCGCCGACCCGGGGGCCCGCGCGAGGCGGCTGCTGGTGCCGCTGGGCGCCCTGGTGCTGACCGGCGCCGGCTTCGCCGCGTACCACCACCTGCCCTCGATGGGTGCCTTCCCGATTCAGCACCTCTGGCCGACCGAGTACGTGGGCTACCTGGCGGTCGGCATGATCCTGGCGATCCTCTCCGCCGTCGCCGAGGTGGCGCCCGAGCGGACGCCGGCCGCGTACCGGTTCCTCATCCGGCACCCGGGCGCCGCGTGGATCGGCGCGGCGCTGGCGTACGCGGCGGCCTGCTCCCCCCTGGGCGGCCCGAACGAGATGAACTACCCGCCGCTGGGCTCGGCGATGGTCGACCACGTCCTCTACCTGGCCATCGCCCTGCTGCTGGTGGCGCCGCTGACCCTGCCGGCGGGCCGTCCCGGCTACATGCGGGCGGCCCTGTCCAACCCCGTGCTGCGCTTCCTCGGCCGGATCTCCTACGGGGTCTTCCTCTGGCACGTGTTCTACCTGTGGATCTACTTCGGAACGACCGGCACGCCGCTGGGCACCGGCAACTTCTGGCTCGTCACCGCGGCGGTGGCCGGTGCCAGCGTGGTGACGGCGACGCTGAGCTTCTACCTGTTGGAGCGCCCGGCGATGGGGCTGCGGCCGTGGTTGGGTCGGGCGCCCGTGGACCCGGGGGCCCAGGCGCCGAGCACGGTACGCGAGCAGCTCCCGGCCGGCCGCGAGGCGGCGCAGCGGGAGCCGCGCGGCACCGAGCCGGCCGCCCCCGCAGTAGCGGCCGAGTGAGAGCGACCGCAGACCGGCACCCCCTGTACCGGGCGGGAGGTCCGCCCGGCGGCGAACCGAGAGGAACCACACGATGAGCGACACCGCGAGAGGCCGGGCCGTCGTCCTCGGCGCGAGCATGGCCGGGCTGTTCGCCGCCAAGGTGCTCGCCGAGGCGTACCGGGAGGTGGTCCTGGTGGACCGGGACCGGCTCGCCGACGCGACCGAGGTGCGCCGCGGGGCACCGCAGGGGCGGCACCTGCACGGCCTGCTCGCCCGGGGTCAGCAGGCCATCGAGGAGCTGCTGCCCGGCTTCACCGACGAGGCGACCGCGGCCGGCCTGCGCTCGGGCGACCTCGGCACCCGGATCCGCTGGTACTTCAACGGCCACCGGCTGAAGCCGGCGGAGACCGGCCTGCTGGTGGTCGGGGGTTACCGGCCGGGCATCGAGGCGCTGGTGCGGCGCCGGGTGCTGGCCCTGTCGGGGGTGCGGCTCGTCGAGGACGCCGACGTCGTCGCCCCGGTCGCCACCGCCGACGGCAGCCGGATCACCGGCGTACGGATCCACCACCGCGGCGCCGACGCCGCCGAGGTGATCGACGCCGACCTGGTGGTGGACGCCACCGGCCGCGGCTCCCGGACGCCCACCTGGCTGACCGAGCTCGGCCACGGCCCGGTGCCGGAGGAGCGGATCAAGATCGGGCTCACCTACACCAGCGCGCGCTTCCGCTTCTCCCACGACCCGTTCCACGGCGACGTCTCGATCAATCCGGTGGCCACCCCCGCCCACCCGCGCGGCGCGTTCCTCGCCACGCTGGGCGGCGACACCGGGCTGCTCTCGCTCACCGGCATCCTCGGCGACGAGCCGCCGACCGACCGGGAGGGCTTCCTGGCGTACGCGGCTTCGCTGCCCGTGCCCGACATCATCGACGCCATCCGGGACGCCGAATTCCTCGATGAGCCGGCCTCGTTCCGGTTCCCGGCCAGCGTCCGGCGCCGCTACGAGCGGGTGTCCCGGCTGCCGGAGGGGCTGCTCGTGGTCGGCGACGCGGTCTGCACGTTCAACCCGGTGTACGGCCAGGGCATGACCGTCGCCGCCCTGGAGGCGCTGATCCTGCGCCGGCACCTCGCCGGCGGTGGGGCGCCCCGGCCTCGGGCCTTCTTCGCCGACATCTCCCGGCAGCTCGACGCGCCGTGGGAGGTCGCGGCCGGCGGCGACCTGGCGCACCCGCGGGTGGAGGGTCCGCGCCCGTTCAAGGTGCGGATGGCCAACGCCTACATCGCCCGGGTGCACGCCGCCGCCACCCGGGACAGCCGGGTCACGGACGCCTTCCTGCGGGTGGCCGGGCTGATCGACCCGCCACAGGCGATCATGCGTCCCTCGGTGATGCTGCGCGTGCTGCGGGCGGGCGGGCAGCCGGCCGGCTCCGTCGCCACCCCGTCCGGCCCGGTGGCCCGTCCCCCGGCGCGCGACCGCGGCTGAGGCGGGTCCGCGCCCGCGGAGGCCGCTCCCCCACACGCACTACGGCCCGTCGTGCCATGCACGCACGACGGGCCGCATCCGGTGGACGGAGGTGGGGACGCCGCCGGTGGCGCACCTGACGGGGACGCAGCCGGCGCGCGCACGTGCCGGGAAGCGCGAGAGCAGGGCCCGGCGCGGGCACGCGCACATGGCCGCGAGCGGGCGCAGGCCTGGTGGCGGACAGGGTCACGCGGTGACCACGACGCATCGACGTCGTGGTCACCGCGTTCGCGTGCTGGCGGGTGGCGACCCCGGGGCGGGTCAGCGGGACGACGCCTTCCTCGCCGCGGCGACCGCCTCCTCGTAGCGCGGGTGCTCGCCGACCTCGCGCACGTACTCGACGTGCACGACGCGGTCCTCGGCGTCGACCACGAAGACCGCCCGGGCGAGCAGCCGGAACTCCGCGATCACCACGCCGTAGGCAAGCCCGAAGGACAGGTCGCGGTGGTCCGAGGCCGTCCGGACCCCCTCGATGCCGGCGTTGCCGCACCACCTGGCCTGCGCGAAGGGCAGGTCCACGGAGACGGTCAGCACGCTCACCCCCGGCAGGGCGGCGGCCTCCTCGTTGAACCGCCGCGTCTGCTGGTCGCAGACGCCGGTGTCGAGCGACGGCACCACGGACAGGATCCGCACCGTACCGGCCGACGAGGCCAGGTCGACCGGCGAGAAGTCGTTGGCCAGCGCGGTGAAGGCCGGCGCGGGATCGCCCACGCGCACCTCCGGCCCGAGCAGCGTGACCGGGCGACCCCGGAACGTCGTGACGCCGGCACGTTCCAACGCGACTGTCATCAGGTTCTCCTAGCGTCCAGCGGGAGGTGGCGGGTCGGCCGGCACCGGCGTGACCCAGCGGGCACCGGCGGCCCCAGGGGCGCGGCCGGTACCGGGCGGTACGCCGGCCCGCGCCGCACCCAGCATCGTCCGCCGCGCCCGACGGCCGCACCTTCGCACGTGCCGCCTCGCGCCGGGTCAGCGCACCGCGTCGGCGTGCTCGGGGGCGGTGGCCGACGCTTCGGCCGGCGGCCGGCGGCGCAGCATCGGCACCGGGATCAGCGAGACGACCCCGGCGGCGACCGACAGCACCACGTAGTTGGTGGTCGCCAGCACCACCCCGGCCACCACGCTGGCCACGGCCGAGGCGGCCCACACGAGGGCGTCCACCCGGCCCTGCACCGCCCGGCGCGCGGCCGGGGTCAGCGCCTGGGTGAGCAGGGCGCTACCGCCGACGAAGGTGAGGTTCCAGCCCCAACCGAGCAGGAAGAGCGAGACCACCAGGCGGGTGAGGCCGCTGCCGTGGGCCGCCGGCCACGACGCCACCACGACGGAGGTGACCAGCAGGCCGATGCCCATCAGGATCGCGGCCCGGCCGCCGAACCGGTCCGAGAGGTAGCCGGAGAGCGGCGCCAGCGCGAACATGCCGATCATGTGGCCGCTGAGCACCACGCCCACCGCCGTGAGGCCGTGGTGGTTGCTGCTCATGTGCAGCGGCGTCATGGTCATCAGGGCGACCATGGCCAACTGCCCGGCGATCATGGACACCAACGCGACGGACACCACCGGGTGCCGCCACACCTGCGCCGGGGTCGGATCGTTGGCGCCCTGCCGGGCCGCCGTCCGCGACCGGGGCATGGCGGCGGAGGCGAGCACGCAGACGCCGGCCGCCAGCAGGGCCACGAGGAACGGCCCGGCCAGGTCCGGCAGCCCCAGCCGGTCGGCGACGTCGGCGCTCGGATCCATCAGGTTGGGCCCGAAGACCGCCCCGACGGTGCCCGCCCAGACGATGATCCCGACGGCCAGCCCCTGCCGGCGGGGCGGGTACAGGTCCGCCGCGCAGTACCGCGACAGCTGCGCCCCGCCGTTGCCCACCCCGAGCAGCACCATGCCGAAGATCAGCAGCAGCACCTGCCCGGAGGCCACGGCGGCGCCGGCCACCGCCGCGCCCACGATCGCGACCAGGTAGCCCAGCGACAGCGCGGAACGGGTGCCCCGACGCGCCATCAGCGCGGCCAGCCAGAGCGTGCCGGCGGCGGTGCCCAGCACGCCGGCCGCGTTCGGCACGCCGCTCCAGAGCTCGGTCAGTTCCTCCGCGCCGATCAGCGTGGACGCCGTGCTGGCCCCCACCATGGAGGTGTTGGTGGCGGCCACCCCACCGAGCAGGGCCGCCATCGACCGTCGCCGGCCGGTGGTTTCCACGTCGACGCTCATGATCCTCTTTTCTTGACGAGCAGTGCCACCGGCAGGCGGCCGAACAGGTCCTCGACGCGGGGCGCCGGCGTACGGACCGGCGCGCCGGTGAGCACGTCCACCCAGCCGTCGGCGTCACCGGGCAGGGGCACCACGGTGTCGGCCCAGCCGCCCCGTTCGGCGAGCCCCACCGGCAGCCGGGTGGCCAGCGCCACGACGCCGTCGTCACCGCCGCGCGAGAAGCCGATGAGGTGCTCCGCCGCGCCACCCTCCGCACGGACCGGGCGGTAGCCGCGGAACAGCCCCGGACTGTCCCGGCGCAGCCGCAGCACCCGGGAGGTGACCAGCAGCTTGGCCGCCCCCGTGTCGTCGACCCGCGGCGTCCGCCCCGCGTCGATCTCCGCCAGCAACCGCCGGCGGGCCGCGAAGTCGACCGGACGGCGGTTGTCCGGGTCGACAAGCGAGTAGTCCCACAGCTCGGTGCCCTGGTAGACGTCGGGCACCCCGGGACCGGCGAGCTGCAGCAGCTTCTGGCCCAGCGAGTTCGACCAGCCGGGCGGGGCGATCCGGTCGACGAAGGCACGGACCTCCGCCGTGAGGGCCGCGTCGGCGAGCACCCGGGCGGGCCAGCTCGTGACGCCGTCCTCGTAGTCGAGGTCGGGATCGTGCCAGTTCGTGCGCACCCGCGTCTCGCGGGCGACCTTGAGCAGGTAGGCGGAGAGCCGCTCGGGGCCGATCGGCCAGGCGCCGAGCAGGGTCTGCCACGCCAGCGGTTCGAGCAGGGGGTCGCCCAGCGGCTGCCGGGCGGACCAGCGGCGGAAGCGCTCGGCGTACGCCTCCGGCAGCTCGCTGAGCACCGCCAGGCGGGCCCGTACGTCCTCCGAGCGCTTGGTGTCGTGGGTGGACAGCGTGGTCATGGTGGCGGGCCAGCCGGCCTCCCGGGCCGCGTTCGCCGCGTGCAGCTCACCCGGCGACACCCCGAACCGGCCCGGGTCGACGCCCACCTCGTTGACCGCGACCAGGCTGTTGTGCCGGTAGATCGCGGTGTCCTCGACGCCCTTGGCCATCACCGGGCCGGTCGCCTGCTGCACCCGCACCGCGAGCGGGCCGGTCGGCCGGGCGACCATCTCGTCCCGGACGGCGGTGAGGATCCCCCGCAGCGCCGGCCGACGCCGGGCGGCCCGCTCGACCGCCTCGTCCAGCGCCCAGCGGTGCTGCGGGAGATAGGACCGGTAGACGGGAAACTCCACCAGCAGGGCCCGGACGGCGTCCGCGCGCTCGGCCGCCGGGCAGCGGGGCAGCAGCGCCGCGACGAGCGCCTCCACCCGTCGCGCCTCGGCGACCAGCATCGTCGCGACGACCTGCTCGCGCGCCTCGCGCACGACGTCGGCCAGCGCGGTGCCGGTCAGGCCGGCCGCCTCGGTCAGCCGCTGCCGGCCCGCCGGGGCCACGAAGACGCCCGAGATCTCGGCCAGCGCGTCGTAGCCCGTGGTGCCGTCCACCGGCCAGCCCGCCGGCAGCTCCTCGCCGGCGCCCAGCACCTTCTCCACGACGATCCACGCTCCGGGCGCCGCCGCCCGCAGCCGTCGCAGGTAGCCCGAGGGATCCGCCAGGCCGTCCGGATGGTCGACGCGCAGCCCGGTGACCTGCCCCTCCCGCACCCAGCGCAGCGTCTCGGCGTGCAGCGCCCCGAACACCTCCGGGTCCTCCGTGCGCAGGCAGGCCAGCGTGTCGATGTTGAAGAACCGGCGGTACGTCAGGTCGGCCGCCCCCCGGCGCCAGGACACCAGCCGGTAGTGCTGCTGGCCGTGCACCTGCGCCACCGTGCCGTGCCCGGTGCCGGGCGCCAGCGGGAAGCGGTGCTCGTGGTAGACCAGCGAGTCGTCGGCGAGCTTCAGCTCCCCCTCGGCCGCCGCGCCGCCGTCGCCGTCGTCGCCCAGCACGGGCAGCAACAGCGGCCCCGCCGACCAGTCGACGTCGAAGAACCGGGCGTAGCGGGACTCCGGCCCGTGCCGCAGCACGTCGGACCACCAGGGGTTGGCCGCCGCGTCGGCGACGCCCATGTGGTTGCAGACCACGTCGACCACGAAGCCGAGCCCGGCCTCGGCGAGCCGGCGGGCGAGCGCGAGGCGCGCCCGCTCGCCGCCCCGGTCCGGGTCGGCGCGCGTGGGGTCGACCAGGTCGTAGCCGTGCGTCGAGCCCGGCGCCGCGGCGAGCAGCGGGGAGGCGTAGAGCGCGCCGGCACCGAGGTCGACCAGGTAGTCGGTCAGCGCGACGGCGTCGGAGAGGCCGAGATGGGGGCCGAACTGGAGCCGGTACGTGGAGGTCGGTGCCGCCATCAGCCGGTGAACCCCCTGGCCCGTCGCGTGGACGCCCGCCGGTCCCGGCCGTACGTCTCGGTCAGCCGGCGCAACCGGAACTCCAGGCCCGGGGTCAGCGCCTCCGCCCGGAACCGCCACCGCCAGCTCCCCTCCGCCTGCCCCGGGACGTTCATCCGGGCCGCCGGGCCCAGCTCCAGCACGTCCTGCAACGGCAGGACGGCGAGCTCGGCCACCGACGCGAAGACCGCCCGCGCCATCGACCGGCAGATGCCGTCCGGCACGCCCCCGAGGTAGCGCTCCACCCGCAGCCGCTGGTCGGCGCTCGACTCCTCCCACCAGCCCAGTGTGGTGTCGTTGTCGTGGGTTCCCGTGTAGGCCACGCAGTCGGTCGGGTAGTGGTGCGGCAGATGCTGGTTCTCGTCGCCGGCGAAGGCGAACTGGAGCAGCCGCATGCCCGGGATGCCGGCGTCGATGCGCAGTTGCTGCACCTCCGCCGAGGCGGGCCCCAGGTCCTCGGCCAGCATCACCACCTCGCCGAGTTCCTTGCGGATGGCCTGGAACAGCGACGGGCCCGGCCCGTCGCGCCAGCGCCCCGCACTCGCCGGGCGGCCCACCGGCACCGCCCAGTAGCGCAGGAAGCCCCGGAAGTGGTCGAGCCGGATCATGTCGTACAGCTGGGTCATCCGGCGGATCCGGTCGACCCACCAGGCGTACTGGTCCTGCGCCATCAGCTCCCAGCGGTAGAGCGCGTTGCCCCAGACCTGGCCGTCGGCGCTGAACTCGTCGGGCGGGAACCCGGCCACGGCGGTCGGGCGGCCCGCCGCGTCCAGTTGAAACAGCTCCGGCGCCGCCCACGTCTCGCAGCTGTCCGTGCCGGCGAACATGGCCACGTCGCCGATCAGCTCGATGCCGAGCCGGCGGGCGTGGTCGCGGACGGCGGTGAAGTGCGAGGCGAACAGGTACTGCTCGAACCGGTAGTAGTCGAGGCGGTCCCGCTCGGTGTCGTCGAGCCGGGCCAGCGCGTCCGGGTCCCGCCGGGCCAGCGGCGCCGGCCAGCTCGTCCACGGCCCGCCGTGCCGCTCCCGCAGGGTCATGTAGCGGGCGTAGTCGTCCAGCCACCACGCCTGTTCCCGGGCGAACGCCTCGCTGTCGGCGGTCGGCGTGAAGGCGGCGTACGCCCGGGCCAGCAGGTCGGCCTTGACGGCGGCCGCCGCCGGGTAGTCCACGGTGTCCGGCGGCAGCGCCGGCACGTCCGCGAGGTCGGCGGCGGTGAGCAGGCCCTCGTCGCGCAGCCGCTCGACGCTGACGTAGAGCGGGCTGCCGGCCAGCGTGGAGCTGGCCTGGTACGGGCAGCCGTCCGCGCCGACGGGGTTGAGCGGCAGCATCTGCCACACGCTCTGCTCGGCGGCCGCGAGGAAGTCCAGCCACTCGATCGCGGCCGGCCCGAACTCACCCACCCCGAACCGGCCCGGTAGTGAGCTGGGATGCAGCAGGATCCCGCTACGTCGGTTGACCGGCACCCGAGTCGTCCTCCCGTCCTGTCCCGTGCGCCGGCGCGCGCACGTACAACTGCTCGTACCGCTCGGCGGCCTCGTCCCACGAGAACCGGGCCCGCATGCCGCGCTCCCGCAACCGCGCCCACGCCTGCCGGTCGGCCCAACGCGCGACCACCTGCGCGATCAGGTCGACCAGGTCCGGCGCGCGGTAGCCGTCGAACGAGAAACCGAGCCCCGTCGCGGCGACCGTCTCCGCCATGCCGCCGACCCGCCGCACCACGGGCACCGACCCGTAGCGCAGCGCGATCAGCGGCGCCAGCCCGCACGGCTCGAACCGGGAGGGCGCCAGGAAGGCGTCCGAGCCGGCGTACGCCAGCCGGGCGATCGCCTCCCCGCTGTCCGGGTGGTAGGCGACGTGCGGGTAGTAGCGGGCGGCGCGGCGGAACGACCGCTCGTACTCGGCCCCGACGCCGACGACGACGAGTTGCAGGCCGAGGGCCGCGATCTCGTCGATGCCCTCCAGCAGCAGGTCGACGCCCTTCTGGTCGACCAACCGGCCGACGAAGGCGAACAGCGGTACCTCCGGATCCGTCGCCAGGCCGCTGCGCTGCTGGAGCGCGCGCTTCGCCACCGCCTTGCCCGCGAGGTCGTGCACGTCGAAGCGGGCCGGCAGGTGCGGGTCCGTGGCGGGGTCGAAGTCGTCGTAGTCGACCCCGTTGCGGATCCCGTGGTAGTCCCCGCCCCGGGCCCGCAGCAGCCCTTGCAGCCCGACCCCGTGCCCGGGGGCGAGGGTCTCGTCCCGGTAGCGGGCGCTGACCGTGGTGACCGCGTCGGCGTACCGGATGCCCTGGGCCAGCAGGTTGCCGGTGCCGTAGCGGGTCAGGTCCAGCTCGTCGGCCTTGTCGTGCGGGAACAACCCCTGGTAGGCGAGGTTGTGGATGGTCATCACGGTCCGCGGCGACGCGTCGAGGGCGCGCAGGTACGCCGGGACGTGCCCGACGTGCCAGTCGTTGCAGTGCACCGCGTCGGGCGGGCTCGCCGACCGGGCCGCCAGCTCGGCGACCGCCCGGGAGAACAGCACGAAGGACGACAGGTGCTTCTCCACGTACCCCTCGGGCCGCTGCCAGTCGGGATGCTGCGGCGTCCGCAGGGTGAGGTACCGGACGCCGTCGTGGTCGCCGAGGTCGTCGACGGTGAACTCGGCGCGCGCCGAGCCCGCCGCGACGGCCACCGTGCCGACCCGGCGGCCGTCCGGCAGCCCCGCGTAGCCGGGCAGGAACAGCCGTACGTCGTGCCCCCGGCCGGCCAACGCCCGGGGCAGGGCCCGGGCGACGTCCCCGAGACCACCCACCTTGACCAGGGGCGCCACCTCGGAGGTGGCGAAGAAGACCCGCAGCGGGCGGCCGGCGCTCACGCCCGCGTCCCCGACAGCGTGGCCGGCCCCGCGACCGTGGACAGGCCCGCGATCGGGGCGCCGGCCAGGCGCAGCTCGACCGCGCCGGCGGCCGGGGCGACGCTCAGCGCGGCGAGGTCCGGCGCGGTCCAGGTCGCCCCGGCGGCCCGCAGGGCCGGCGCGTCGCCGACGCCGACGGTCACCGCCCCGGCGGACGAGGCCGCGCGAACGCCGCTGGGGGCGTCCTCGACGACCAGGCAGTCCGCCGGGGCCAGCCCGAGCCGGCGCGCCGCGAGCAGGTAGCAGTCCGGTGCCGGCTTGCCGCGCGCCGTCTCGCCCCAGGTGACCATGGCGTCGAAGGCCGCGGCGACGCCCAGGTGCGCCACCACCCGCCGGGCCCGGCGCGCGGAGGCGCCGGTGACCAGCGCCAGCCGGACACCGGCGCCGCCGAGCGTCGCCAGGATCTCCCGGGCGCCCGGCACCTCGACGAACGCGAGGTCGGTCTCGGCGACCCGCACCCGGCGCAGAATCTCCTCCCGCGTGTCGGGGTCGAGGTCGCCGAAGAGCGCCGAGACCGAGTGTTCCGGGGAACAGCCGAGCACGTCGTCGCGGATCGCCGACGCGGACAGCGCCCGATCGTGCTCGGCGGCCAGGCCCCGCCAGAGCGACAGGATGGCCTCGGTCGAGTCGATCAGGACGCCGTCCAGGTCGAACAGCACACCGGCGAAGACGGGGACCGGTCCGGACGCCATCAGCCCCCCGCCACGGCGGGCAGGATGGTCAGCGAGTCGCCGTCGCTCAGGCGGGAGTCGAGCATCCCACTGGTGCGCACGTCGACGTCGTTGATGTAGAGGTTGACGAAGCGGCGCAGCTGCCCGTCCTCCCCCATCACGCGGCTGCCCAGCCCCGGGTGCCGGGCCTCGAGGTCGGCCAGCACCTCGGCGACGGTCGAGCCGTCCGCGGTCACGTACTTGCTGCCACTGGTGTAGTTGCGGAACACGGTCGGGATGCACACCTCGACGGCCATGGTCGGCTCCTCGGTCAGTAGGGAATCTCGTCGCCGGGCATGGCGCCGGCCAGGTACGACAGCCGACCGGCGTCCACGGCGTGCTTCATCGCCTGCGCCATCAGCATCGGCTCCCGGGCCTTCACCAGGGCGGTGTTGACCAGTACCGCCGCCGCCCCGAGCTCCATCGCCAGGGTGGCGTGCCGGG
Organism: Micromonospora sp. NPDC048868; assembly: GCF_043198195.1. NCBI lineage: Bacteria > Bacillati > Actinomycetota > Actinomycetes > Micromonosporales > Micromonosporaceae > Micromonospora > Micromonospora sp. NPDC048868. Next base: position 101,958 of record NZ_JBICUN010000020.1, read on the forward strand.
CGCTGCCCAGGCCGCCCTCGACGACCACCGGGATGTCGACCGTGTCGATGATCTGGCGGATCGGGCCGGGGTCGGGGATGCCGTGACCGGAGGCCACGGGGGCGCTCATCACGCGCAGCGCCGAGCAGCCGAGCGCCGCCAGCTCCTTGGCGGTCGCGAGGTCGGGCAGGATGAACGGCATGACCTCCCAGCCCTGCTCGCGCAGCTGGGCGGCGACCTCGACGGTGGCCCGGTTGTCCGGCTCGTTGGTCCGGCCGCGGACGTCCAGCTTGAACACGGTGATGCCGTAGGCGTCGTGCAGGATGTTGACGGTCTTCCACGCGCTGTCGGCCGACCGGGCGAACGAGGTCGTTCCGATCCACAGGTACTGCTCGATGGGGATCTCGTCGGCCAGGTCGGACAGCAGGAGACTAGAACGGTTGTTGTCGGGGTCCACGGTGGTGATGAAGACCTGCGAACCGGTCGCCTCGAGCACCTGGCGGATCACCGACGGCGACGTGTACTGCTCGATACCGACGAGCAGGCGCGAGGTCAGCTCCGTGTCGCCGAGCCTGACCCACGCGTCCCGGAGGCCAGCGACCTCCATCGAATCCACGGACATGTACACCCTTTCTGGTCGAGCCGGGCACGACCGGCGGCGGAAGCGTCAGCCCGGGCCAGGGTGGGGCGGGGGCGGGGCCCCCGAAGCCCGCCAAGACCCGGACGCACCGCCGGCCGGCGAATCACCGATCGGTCCGTCACAGGAGTTGCGAAAAGAATCTTGGTTGCCACGGCGCAGCGCGGCATCTTCCAACGTGCGGCACTTCATGACACGCGGATCATTGATTGTTTACGACAACGGTGATATTCGGCCGGCCCGCGTCGGCGCGGAGAAGGGCCGTCACCGCCGGATCAGGACCTCCGGCAGCGGCTTGCGGACCAGGTCCGGCACCGTCGCGTCCGGCGCCGGATAGCCGACCGGCATGACCAGGTACGGGCGCTCCTCCGGCGGCCGTTCGCACACCTCGTTGAGGAAGCGCATCGGGCTCGGCGTGTGCGTCAGGGTGGCCAGGCCGGCGTGGTGCAGCGCCGTGATCAGCACGCCGACCGCGATGCCGACGGACTCCTTGACGTAGTAGGGCTTCGGGGACCGGGGGCCCTGGTGCACCTCGAAAACCACGATCACGACCGGCGCCACCTCCAGGAAGGGCTTGTGCCAGTCCGTACCGATCGGGGCGATCGCCTCCAGCCACTGCGCCGACGCGCGCCGGGCGTAGAACTCGCGCTCCTCGGCCTCGGCGGCCTCCCGCAGCCGGCGCTTGCGGGCCGCGTCGGTGACCACGACGAACCGCCACGGTTGCAGGTTCGCGCCGCTCGGCGCGGTCGCCGCCGCGCGGATCGCCTCCTCGATCACCTCCATCGGCACCGGCTGCGGCGAGAAGTGCCGGATGGAGCGCCTGGCGGCCATCCGGTCGGCGAAGGTACGCGCGTTGTGCACCATGTCCCCGGCCGCCGCCAGCAGCGAGTCGGGTCCGGGGTCACCGGTCATTCCAGCCATGAACGCCTCCCGCGTGATCGACGGATCCAGCATCGCCCAACGGTGCCGGGCGCGTTTTCGCAACCGTGCGGAACTTCGACCGCCGGCCGCCGCCCGGGGCGGGTGGGCGCGACGCCGCGCGGGCGGGTGGGCGGCTCACCCGTCCGTCGACGAGCCCTGCCCGGCGGGTACCGCGCCGAGCGGCCGGTGCTCCTCGGCGGCTTCGGCCGGGCCGGGCGTGGCGAGGAGGCGGGCCGTCAGGGCGGCCAGCAGGGCGCTGCGCTCCGGCATCCGCGCGACGTCGACGTACTCGCCACGCGCGTGCGGCAGGCCCCCCACCCCACCCAGACCGTCCAGGGTGGGTACGCCGAGGGCGCCGGTGAAGTTGGCGTCGGAGGCGCCCGGGGCGGCGACGCCGCGGACGGCCGGCAGCCCGAGGTCCACCGCCACCGACTGCGCGACCCGCAGCAGCGGCGTCGACACGGAGGCCGGCAGCGGGTACCGGTTGATCCCGCCGCTGACGGCCAACCGCGCGTCGGGCAGTCGGGGGGTCAGCTCGCGGACCAGCCGGTCCACCCGGTGCAGTTCCTCGCGGGTCCAGGCGCGCACGTCGACGCAGAGGACCGCGGACTCCGGCACCACGTTCGTCATCGTGCCGGCGGTGAGGGCCGTCGGGGTCACGCTCGTCTCCCCCGCGGCGAAGGCCTGCACGGCGAGGACGTGGTGCGCGAGTTCGACCCCGGCGTTGACGCCCCGGTGCGGTTCGACGCCGGCGTGCGCCGCCCGGCCCCGCACCGTGATCCGGTAGACGGAGCCGCCCTTGCGCGCGACCTTCAGGTCGCCGCCCTCGGTGCTCGGCTCGCCGACCAGCACCGCCCCCGAGCGCCGGGCCTGCTCCTCGATCAGCGGCCGGGAGGTGGCCGACCCGCTCTCCTCGTCACAGGTGAGCAGCAGCCCCACCCGCGAGGTGTCCGGCAGCAGTTCCAGCGCGGTGAGCATCTGCACGATCCCGGCCTTCATGTCGCAGACCCCGGGCCCCGTCGCGGTGCTTCCGGTGATCGTGAACGGCCAGTCCCGGATGGTGCCCGCCGGCCAGACCGTGTCGTAGTGGCCCAGTAGCAGCACGCGTTGGTCGGGGGCCGCCCAGAGCAGGTGCGGCAGCCCGTCGAGGACCACACGACGCCCCCGCCGGCCCAGCGCGGCGTCGCCCCACGCCTCGAGCAGGTCGGCGCAGGCGGCCAGTTCCCGACCCCGCCCCGGCGGCGACTCGCAGGTCACCAACCGGCGCAACCGCGCCGTCATCACCGCTGCCCGGGCCTGCGCCCCACGCCGAAATACATCGACATCCACCATGGTCTGATGGTGGCATCGCCATCCCCGGCGACCACAGGGCACGACGCCGACACCGCACGGATGCGGTGGGTGCGGCGCCCAACACGGCAACCTGGAAGACAGGGCCACGAGGCGGGGCCGGCCGGCCACCCGCACCGGAAACGGACTCGTCCGCCCCGCCGGGTACGGCGGGGCGGACGAGGACGGTACGTCGAGGCGGGTTGCCGGACGGCTACGTGGCCGCCCGCCGCGAGGGTGTCGTCAGCGGCTGCCCTCGAGCTGGCCGCGCAGCTTGCCCAGCGCGCGGGCGAGCAGGCGGGAGACGTGCATCTGGGAGACGCCGACCTGCGTGGCGATCTCGCTCTGGGTGAGGTTGCCGTAGAAGCGGAGGGTGAGGATCTTCTGCTCCCGCTCGTCGAGCGTGGCCAGCGCCGGGCCGAGGGCGACCCGCAGCTCGGCCAGCTCGAACTCGTTGTCCTCGGCGCCGAGGGTGTCGCCCAGCTCGGTGGCGCTGTCGCCGTCGCCGATGGGGGTGGACAGGGAGACGGCGTTGTAGGCGCGGGCGCCTTCGAGCCCCTCCAGGACCTCTTCCTCGGTGACGCCGAGGTGGACGGCGATGTCGGCGACCGTAGGCGCGCGGTTGAGCGTCTGGGTGAGGGTGCCGTTGGCCTCGGAGATGCGCAGCCGCAGCTCCTGCAGGCGGCGCGGCACGCGGATGTTCCAGGTGCGGTCGCGGAAGTGACGCTTGATCTCACCGAGGATCGTCGGGATGGCGAAGCCGGCGAAGTCCACGCCCCGGGAGGCGTCGAAGCGGTCCACGGCCTTGATCAGCCCGAGGGCGGCGGTCTGGGCCAGGTCACCGTTGGGCTCGCCGCGCCCGCTGTAGCGGAAGGCGAGGTGGTGGGCCAGCGGCAGCCACGCCTCGATCACCCGCGCCCGCAGCGCCGGCCGGTCGGGGTGCCCCTCCGGCAGGGCGGCGAGGGCGGCGGTCAGCTCACTCGCGCGGGTCTCGTCACCGGGGGCCGTGGTGGTGGCGTCGGTGGTGGTGGTCGGCGCGGTCGTCGTGGTGATCATGCTGCCCTTCCTGTCCTACAGATGCCGCGACGCCGGGAACCGGCGACCGCAGTGCCACCACCCTAGACCAACGGCCGTCGCCATATCAACCGAACGGCCGATGGATAAAAGCGACACAAACTCCCGAACAAGGCGCTAACCATGTGGTCCCCGCCACGCGCGGCTGGTGCCGCCCGTGGTTCAGGAGGCCGCCGGCCCCACGTGGAGCCGGCTCACCGTCTCGGCGACGCAGACCGGCTTGCCGCCGGCGTCGCACTCCACGGTCGCGGCGGTGACCAGCTGCACCCCGCCGGCCACCGGCGACACCTCCGCGATGGTGGCGACGGCCCGGACCGCCGTGCCGACCCGCAACGGGGCGGGGAACCGCACCCGGTTCAGCCCGTAGTTGACCCCCATCCGCACGCCCCGCACCCGGTAGAGCCGCCCTACCAGCGCCGGCAGCAGCGACAGGGTCAGGAAGCCGTGCGCGATCGTGCCCCCGTACGGGCCGGCGGCGGCCCGCTCCGGGTCGAGGTGGATCCACTGGTGGTCGTCGGTGGCGTCGGCGAACAGGTCGACGCGCCCCTGCTCGATGCGCTGCCACGGCCCCGGGCCGAGGGTCTCCCCGACCGCGGCGGCCAGCTCGTCGACGGAGTCGAAGGTCCTCATGCCAGGTGCCCTCCCAGTCGGGTGTAGCCGCGCAGCAGGTCCCGGGCGATGATGAGCCGCTGCATCTCGTCGGTGCCCTCGAAGATCCGGTAGAGCCGGACCTGCCGGTACCACCGCTCGACGGGCAGCTCCCGGGTGTAGCCCATGCCGCCGTGGATCTGCAGCACCCGGTCGACCACCCGGTTGACCATGCCGGCGCCGTAGAGCTTCGCCATCGACGAGGCGTGCCGGGGGTCCATGCCCTGGTCCACCGTCCAGGCCGCCCGCAGGATGAGCCAGCGGGCCGCCTCCAGCTCGGTCTCGGAGTCGGCGATCATCCACTGGATCGCCTGGTTGTCGCCGATGGGCCGGCCGAACGTCTGCCGGGTGGTGGCGTGGTCGATCGCCATCCGCAGCGCCCGCTCGGCGATGCCGACCGCGTGCGAGGGGATGGTGTAGCGGCCCTTGCCGATCCACTCCATCGCGAGGGCGAAGCCCTGGCCGGGCGCGCCGAGGATGTTGCGCTCCGGCACCCGTACGTCGTCGAAGACCAGCGCGGCCGGCCCACCCTCGCCCATGGTCTGGATGAACTCCGAGCGCCAGCCCATCGCCCGGTCCACCAGGAAGGCCGTGGCGCCGCCGTTGCGGGCGCCCTTCTCTCGGTCGGTGACCGCGATGACGATGGCGAAGTCGGCCTCGTTGCCGCCGGTGATGAAGGTCTTCTCGCCGTTGAGCACCCAGTCGCCGCCGTCGCGGCGGGCGCTGAGCCGGATGTTGGCGGCGTCGCTCCCGGCGCCCGGCTCGGTGATCGCGAAGCAGCTGCGCCGCTCCCCCTCGATCGTCGGGACCAGGAACTCCCTCTTCTGCTCGTCGTTGGCCCGGAACAGGATGTTGTCGGCCTCGCCGCCGAAGCGGAACGGCACGTACGAGCGGCCGATCTCGGTCCAGATCAGCGACTGGGTGACGGCCGGCAGGTCCATGCCGCCGTACGCCTCGGGGGTGGCCAGCCCCCAGAAGCCGAACGCCCGCGCCTTGAGCTGCAACTCGCGCAACTCGTCGGGCTCCAGCCCGGGCCGGTGGGCGCGTTCGCGCCGCAGCAGCTCCGGCTCCAGCGGCATGACCTCCCTGGTGATGAAGTCGCGGGCCGTGTCGCGGATGGCCCGTTCGGTGTCCGAGAGCGCGAAGTCCATGTCCCCTCCGGGTCGGTGCGGTGCTACGCGCGGCTCAGCGCGCGCCGCCGTTGACGTACAGGGTCTGGCCGCTGACGTACGAGGCGTCGTCGCTGGCCAGGAAGGCGATCACCGAGGCGATCTCGGCGGGCTGGGCGACCCGGCGCAGCGGGGTGTGCTCGGCGACCGCCCGCTGGTGCTCCTCGGGGCTGCTGCCCACCCGCTCGGCGGTGGCCGCGGTCATCGCGGTCGCCACGTAGCCGGGGGCGACCGCGTTCACGGTCACGTTGAACGGGCCCAGCTCGACGGCCAGCGTGGCGGTCAGGCCCTGCACGCCGGCCTTGGCCGCCGCGTAGTTGACCTGACCCCGGTTGCCCAGCGCGGAGCGGCTGCTGAGGTTGACGATCCGGCCGTAGCGGGCCGCCACCATGTGCTGCTGCGCCGCCTGGCAGCAGAGGAACATGCTCGTCAGGTTGGTGGTCAGCACCGCCTCCCACTCGGGCAGCGCCATCCTGAACAGCAGGTTGTCGCGGGTGATCCCGGCGTTGTTGACGAGCACGTGCAGCCCCCCGTACGCCTGGACCACCTGGTCGGTCATGGCGGCGACCGCTCCGGCGTCGGTCACGTCGCAGCCGATGCCGACGGCCCGGCCACCGGCGGCGGCGATCTCGTCGGCGACGGCCCGGGCGCGCGCGGCGTCGAGGTCCACCACCGCGACGGCCGCGCCCTCGGCGGCGAGCCGGTGCGCGGTGGCCGCGCCGATGCCCTGCGCGGCGCCGGTGACGACGGCGACCCGGTCGGCGAATCTGGTCACGGTTCCTCCTGGCTCTAGAAGGCGTTGACGCCGGTGAGCGCGCGTCCGATGAGCAGCTGCTGGATCTGGCTGGTGCCCTCGTAGAGGGTGGCGACGCGGGCGTCGCGCAGGTACTTGCCGACGGGGTACTCGTCGATGTAGCCGTAGCCGCCGAAGACCTGCACCGCGTTGTTGGCCGCGCGCACGGCGGCCTCGCTGGCGAAGAGCTTGGCCATCGACGCCTCGGTGGCGAACGGCTCGCCCCGGTCGATCAGGTCGGCCACCCGCCACACCAGCAGGCGCGCGGCGTCGGTGTCGACGGCGATGGCCGCGAGCAGTTGCTGCACGAGCTGGTGGCCGGCGATGGACTTGCCGAACTGGGTGCGCTGCCCGGCGTAGCCGACGGCCGCGTCCAGGCAGCCCTGGGCGATGCCGACGCAGCCGGCGGCCACGGACATCCGGCCCTTGGCCAGGGTGGCGAGGGCGAGCCGGAAGCCGGCGCCCTCCTCGCCGAGGAGCGCGGATGCCGGCACCCGTACGCCGTCGAAGCGCAGCTCCCCGGTGGCCTGCCCGCGCAGGCCCAGCTTGCCGTGGATCTCCCGCCGGGTCAGGCCCGGCGCGTCGGTGGGCACCAGGAACGCGCTGATGCCCCGGTGTCCCGGGCCGCCGGTGCGGGCGAAGACCAGCGCGACGTCGGCCGTGGTGCCGTTGGTGATGAACATCTTCGCGCCGGTGATCAGCCAGTCGGCGCCGTCGCGGACCGCCCGGGTGGTCAGCGCGGCCGCGTCGGAGCCGCTGTCCGGCTCGGTCAGCGCGAAGCAGCCGAGCGCCGCGCCGGAGCAGAGCCGGGGCAACCACTGCTCCCGCTGCCCGGCCGAGCCGTGCGCGGCGATCGACTTGGCGACCAGGCCGAGGGAGACCGAGACGATGCCGCGCACGGCGGAGTCGCCCCGGCCCAGCTCCTCCAGCACGAGGCAGTAGGAGAGGTGGTCGCCGCCCGAACCGCCGTCGTCCTCGCCGATGGTGAGCCCCAGGAAGCCGAGGTCGCCGAGCTTGCCGACGATGTCGGGGTCGACGGACTCGCGGCGGTCCCAGGTGGCCGCGTGCGGCACCACCTCACGGTCGACGAAGTCCGCGGCGAGCCGACGGACCGCCGCCTGCTCGGCGGAGAGTTCCAGATCCATGAGGCTTAAACTAGCGGTGCAAGTTTAATTCCGTCCAGACCCGGTTGTGGCAGAGTTTGCGGCGCAGGACCCGAGCGAAGGAGGACCGGATGCCCCGGCCGCGGCAGGCGCTGCTCAGCCGGCAGCGGATCGTCGAGACCGCCGCCGCGCTGATCGACGCCGAAGGGCTGGAGGGCTTCTCCACCCGCCGGCTCGCCGCCGAGCTCGGGGTACGCGGGCCGTCGCTCTACAACCACTTCGCCACCAAGGACGAGATCCTCGACGCGGTCGCCGACAGCGTCACCGGCCAGGTGGACGTGTCGTTCTTCGGCAGCGTCGACTGGCGCGAGGCGCTGCGCCGGTGGGGGCACTCCTACCGGGCGGCGCTGGCCGCGCACCCGAACATCGTGCCGTACCTGGCCCGGGGGCCGGGGCGCCGGCCGGCAGCGCTGGCCATGGCCGACGCCGTCTACGGCGGGCTGGTCGCCGCCGGGTGGCCGCCGGCCCGGGCGACCCACGTCGGCGCGCTCATGCGCTACTTCGTGGCCGGCTCGGCGCTGGGCTCGTTCGCCCGGGGCTTCGTCGAGGACCCCGGGCTGTACGCGGAGCAGTACCCGCACCTGACCCAGGCCCACCGGCTGGCCGAGCACCAGCAGCGGGTGGACGAGGGCGCCTTCGCGCTGGGCCTCGACGCGCTGATCCACGGGCTGTCGCGCACCTACGAGGAGCACATCGGGCCACTGCCGCCCCTCCCGCCGGCCGACGAGGCGTACTAGAGTCAAAACTTGCGCTGCTAGTTTCGGCCGACGTAGGTGAGGGGCGCGATGGATCTCGCACGTACCGACTTCTACCTCGACGGGCGGTGGTCCGCCGCCGACTCCCGGGACACCGTCGCGGTGCGCAACCCGGCGACCGAGGACGTCATCGCGACCGTGCCGGCGGGCACCGCGGCCGACGTCGACCGCGCCGTCGCGGCGGCCCGGGCCGCGTTCCCCGGCTGGGCCGACGCCGCACCCGCCGAGCGGGCCGCCCGCCTGGACCGGCTGCACGCCGCGCTCTCCGCCCGGGCCGACGAGATCGCCCGCACCGTCGCCCTGGAACTCGGCACCCCGCTGAAGGTGGCCACCCGGGTCCAGACCGGCCTGCCGCTGACGGTCCTGCACAGCTACGTCGAGCTGGCCGCCCGTCCCCCGGCCGACGAGACGATCGGCAACTCGCTGGTGGTCCGGGAGCCGGTCGGCGTGGTCGGGGCGATCACCCCGTGGAACTACCCGCTGCACCAGGTCGTCGCGAAACTGGCCCCCGCCCTGGCCGCCGGCTGCACCCTGGTGCTCAAGCCGAGCGAGCTGACCCCGCTGACGGCGTACCTGCTCTTCGACGCCATCCACTCGGCCGGCTTCCCGCCCGGCGTGGTCAACCTGGTCACCGGCACCGGCCCGGTCGTCGGCGAGGCCATCGCCGCGCACCCGGACGTCGACATGGTCTCCTTCACCGGTTCGACGGCCACCGGCCGGCGGATCTCCCACCTCGCCGCCGACCGGATCGCCCGGGTCGCCCTGGAACTCGGCGGCAAGTCGGCAAACATCGTCCTCGACGACGCCGACCTGGCCACGGCCGTCAAGGTCGGGGTCGGCAACGCCTTCCTCAACTCCGGCCAGACCTGCGCCGCCTGGACCCGCCTGCTCGTGCACCGCGACCGCTACGACGAGGCCCTCGACCTGGCCGCCAAGGCTGCGGCGGGCTACCGGCTCGGCGACCCGTTCGACCTGGCCACCCGGCTCGGCCCGCTGGTCTCCGCGGCGCAGCGGGAACGGGTCCGCGAGCACGTCGCCCGGGGGCTGGCCGACGGGGGCCGACTCGTCGCCGGCGGGCCGGACGCCCCGCTGCCCGAGCGGGGCTACTTCGTCGCCCCGACGGTGATCGCCGACGTCGACCCCGACAGCGCCCTGGCCCAGGAGGAGGTCTTCGGCCCGGTGCTCGCGGTCATCGGGTTCGACGACGAGGACGAGGCCGTGCGCATCGCCAACAACTCCCGCTACGGGCTGGCCGGCGCGGTCTGGTCCGCAGACGAGGAGCGGGCGCTGCGGGTGGCCCGTCGACTGCGTACCGGCGCCGTCGACGTCAACGGCGCCCCGTTCAACCCGCTCGCCCCGTTCGGCGGCTACAAGCAGTCCGGCCTCGGCCGGGAGCTGGGCCGGCACGGGCTCGAGGAATTCCTCCAGGTCAAGGCCATCCAGCGATGAGGGCGCTGGTCGTACGGGCCGTCGACGCCCCGCTGCGGGTGGAGGAGATCGAGCTGCCCGCCCCCGGCCCGGACGAGGTACGCGTGAGCGTCCGCGCCGCTGGCGTCTGCCACTCCGACCTGTCCATGGTCGACGGGACGCTGGCGCCGCCGTACCCGCTGGTGCTGGGGCACGAGGCGGCCGGGGTGGTGCTCGCCGTCGGCGACGCCGTCACGCGGGTCGCGCCCGGCGCGCACGTGGTGCTGAACTGGGCCCCGCCGTGCCGCAGCTGCTGGTACTGCGGGCGGGACGAGCCGTGGCTGTGCGAGCGCACCGGGTCGCCCTCGGCCCCCCGGGGGCGCACGCCGGTCGGCGAAGCGCTGCACGTCACGCTCGGCCTCGGCGCCCTCGCCGAGGAGGTGGTGGTGCCGCAGGCCGCCGTCATCCCGGTGCCCGCGGAGCTGCCCTTCGAGGCGGCGGCGCTGCTCGGCTGCGCCGTGCTCACCGGCGTCGGCGCGGTACGCCGCACGGCGAAGGTGGCCCCCGGCGAGTCGGTGGCCGTGATCGGCCTCGGCGGGGTGGGGCTGTCGGTGGTCGCCGCCGCGCGGGCCGCCGGAGCCGGTCAGGTGCTCGCCGTCGACGTCTCCCCCGCCAAGGCGGAGCTGGCCGTCGCAGCCGGCGCCACCGACTTCCTGCTGGCCGACGACTCGCTCAACCGGGCGGTCCGCGAGCGCACCGGCGGCCGGGGCGTCGACCACGCGGTGGAGTGCGTCGGGCGGTCGGCCACTATCCGCACCGCCTGGCGCGCCACCCGCCGGGGCGGTCAGGTGACAGTCGTCGGCATGGGCGCCAAGGACGACATCGTCGGGCTGGGCGCGCTGGACATCTTCCACTCGGCCCGGACGCTGCGCTCCTCGGTCTACGGCTCCTCCGACCCGGACCGGGACGTGCCCGAGCTCGCCCGGGCCGTGCTCGACGGCACCCTCGACCTCGGCTACCTGATCACCGACCGGACCACCCTCGACGGCGCCCCGGAGGCCTTCGCCCGCATGTCCCGCGGCGAGGGCGCCCGCACCGTGATCCTCCCCACCCCCTGACACTCCCACCCCTTCCCCGGGCCCCGCCGCGTCGCGCCCCACCCCCGCTGTGTCGATCATGGGCTTGTGGTGGGCGGTCGATGCCGCTTCGCGGCTTTCGCGGGGCACCACAGCTGCATGATCGACGCCGGTGAGGGCCGGTGAGGGCCGGAGGGACGGGGGCGGGGCTGGTCAGGAGAGGGCGCGGGCCAGTTGCGTGCGGGAGCGGATGTTGAGGCGGTGGAAGATGTTGCGGAGGTGATGGTCGACCGTACGGGTGGAGAGGAACATCCGGGCGGCGATCTCCCGGTTGGTGGCGCCCTCGGCGACCAGCCGCGCGATCCGGAGCTGCTGGCCCGTCAGCAGTCGCGCCGCCGACTCCTCCGGCGGCCCTACCGACTCCCCGGCCGCCCGCAGCTCCGTGGTGGCCTGTTCCGCCCAGGTGGCCGCCCCGAGCAGGGTGAACGCCTCCCGGGCGGCGTGCAGGTGTTCGCGCGCCGCGCGGGGTCGACGGCTGCGGCGCAGTTCCCGGCCCAGGAGAAGCTCGGTGCGGGCCCGCTCGAACGCGCCGGCGTCCGTCGGGTGCAGCCGCAGGGCGGTGCGAAGCTCCCGCTCCGCCTCGGCGCTGCCCCGGGGCGCGAGCAGCCCGTGGCAGCGCGCGGAGAGGGCCCGGCGCGACGGGCTCGCCGTACTGCTGGCCCACCTGTCGAAGACGGCGAGGGCGGCGTTTGCCGCCGGCCGGTCCGCGACGGCGGCGGCTGCCTCCGCCAGGTACGGCGTGGCCATCACCAGGACCAGCACCTGCCCCCGGCCCGTGCCCGGGCAGGCCAGCGCGGCCAGTCGCGCGGCGGCGGCGGCCGGCCGGTTGTCGACCAGGTCGAGCACCGCCAGGGCCCACTGCGCGAGGGCGCGGGGCCGGCTGTGCGCGCCCGGGTCCTCGCCGATCTCCCGGATCCGGCGCAGGGCGGTGTCGCGGTCGGCCCGCACGGCGGCCAGCACCGCCAGCATGCCCAGGTGTACGCCGGCCCAGTTCTCCTGGCCGACGTCCCGGGCGATCCGCAGCCCCTCCCGGGAGGTGTCCGTCGCGGCGTCGTGCCGGCCCAGCCAGTACTCGGCGGCTGCCCGCAGCTCCAGGGCGCGCGGCAGGGCGGACAGTTCGCCCCGCTCGCGGGCCAGCTCGACGGCGCGCTCGGCGAGCCGGTGCGCCGCGCCGTCCACGGCCACCAGCAGCCCGGCCGCCGCCGCGCAGGTCAGCGCCGCGGGGGTCGACGCCGGCCCGGTCAGCTGCCCGCCGAGGACGACGGCCCGGCGCAGGGCGGGCCCGGCCTGCTCGTGGTGGCCGCGCAGGGTCGCCGCAGTCCCGGCGACGTAGGCGCTCAGCAGCTCGGTGGCGGGCGGGTCGTCGGGGCGGCGCAACAGCTCCGCCCGCCGGGCCACGTCGGCGTAGCGGTACTGGTCGCCGGTGAAGCAGGCGGCCTCGCCCGCTCGCACCAGCGCGCCGAGGGCCAGCGCGCGATCGGCTGCGCCACCCGTGCCGGTGGCCGCGCGGTCCGCTGCGCCACCCGTGCCGGTGGCCGCGCGGTCGGCGGCGGCCAGGGTGCCGGCGGCGGACAGCAGCGTGGTGAACGCGGACCGGGGCCGGCCGGTACGCAGTTCCAGCTCCCCGCGCAGCAGGTCGGCCCGGCCCGCCACGGCGGCTTCCGCGCCCGGCGGCAGCTCGCCCAGCAGCAGTCGGGCCCGGTGCGCCCGGCCGGCGGACCAGGCGTACCGGGCGGCGGCCACCAGCCGGGCGGCGGCGCGCGCCGGATCGTCGGTGAGTTCGGCGGCCCGTTGCAGCGCGGCCGAGGCCGCCATGCCCGCGCCCTCGCACTCGGTCACGGCCTGCTCCAGCTCGGCGGCCAGGGCCGGGTCGGGGCCCTGGGCGGCGGCGGCGAGGTGTCCCGCCCGGCGCAGCCGGTGCCCGGCCCCGTCGAGCACGCCGGCGAGCAGCAGGTGCGCGGCGCGCCGCTCGGCCAGCGGCGCGGCGGCCCGGACCACGGTCCGGACGAGGGGCTGCGGGAACGTGAGCCGTCGCGGGTCGACGCGGACCAGGCCGGCGAGTTCGGCCGGCGCGAGCGCCTCGACCGCCGCGCCGGCGACCCGGGCGGCCCGGACCAGGGTGGCCGGCTCCCCGTCCTCGTCGAGCGCGGCGAGCAGCAGGACCCGGCGGGTGACGGCCGGCAACCGGTCCAGGCGGGCCCGGTAGGCGCGGCCCAGCCCGCCGTCGGGCGGGGGCGTCTCGGGCACCGGCTCCTCCCCGCGGCACTGGCCAGGGGTGAGCACCTCGGCCAGGTCGACGAGGGCCTGCGGGTTGCCCCCGGCCGCGGCGGCGAGCGCGGCGGCCACGGGCGGCGCGGGTGGCCGGCCGGCCAGCCGGTCGGCGAGCAGCGCGGCGCTGTCCCGGTCGTCGAGCGGGCGGAGCCGGTGCCGGGCTATCCCGCCGAGGGGGACGTCCGCGGCCGTGGTGAGCAGGACGGCCACCGACGATCGGCGCAGGCGGCGGGCGACGAACGCCAGCACGTCGGCGGTGGGCTGGTCGCCCCGGTCCACGTCGTCCATCGTGCACAGCAGCGGGCGGTCCCGAGCGGCGGCGGCGAGCAGGCCGAGCACGGCCAGGGACAGCGCCAGGCGCCCGTGGGCGGGGCAGCCCGCGCCGGTCAGCGCCCGCAGCAGCACCCGCCGCTGCGGTCCGGGGAGCGCGCCGGCCCGGTCGAGCACCGGGTCCAGCAGCCGTTGCAACCCCGCGTACGGCAGGCCCGCCTCCTCGGGCAGCCCGGTGCCGGCCAGGACGGTGCAGCCTCCGGCGTGCCGGTGGGCGTAGTCGACGAGCGCGCTGCGGCCGGATCCGGGCTCGCCCTGGACCAGCAGCGCTCCCCCGCCGGCGGGCAGGTCACCCAGCAGGCGCCGGATCGCGGCGCACTCGTCGGCCCGGCCGCGCAACACGGTTAATTGCACTGAGGATGCAGTAACCATGCAATCGAGTGTCACCTATCGGTGGCCCGATGGAAAGACCGACGGCGCCGTCTTCCCACGTCGCGCGTCAGCGCGGGTCGACGTCGGCCAGCAGGGCGGCGACCGTCCGGGTCATCACCGCGCGGGCCTGGTCCACGCCCAGCCCCAGCCCGTCGCGCAGCATCGACCAGGCCGGCCACATGCTCGCGGCCACCAGGGCGTGCACCAGCTGGTCGCGGTCGGGACCGGCCTGTTCGAGCTCGGCGGCGAAGAGGTGCTCGACCTCGTCGCGGACGCGCGCGATGTGCTTGAGGCGGTTGCGGCGCAGCTGCCCGGAGACCGGCTCGCGCATCTGGGCGGCGCGCGCCGACGGGGCGATGAGCTGGAGCAGCCGGGCCCGCTGCCGGCAGTACGCGTCGACCCGTCGGGCCAGCGGCAGCGCCGGCGAGATCGGCCGGTGGGCGGCGTCCTGCTGCCGGAGCAGCTCCGCGCCGCTGGCCTCGAACAGCGTCTCCATGTCCTTGAAGTTGGTCCAGAGCGTCCGCAGCGAGATCCCGGCCCGCTCGGCGATGCGCTCGCCGGTCGGCCGCAGGTCGCCCTCGGAGATGAGCGCCAGGTGCGCCTCGACGATCGCCGCCCGGGTGCGTTCGGCCCGGGCGGTCCGGCCGTCGACCCGGACCGGCGCCTCGGCACCGCCCATCCGCGCCCGCCTCCTCATCGCCGCCACGTCCCCCGTACCGCCGCGCCGAGTCTAGCCGCGGGCCACACGGCGACCGCCCGGCCCCGGCCCGGGCCCGGCATGGTCATCCGGCGGGCCGGTCGGCGAGGGCGGCCCCGCCGTCGGCGAGGAGGGTCCACCCGGCGATCCGGGCCGCGTCGTCGGAGGCGAGGAAGGCGACCGCCCCGGCCCGCGGCACCTTGAGGCTTCCCAGGGGGTACGCCCCGTCCCGGCCCTCCCGCCGCGCCACCGCGCAGCAGGTCCTTGCCACCGCCGCCAACCGGCCTGCGGGTCGCCCTGAATCTGCATCCACGATGCAAATACTATGAGGGCGGCTGAGACCCGTCAACGACGGCACGTCGGCGGACAGGGCACATCCCACCGACAGTCCTCCGGCGTAACAGCACTGTCGGTGCGGACAGTTCCGTATCCGGGAGAGGACGCGAAGCCTGAGCGCCCTCTCCCCCGAGACCGGGACCGGGCGCGGCGGGCCGGAAAGCCGACGCGCCACGCCCGGTGCGCCCGCTCAGGAGGCCGTGGGCACCCCGTTGGCCGGCGGCGCCACCGGCGCGACGGTGTGCTCGCGTACCGGCCCGTCGCCCTCGTCCGTCTCGTACGTCGGCCCGAAGTAGGACTGCGTCCCCCCGCTCACCCGGGTCAGCCGCTGCCCGCCGTAGCCGGAGTGGTCGGTGTCGGAGTAGCGCAGCGGGGCCAGGCCGGGCCCCTGGTAGCCGCCCTTGGCGACGGCCTCGGTCACCGCCTCTCGGGTGAGGTCCTTGCCGGCGGCGAGGAGCACCTGCACGAAGAGGTAGCCGACCGCCATGCCGTAGACGGTGTTGCCGTCGAACGGCGCGTCCCCGTTGTACTCCTTGTTGACCTTCGTGAAGAGCTGGATCCACGGGTCGGCGGCGTCGTTCTGCATCGGCAGGTAGTTGGCGCCGACCATGCCCTCCAACAGCCCGGCGTTGGCACCGAGCTGCTTGGCCAGCGTCGGGTGGTCGGCGCCGACGTTGGAGACGAGCCACTGCGGCCTGAAGTTCAGCCGGGCGGCGGTGCCGACGGCGAGGGCGGTGAAGCCGGGCACGGTGGCGAGGACGACCACCTGGCAGCCGGCCGCCTTGAACGCGCCGATCTGGGGTGCCACGTTGGTGTTGCTGGTGACGTACGTCTGCTTCGCCGCCACCGCGCCGGCGCCGAGCACCTTCTCCACGCCGACCAGGCTGTCCCGGCCGAAGTCGTCGTCCTGGCCGAGGAAGCAGACCTTGCGCCCCGGCAGGCTGGTCTTCACGTGCTGGGCCAGAATCTTGCCCTCCACCGTGTAGTCGGGGTTGAAGCCGAACGTGCCCGGATACCGGTCGGGCTGGTCCCAGCTGCGGCTGCCGGAGGCGACGAAGAGGTCGGGCACCCGGTTGCTCTTGAGGAAGTCGAGCACGCCGGTGTGCGTCGGCGTGCCGAGCCCGTTGAGGATGGCGAAGACCTTGTCCTGCAGGACGAGCTGGCGGACCACCTGCTGGGTGTTCGCCGGGTTGTAGCCGTCGTCCATGATCTTGTAGGTGATCTTCCGGCCGTGCACGCCCCCGTTGGCGTTGACGTGGTCGAAGTACGCCTTCGTGGCGGGCGCGATCTTGGAGTAGCCGGCGGACGCCGGACCGGTGAGCGGCATGTGCGTGCCGACCACGATCTCGGTGTCGGTGACGCCGGGGACCGCCCCCCGGCCGCCGCCGTCGTCCCCGGCGCAACTGGCGGAGGCGACGAGCAGGGTGATGGCGGTGGCGAGCGCGAGGCCGCGCCGTGCCGTTCGTGTCATGTCAGACACCGACCTTTCCTCGGTCCGGTTTGGTGGTGGGGTGCGGCGGTGGTGCCGTGCGGTGGTGGTGGGGTGCGGTGGCGATGGTGATCCGGTGTGGTGGTGGGGTGCGGGAGGTGTGGCACGGATGCGGGTGCCGGCCGGTCGGGACGGCTCAGGGCCGTCGTCGGCCCGGCCGGCGCGCGGAGAAGGCCCGGGCGAGCCGGGACAGCAGGCCCTGCACGCCGCCAGGAGCGGCGATCATGACGACGACCAGGGTGAGCCCGAAGATCGCCAGCGGAAGGTTGCCCTCGACCCGCTGCGCGACCGCCGGCGACAGGGTGAGTTGCTCGGTGACGGCGTGCGTCAGGTCGGGCAGGGCCACCAGCAGGACGGCGCCCCAGGCTGCGCCGGCGAGGCTGCCCAGCCCGCCGATGACGACCGCCATCAGCAGGAACAGCGACAGCGTCAGCGAGAAGGCCCCGGGCGAGACGCTCTGCGCGAGGACCGCGAGCAGGGCGCCGCCGAGCCCGGCGCCGGCCGCGCTGACCACGAAGGCGAGGACCTGGGTGCGGGCGACGTGGATGCCGGCGAGGCGGGCGGCGACCTCGTCGTCGCGGACCGCCCGGAAGGTGCGGCCGTACCGGCTGCGGACCAGGTTGGCCAGCAGCAGCAGGGCCAGCAGGGTGGCCGCCGCGGTCACCCAGAGCTGCCAGCGCTCGTAGGGGAAGTAGACACCGAGGGCCGCCGGCGGGGGCTCGACCGGCACCGCCAGCCCCTGCTCGCCGTTGAACACGCCGTCGAAGGTGACGGTCAGCGCCGGCACCACGACCGCCACGGCCAGGGTGACGCCGGCCAGGTACGGGCCGCGCAGCCGGGCGGCGGCCACCCCGACCACGGCGCCCACCGCGAGGGCGGCCAGGACGGCCGCGCCCAGCGAGACCGGGAGCAGCCAGCCGCCGGTCATGCCGGCGTCGGCGAACGCGTTCTGGCACAGCGCCACGGTGTACGCGCCGGTCGCCATCAGCGCGCCGTGCCCCAGCGAGAGCTGACCGTTGAGCCCGGTGAGGACGGTCAGCCCGGCGGTGGCGCACAGGTAGGCGGCCACGGTGGCGAGCTGGAAGTTGCGGAACGGCTCCAGCCCGTAGCTGGCGGCCACCAGCAGCAGCGCGGCGACGACCGCGAGGCCGAGGTGGCGCAGCAGGGTCGAGCCGCGGCGGGGACCGGCGGGGCCGGTGCGGTCGACCCGGGCCTGCGTGTCCGGCGGGGTCACCGCCCGGGTGGCGCTCACACCCGCCTCGCCGCGACCGGGGCGAACAGCCCGGCGGGACGGACCAGCAGCACGGTCAGCAGCAGCACCAGCACCGCGAGCGGGGTGACGTCGCTGCCGGCGTAGCCGCTGACGTAGGAGAGCAGCAGCCCGACCGCGAGGCCGCCGACCACCGCCCCCGGTGGACTGTCCAGGCCGCCCACCACGGCGGCGGTGAACGCCGAGACGAAGACCAGGTCCATCGCGTGCGGGTGCAGGCCCAGCTCGGTGGGGATGACCAGCATGCCGGCAAGCGCGCCGACCCCGGAGGCCAGCGCCCAGCCGAGGGTGAGCATGCCGCCGACGTTCACCCCGAGCAGCCGCGACACCTCGGGCGCGAACGCCGCCGCGCGCATCCGCAGGCCCACCGCCGTGCGGGTGAAGGTCCAGGCGAGCCCCACGACCACCACCGCGACCGCCGCGAAGACGAACAGGTCGTACGGCGACAGGACGGCGACGCCGCCCACGGTCAGCGGGTTGCGGGAGAAGGGCGTGCCGGCGGGCAGGAACTCGCTGCCGTACACCATGCCGAGGACGGCCTGGATCAGCAGCACCAGCCCGAGCGCGACGATCACCGGGTTGAGCGGCGACGCGTGGTCGACGAAGCGCATGACGACCACGTCCACCGCCGCGCCGAGCAGCAGCCCGGCGGCCAGCGCGGCCAGGAACCCCAGCCAGTACGAGCCGGTCGCGGCGGAGACGCTGTAGGCGACGTACGCGGTGGCGACGGCCATCGCGCCCTGGGCGAAGTTGACGATCCGGGCCGCCCGCCAGATGAGCACCAGGGCCAGGGCGAACGCGGCGAGGACCGCGCCCCTGGACAGTCCGTCGAGGGTGAGGAAGACGAAGCGGTCCAACGGTCCTCCCTTGCGGGGACGAGGGGGGTCAGAAGCCGAGGTAGGCGTGCCGCAGGTCGGCGTCGTCGCGCAGCCGGGCGGCCGGGGCGGTGGTGACGACCCGGCCCAGGGACATCACCACGCCCTGGTCGGCGATCCAGAGCGCGCTGCGCACGTTCTGCTCGACCAGCAGCACGGTCAGCCCGGTGTCGTCGCGCAGCCGGCGCAGCAGGGCCATGGTCTGGGCGACCACCCGCGGCGCCAGGCCGAGCGACGGCTCGTCGAGCAGCAGCAGGCGGGGCCGGCCGACGAGGGCCCGGCCGAGGGCGAGCATCTGCCGCTCGCCGCCGGAGAGCTGGTGCCCGAGGTGTCGCCGCCGCCGGGCCAGCGGCGCGAAAAGCTGGTAGACCTCGTCGAGGGCGCGGGCGGCGTCGGCCCGGTCGCGCCGCCACAGCCCGCCGAGGCGCAGGTTCTCGTCGACCGTCAGCTCGCCGACCACCCCGCGGCCCTCCGGCACGTGGGCCATGCCGCGGCGCACGAGCTGCTCGACCGCGACGCCGCGCAGGTCCTCCCCGGCCAGCGCGACCCGGCCGGCCGCCGGGCGGAGCATGCCGGAGAGGGCGCGCAGCAGGGTGGTCTTGCCGGCGCCGTTGGCGCCGACCACCGCCGCGATGGCGCCCCGCGCCACGGTGAGGTCGATCCCGTGCAGCACCGGCGCGCCGCCGTAGCCGGCCACCAGGCCGCGCACCTCGAGCAGCCCTTCGCCGGTCATGCCGCGGCCTCGTCGACCGCCGCGCCGAGGTAGGCGTCGGCGACGGCCGGGTCGTCGCGCACCTCGTCGGGGGTGCCGGCGGCGATCACCCGCCCGAAGTCGAGCACCACGATCTCGTCGCAGACGGACATCACCAGGTCCATGTGGTGCTCCACCAGCAGCACCGCACAGGGGTCGGTGTCGCGTCGGGGCAGTCCCCGGATCAGCTCCGCCAGCTCGGCGATGTCGTCGGCGCCCAGGCCCCCGGCGGGTTCGTCGAGCAGCAGCAGCCGGGGCCGCGCGGCCAGCGCGCGGGCCAGGGCGACCCGCTGGCGTACGGCGAAGGGCAGCGTGCCCGGCGCGGCGTCGGCGTGCCCGGCGATGCCCAGGGTGTCGAGGACGTCGAGGGCGTGCCGGCGCAGCCGGCGCTCGTCGCGGTCGCTGCGGGGCAGGCCGAGCAGGGCGGCGAGGAAGCCGGCGCGGGCCGTGTGGGTGGCCCCGGTCATCACGTTCTCCACCACGCTGAGCCCGGCGAAGAGCCCGGTGCCCTGCAACGTGCGGGCGATGCCGAGCCGGGTCAGCCGGTGCGGGCGTGGGCGCAGCGGCCGGCCGTCGAGGGTCAGGGATCCCTCGTCCGGCGGGACGAAGCCGCAGACGACGTTGAACAGCGTGGTCTTGCCGGCCCCGTTGGGACCGATCACGCCGACCACCCGGCCGGGCGGCACCCGCAGCGAGACGTCGTCGAGGGCGGTGAGGCCGCCGAAGCGGACCCCGATGTGGTGCAGTGCGAGCCCTTGCTCCATCACCCGTCCCCCCGGCAGCCGCCAGTATTTACACTGGGAGTGTACGTTTCTGACGGGGGTCGTCAATACCTCCGACGCTCGCGGGCACGCTCGTCGGTCGCCGCCCGGACCTGGGCGGCGACCGACGGTTTCTGCACCGACCGGGCAGCCATGCGCCGCGGGGCGGCCGGAGGTGACGGCCGCCCCGGGGAGCGTCAGGCGCTCGGGCAGGTGTTGCGGTACTCCTGGATGGCGGAGCCGCTCGGGCCGGGGCAGAGGAACTGCTCGTAGCGGGTGTCGTCGTCGACGAACCGCTTCAACCAGGCGACCGCCTGCCGGGCGGTGGGCGTGTTGACGGTCTGCGGGAAGAAGTGGCTGGCCCCGTTGAGCTCCAGGTACGCCTTCTCGGACGAGGCCGGGATGCTGTTGTAGAACGGCTCCGAGTGCGACGAGACCGGCGCGACGCTGTCGCTCTCCCCGCCGATGATCAGCGTCGGCACCCGGACGTCGGACCAGGTCTTGTCCAGGTTCCACGGCGCGAGCGGCACCGCTGCCTGCAACGACGGCCGGGAGACCGCGGCCTCCAGGCTGCCGCCGCCACCCATCGAGTGGCCGGAGACGGCGAGCCGGCTGGCGTCGATCCGGCCGCGTACGGAGCTGCGCTGCGTCAGGTAGTCGAGCGCGGCGAGCAGTTGCCGACCGCGGCTGTCCGGCTGGTCGAGGCGCGTGTTGGTCTCGATGCCGATCACCACGAAGCCGTGCGAGGCGATCCGCGGCCCGAGCCAGTCGATGCTGGACCAGGCGGCCGTGTAGCCGGGCGAGATCGCGACGGCGCCGAAGGTGCCCTCGGCGGTGCTGGTCGGGTAGTAGATGACGCCGCCGCCGAAGCCGGTGACACTGAGCGAGGAGACGCTCTGCGACGCGGTGGCGAACGGGCCGCGGCTGGCCTCCAGCAGGGCGACGCTCGGGGCGGGACCGCGCTCGTACGGGTTGGCGGCGGCCTGGGCGGCCGGCGGGGCGGCCAGCGCGCCCGCCGTGGCCAGGACGGCGGCCACGGCCAGGCCGGCGAGGCGGGCGACGGGACGGGGACGGGCGGCGATGGTTGGTGATGACACGTCGGGCACTCCCTACGGGACGGGGCATATCGACATGCATCAGTCTTCGACGGCGCCGGCAGCGCCGCATCGGTGAAATCACCAGTCCGCCGGCCGAGGAATAGCCGGGCTAGCCGTTTTCGCCCGGACTGTCGGGGTAGGGCATTTGGTACCCCGGCCGAAGAAGGAGACGCCGTGTTCAACCCGTTGGAGCACAAAGGAATCCCGCTGGAGAGCCAGATCCGCAACTGGCGCGAACTCAACGTGGAGCCGATCGACCCGGAGGCGGTCGACCCGTACACCCGCTGCCGCATCATCACCATGAACGGCATCGAGGTCGAAGCGATCAACTTCCAGCACCAGTTCGCCCGCAACTGCCCGGACCAGGAGGTCCGCCGGCAGCTGGCGTACGTGCGCTACCTGGAGAGCCAGCAGCAGCGGGTGGTGAACTGGCTGCTGCCCGGCGCCGCGAGCGTGCTGGAGACGACGCTCGGCTACGAGCAGGTGGCCGTCGACCTGACCGCGTGGGTGGCCCGGCACGAGCCCGACCCGTACCTGAAGCAGAGCTACGAGTTCGGCGTGTTGGAGGACTTCGACCACCTCTACCGCTACGCCAACCTCTACGAGATGGTGGAACGCCGCAAGGCGGACAAGATCGTGCAGGGCCTGACCGAGGTCATGCCCGGCCGGCCCACCGTCGCCGAGCACCGGCACCCGTTCGACGAGGTGCGCACCCCGTACGACCGCAACAGCGTCGACCCCCGCTCCAAGCTGCACGCGCTGACCATCCTGTCGGCGGAGCAGCAGGTCATGTTCTATTACATGAACGTCGGGCCGCAGTACATGGAGCCGATCGCGCGGCAGCTCTACCAGGAGATCAGCCTCATCGAGCAGGAGCACGTCACGCACTACGAGTCGCTGCTCGACCCGGGCGAGAACTGGTGGGAGCGGCTGCTCACCCACGAGTACAACGAGTGCTGGCTCTACTACTCCTTCATGCAGCAGGAGAGCGACCCCCGCATCAAGGCGGTGTGGGAGCTGCACCTGCAGATGGAACTGGCTCACCTGCAGCAGGCCGCCGACCTGCTGCGCCGCCACGACGGCCGGGAGCCGGAGGAGATCGTGGGCGGCGCGGGCCTACCCGAGCCGCTGACCTTCGAGCCGAACAAGGAGTACCTACGCCACCTGCTCGCCACCCAGGTCGACCTGAACAAGATCGGCGAGGGGTACGTGCGGGAGGCGCACGAGCGCTTCGAGTCGATGCAGCAGCAGCTGCACGACGGGCAGAAGCCGCCGAGCGAGCAGGTCATCGACATGCACCGGGAGCGCTTCGGCGACGAGTACCGCGTCGAGACCGAGGGGCCCCACCCGGTGGAGTCGCTGCGCGCGCGGGGAGGCAGCCATGCCTGACACCGGCGCCCCGGCCACCCGCGGCCCCGAGGACGACGTCGTCGACCTGCTGCTGGCCCAGCACGCGCGGATCGAGGAGCTGTTCCTGCTGGTCATCGGCAGCACCGGGGAGACCCGCCGGGACGCCTTCGACGACCTGGTGAAGCTCCTCGCCGCGCACGAGACCGCCGAGGAGGAGGTCGTCCACCCGCTGGCCCGGACGCTGCCGGGCGGGGGCGGCGACGCCATGGTCGACGAACGCCTCGCCGAGGAGCGTCAGGCCAAGGAGACGCTGAAGACCCTGATCGCCGGCGGTGTCGACGCCGAGGGCTTCGACACCGGCATCATCCTGCTGCGCGACGCGGTGCTCACGCACGCCCGCTACGAGGAACGCCAGGAGTTCCCGCTGCTGCGCCAGCACGTGCCCGCCGACCGGCTGCGCACGATGGCCGGCGCCGTACGGATGGCGGAGGCGACCGCGCCGACGCGCCCGCACCTGAGCGCCCAGTCCGCGAAGGGCAACCTCGCGGCCGGACCGGCGCTGGCGGTCATCGACCGCGTCCGCGACGCGATCCGCAGGCCGTCGTCCAGCGGCTGAGCACCCGCCGGCACCAGCACACCGCGCCCACCCGACCGATCCCGGCGGGTGGGCGCGGCGCATCCGCCGCCGGCGCGACGGATGCGGCACGCCTGCGGATTGCCCATACTGGGTCGCATTTCAACAGAAGACACATCCGTGCTCCGGGGCACGGGAGAGGAGACACCATGACCGACACCGCCGCGCAGTCCCGGGCGGTCGGCTCCACCGTCCGACTGCTGTCCGTCCTGGTCATCGTCGCCGGCCTGATCATGCTGGTCGGTGGGGCCGCCACCTGGTTCACCGTGCAGAGCCAGCTCGCCGACGAACGCATCACCGTCTCCGACGACGCGGACTGGTTCGCGGGCGAGAAGATCGACGGCCCGCTGACCGCGTACGCGGAGGCCGAGGTCATCGAGAAGCACTCGCTGGAGGCCAGCGGCGGCAAGACGTACGCCGAACTCGGCCGGGAGGACCCCACCCGGCAGACCGTCATGACCGGCTCGTTCCTGCGCTCCTCCCTGTTCACCTCGGTCGTCTCCTTCGGCATCGCCGCGCTGGCGATGGGCCTCGGGGTGGTGCTCGCCCTCATCGGGTACTCGCTGCTCTCGCTCTCCCGCCAGCTCGACGCCCTCCCCTCGGCGGCCGCCACCGCCTCCTGACCGGTGCCGGCGGTCCGGCCACGCCCCGTACCGCGTGGCCGGACCGCCGGCGCGACGGGCCGCGCCGGGGCGGGTGCCGCCGTCGCGTAGGGTCGGCACCGCCCCGGTCCGGCCGCGCCGGACGACCCCTGCCCGCGGAGACGCCCATGACCGAGATAGGCGGCGCCACGAGGGTGTACGCGCTGCTCGGCGACCCGATCGCCCAGGTGCGCGCCCCCGGGCTGCTCAACCCGGTGCTGGCCCGGCGCGGCACCGACGCGGTGCTCGTCCCGGTCCACGCGGCGCCGGCCGACCTCACCCAGGTGGTGCGGGGGCTGCAACGGGTGGCGAACCTGGACGGGATGCTGGTCACCGTGCCGCACAAGGCGGCCGTGCTGGAACTCGCCGACCGGGCCAGCGACCGCGCCCGCCTGGCCGGCAGCGCCAACGCCCTGCGGCGCGAGCCCGACGGGACGTGGACCGCGGACACCTTCGACGGCGACGGGTTCGTCCGCGGGCTGGCCGGGGCCGGACACCACCCCCGGGGTCGCCGGGCGTGCGTGGTGGGCGCGGGCGGGGCGGGCAGCGCGATCGCGGTGGCGCTGCTCGACGCCGGCGTGGCGGAACTATGGCTGAGCGACACCGACCCGGGCCGGCTGGAGACACTGCGGCGGCGGCTGTCCGCCGCGTA
This sequence comes from Micromonospora sp. NPDC048868, assembly GCF_043198195.1. NCBI lineage: Bacteria > Bacillati > Actinomycetota > Actinomycetes > Micromonosporales > Micromonosporaceae > Micromonospora > Micromonospora sp. NPDC048868. Next base: position 126,495 of record NZ_JBICUN010000020.1, read on the forward strand.
CCCCGGCCGGGTCGGCGCGACCGCGCGACCGCGACTGGCCGACGCCGACCTGGCGGTCAACGCCACGCCCCTGGGGCTGCGCCCCGACGACCCGCCGCCGTTCGCGGTGGCGGAGCTGCCGGCGCACGCGGTGGTCGCCGACATCATCATGACGCCGGCCGAGACGCTCCTGCTGGCCCAGGCGCGGGCCCGGGGCCTGCGGGCGCACCCGGGAGAGCCGATGCTCGCCCACCAGATCGACGCCTACCTCGACTTCTTCGGGCTGTGACGACCGGCGGTCCGCCGGGAGCCCCGGCGACCGCCGCCCGGCCCCCCGCCGCCCGCCGGCCGGCGCACTGATCATCCTGTCGGGCGGACCTGTTACCGTCGCGCCGCCGCTGCACCAGTCGGACCGGAGGTAGGCGTGATCAGCTCGCACGTGTCGTCGTTCGTCGGATTACCGGTAGTGCCCTTCACCCCGGGGATGACACTCCCCGACGATCCGTCGGCGGTCGCCTGGCGGCTGGAGGTCGAGGACTTCGACGCGGATCCCGAGGAGTTCCTCGGTCTCGTCCGGGCGCTGCGGGAGCAGGTGCCGGCCGACGCGGTGCGCGCCCTGGTGATCGGCGAGTGGGGCGAGGCGTACGAGCGGCCCCTGCCGGTCCAGACGCTGGTCGAGGCCGCCGGGGAGTGGACCGGCCTGCGGGCGCTCTTCCTCGCCGACCTGACCTACGAGCAGTGCGAGATCTCCTGGCTCGTGCACGGCGACATCACGCCGCTGCTCGCGGCGTGCCCGTCGCTGGAGGTGCTCTGGTTGCGCGGGGCGCAGAGCCTGCGGCTGGAGCCGGTCCGGCACACCGGGCTGCGCGAGCTGCGCTTCGAGTCCGGCGGGCTGCCGGCCGAGGTGGTCCGGGCCGTCGGCGCGTGCGAGCTGCCGGCCCTGCACCGGCTGGACCTGTGGCTCGGCAGGAAGGACTACGGCGGCGACGCGAGCGCCGAGGACCTGGCGGGGGTGTTCGCCGGCGCCGGCCTGCCGGCCCTGCGTCATCTCGCGGTGTGCAACGCCGAGATCGCCGACGCGGTCGCGGCGGCGGTCGCCACCGCGCCGGTCGTCCCCCGGCTGGAGGCGCTCGACCTGTCGATGGGCACCCTGACCGACGAGGGCGCGAAGGCGCTGCTGGCCGGGCAACCGCTGACCCACCTGACGCACCTCGACCTGCACCATAACTACCTCTCCGAGGAGGCGGCCGCCGCGGTGGTCGCCGCGCTGCCGGGGGTGCGGGTCGACCTGTCCGACCCGCAGGTCGCCGAGGACTACGACGGCACCGTCTACCGCTACACCGCGGTCGGGGAGTGAGCGGCGATGGCCTTCGGTTCCCACGCGCGCCACTTCGCCGGCCGTCCGGTGGTGGACGTCCCCGCCGACGGGCCGCTGCCCACGGTGGACGGCCCGGTCTCGTGGCGGATCGCCCACTGGCACTTCGACGACGAGACCACGGAGAACTCGCTCTCGGCGGAGTTCCGCGACGCGTTCGACCGGTTCGTCGCGCAGGCCGGGCCGTCCGTGGAGTCCCTGGTCGTCGGCTCGTGGGGCTACGCGGCGTTCCATCCCGCCCCGATCGCGCAACTCTGCGCGGCGGCGTCGCGCCTGCCCGCCCTGCGCGCGCTCTTCCTCGGTGACATCACCTCCGAGGAGTGCGAGGTCTCCTGGATGAGGGTGGGCGACGTCAGTGCGCTGCTGACGGCGTACCCGGCGCTGGAGGTGCTGCGGGTGCGCGGCGGCGAGAACTTCGCCTTCTCCCCCGTGCGGCACGCGCGGCTGCGGGAGCTGGCGGTGGAGAGCGGCGGGCTGTCCCGGGCGTTCGTCGGCGCCGTGCTCGACTCCGATCTGCCCGCGCTGACCGACCTGGAGCTGTGGCTCGGCACCTCCGACTACGGCGGCGACGCGCAGGTCGCCGACCTCGCCCCGCTGCTGGCCGGGGAACGGTTCCCGCAGCTGCGCCGGCTCGGCCTGTGCAACTCGGAGATCGCCGACGACCTCGCCCGGGCGCTGGCGTCCGCGCCGGTGGTGCCCCGGCTGCGACGGCTCGACCTGTCGATGGGCACGCTCGGCGACGAGGGCGCGACGGCCCTGCTGGCCGGGCAGCCGCTGACCCACCTGGCGGAGCTGGACCTGTCGCACCACTACCTGGCGGAGGAGACCGCCGCGGCGCTTGTCGCCGCGCTGCCGGGCGTCGCGGTGGACGTGTCCGACCCGCAGGAGCCCGAGGAGTACGACGGCGAGAGCTACCGCTACACGGCGGTGTCGGAGTGACATGCGCCTGACCGTCGTCGGCAACCCCGCCAACCGCCGGGTGGAGCTGTTCACCCGGGCGGTCCTCGCCGCCGGCCTGCCCCGGCCGGCGGTGCTGCCCTGGGTCGACGTGCTGACCGGCGCGGCGCCACCGGCGGCGGGCGCGCTGGTGCGGGTCGACTCGCCCGGCGAGGACGCCGAGGTGGACCGGCTGCTGCGCCGGTCCGCCTCGCCGGCGCGGCACGGTGAGCTGATCGGCCTGGCCGACACGTACGCCGGGCTGCTGCGGGGCCTGGACCGGGTCGCCGCCGGCGGCGCGGAGCTGCTCAACGACCCGGCGGACGTCGCGGTGCTGTGCGACAAGCGGCGCTGCCACGCCCGGCTGTCGGCCGCCGGGGTGCCGGTGCCGGCCGCGCTGCCCCCGGTGCACGGGTGGCAGGAGCTGCGGGCGGCGATGGCGGCGGCCCGCTGGAGCCGCGTGTTCGTCAAGCCCGCACACGGCTCGTCGGCCGCCGGGGTCGTCGCGCTGGCCGTGGCCCGGAGGCGGGTGCAGGCGGTCACCACGATCGAGGCGACCCCGGACGGGCTGTTCAACTCGCTGCGCCCCCGCCGCTACACCGACAAGGCCGAGGTCGCCGCCATGGTCGACCGGATCGCCGCCGACGGCCTGCACGTGGAGCGGTGGCTGCCCAAGGCGGGGCTCGGCGACCGGGTGGTCGACCTGCGGGTGGTGGCGGTCGCGGGGCGGCCCACCCACGCCGTGGTGCGCGCCGCCCGGGGGCCGCTGACCAACCTGCACCTGGGCAACGCGCGCGGCGACCTCGCCGAGCTGCGCGCGGCGGCCGGGCCGGCGGCGTGGGCGGCGGCGATGGAGACCTGCGAGCGGGCGGCCGCGTGTTTCCCCCGCACCCTCCAGGTCGGCATCGACCTGATGTTCCTGCTCGGCTGGCGGCGCCACGCGGTGGCCGAGGTCAACGCCTTCGGCGACCTGCTGCCGGGGGTCCTCACCGACGGCCGGGACACCTACGCCGAGCAGGTCCGCGCCCTGACCGACGGCCGGTGGGACCGCTGGCGGGCGGCGGCCGGCCGGACGCCGCCGGGCGGCGACGCGACGCGGCCCGCCGGCGCGGTCGGGCGGGAGGTGCTCGCGTGCGCAGTCTGATCGGCAGCCACGACCTGCTCCTGCTCACCCTCGACACGCTGCGCCACGACGTCGCCGCCGACCTGGCCGCGCGGGGGCGCACGCCGCACCTGGCGCGGGCCCTGCCCGGCGGGCGGTGGGAGCGACGGCACTCCCCCGCCAGCTTCACCTACGCCGCGCACCACGCGTTCTTCGCCGGTTTCCTGCCCACCCCGGTCACCCCGGGCCGGCACGAGCGGCTGTACGCGGCGGCGTTCCCCGGCAGCGAGACGTCCGGCGCCGACACCTGGGTGTTCGACGCGCCCGACCTGCCCACGGCGCTCGCCGCCGTCGGCTACCACACGCTCTGCCTGGGCGGGGTCGGCTTCTTCAACCGGCGCAGCCCGCTCGGGGCGGTGCTGCCGGGCCTGTTCGCCGAGGCGCACTGGGAGCCGGAGTTCGGGGTCACCTCCCCCACCTGCCTGGACGCGCAGCTCGACCGGCTGGCCGAGGTGCTGCCGCGGGTGCCGGCGCGGCAGCCGCTGTTCACGTTCCTCAACGTCGCCGCCCTGCACCAGCCCAACCGGCACCACCTGCCCGGGGCACAGGCCGACGACCTGGCCAGCCACGCCGCGGCCCTGGAGTACGTCGACGGCCGGATCGACCGGCTGTTCGCCCTGCTCACCGGCCGGGAGCGGCCGGTGTTCGCGATCGTCTGCTCCGACCACGGCACCGCCTACGGGGAGGACGGCCACACCGGCCACCGGATCGGCCACGACGTGGTGTGGACGGTCCCGTACGCCCACTTCGTCCTGCGACCGGGGGAATGGTGACCAGCACCGACACGGGCCTCGACGGCTCGCCGTACCAGCAGTACCTCTACGCGTACCCGCACAAGACCTCCTACCGGCCGCTGCGACCGCGCCCGCTGCTGGCGGACGTGTGGCGGGCCGAGGCGCGCGAGGCGCTCTTCCTCTACGTGCACCTGCCGTTCTGCGAGATGCGCTGCGGCTTCTGCAACCTGTTCACCCGCGCCAACGCGCCCGCCGAGCAGGTGACCGACTACCTTCGGCAGCTGCGCCGGCAGGCGGGACGGGTCGCCGACGCGCTGGGCGGCGACGCCGGCTACGCCCGCGTGGCGCTCGGCGGCGGCACCCCCACCTACCTGACCGCCGACGAGCTGACCGAGCTGTTCGGCATCGCCACCGCGATGGGGGCCCGGCTGCCCGGCGTACCGCTGTCGGTGGAGACCTCGCCGGCGACCGCGACGCCGGACCGGCTCGCGGTGCTCGCCGCGCACGGCACCACCCGGGTGAGCATCGGCGTGCAGAGCTTCCTCGACGCCGAGGCCCGCGCCGCCGGCCGGCCGCAGCGCCGCACGGAGGTGGAGGCGGCCCTGGCCGCGATCCGCGACGCCCGGATCCCCGTGCTCAACATCGACCTGATCTACGGCATCGACGGGCAGACCGCCGACACCTGGCGGGAGAGCCTCGACGCGGCCCTGGCGTGGCGGCCCGAGGAGCTGTACCTCTACCCGCTGTACGTGCGGCCGCTGACCGGCCTCGGGCGGCGGGCGCACGGCCGCGCGGACTGGGACGCCCAGCGCCTCGCCCTCTACGAGCAGGCGGTGGCGACGCTGGGCGCGGCCGGCTACCGGCAGGAGTCGATGCGGCAGTTCCGCCGCGCCGACGCGCCCACCCCGGACGGGCCGGACTACTGCTGCCAGGACGACGGCATGGTGGGCCTGGGCTGCGGCGCCCGCTCCTACACGACGTCCCTGCACTACTCGTTCGACTACGCGGTCGGCGTGTCGCAGGTGCGCGCGGTGCTCGACGACTACCTGGCCCGCCCGGCCGACGACTTCCGCTTCGCCGAGTTCGGGTTCGCCCTCGACGGCGCCGAGCAGCGCCGCCGGTGGCTGCTCAAGTCGCTGCTGCGCGCCGAGGGCGTCGACGCGGCGGCCTACCGGGCCCGCTTCGGCGCGCTTCCGGGCGACGACTTCCCGGAGCTGGGCCGGCTGGCCGAGCGCGGCTGGGCCGGCGACGGCGGGCTGCGGCTGACGCCGGCCGGGCTGGCCCGCTCCGACGCGATCGGCCCGTGGCTGACCTCGGCCCGGGTACGCGACGCGATGACCGGGTACGTGCCGAGGTGAACCTCGCGGTCCTCTACCGGGGTCCCCTGGCGAGCTGCAACTACGACTGCCCGTACTGCCCGTTCGCCAAGCGGCGGGACCCGCCGGAGCTGCTGCGCGCCGACCGGGCGGCGCTGGACCGCTTCGCCGGCTGGGTGGCGGCCACCTCCGACGTGCGGCTGTCGGTGCTGTTCACCCCGTGGGGCGAGGGGCTGACCCGCCGCTGGTACCGCGACGCGATGGTGTCGCTGTCGCACCTGCCGCACGTCGAGCGGGTGGTCATCCAGACCAACCTGGCCGCCCGGGTGGACTGGCTGGCCGACGCCGACCCGCGCGCCGCCGCCCTCTGGGCCACCTACCACCCCGGCCAGGTCGACCGGGACCGCTTCCTGGGCCGCTGCGCCCGGCTGAGCGAGCTGGGCGTCCGCTACTCGGTCGGGGTGGTCGGCCTGCCGGAGCACCTCGCCGAGGCGCGGGCGCTGCGCGCCGCCCTGCCCGCCGAGGTCTACCTGTGGGTGAACGCCGCCGAGGGCCGGCGCTACGACGCGGCCGAGGAGGCGACCTGGACGGAGCTGGATCCGCTGTTCGGCTACAGCGCCCGCCCGCACGTGTCGCTCGACCGTCCGTGCCACGCGGGCGAGACGGCGATCTCGGTGCGCGGCGACGGCACCGTGCGCCGCTGCCACTTCATCGACGAGCCGATCGGCAACCTCTACGACGGGTCGTGGCGCTCGGCGCTGCGACCGCGCCCGTGCGGCAACGCGGTCTGCGACTGCCACATCGGGTACGTCCACCTCAAGCCGCTCGGCCTGCGGGACGTCTTCGCCGGCGGGGTCCTGGAACGCATCCCGGCCGCCTGGCCGCCCGTACGCCGGCCGGTGCCGCTGGCCGCGCCGTTGCGCGGGACGGTGGCCGTTGCCGCGCCGCCGCCGACGGCGTAGCGCGGAGCGGGCCGGCGAACCGGCGCACGCACGCCGCCGGACGTGGTGGGGGGGCGGCCCGGCGCAGGCCGGACCGCCCCCGCACGGGTGGCTCAGTGTGCGCCGGGCAGGACGGCAGCCGCCTCCTCCTTGGCCCGCCGCTCCTCACCGCTGAGGGTGTGCAGCGGCTTCTCCCGGATGAACAGCACCACCACCAGGGCGAGCACCGCGAACGGGGCGGCCACCAGGAACAGCTCGCCGGTCGCGGTGCCGTACACGTCCTGGATGATCCTCAGCACCGGCTCGGGCAGGGCGGACAGGTCGGGCACCTCGGTGGAGCCCTCCCCGCCCGGGGCGCCGCCGGCCAGCGGGCCGAGCTTCTCCGCGCTCAGCGAGGCGACCCGGTTGGCCAGCACCGCGCCGAGCGCGCTGACGCCGATCGTGCCGCCCATGCTGCGGAAGAAGGTCAGCACGGAGGTGGCCGCGCCCAGCTCGTGGGCCGGGACGTCGTTCTGCGCCGCGAGCACGAGGTTCTGCATGAGCATGCCGACGCCGATGCCGAGCACCGCCATGTAGACGCTGAGCAGCAGGATGCTGGTCTCGGCGTCGATGGTGGCCAGCAGCAGCATGCCGACGACCATCACGGCGGCGCCGGCCACCAGGTAACGCTTCCAGCGGCCGTACTTGGTGATCAGCTGACCGGCGACCGTCGACGAGACCAGCAGACCCAGGATCATCGGCAGGCTCATCAGCCCCGCCACGGTCGGCGACTTGCCGAGCGAGAGCTGGAAGTACTGGGACAGGAACACGGTGCCGCCGAACATCGCCACGCCGACCAGGATGCTGGCGATGGTGGTCAGCGAGACCGTCCGGTTGCGGAAGATGTCCAGCGGCACGATCGGCTCGTCCGCGCGGGACTCCACCCAGATCGCCAGCGCCAGCAGGGCGAGACCGCCGCCGACCATCAGCGCCGTCCAGCCCGAGGCCCAGGCGAACTTGTTGCCGGCCAGCGACGACCAGACCAGCACGGTGGAGACGCCGGAGGTGATGAGCAGCGCGCCCAGCCAGTCGATCTTCACCTTGCGGCGGGGGACCACCGGCAGGTGCAGGGTGCGCTGGAGCAGGAAGATCGAGAGCAGGGTGAACGGGACGCCGATCAGGAAGCACCAGCGCCAGCCGAGCCAGGAGGTGTCCACCAGCACGCCGCCGATCAGCGGCCCGGCGATGGTGCCGACGCCGAACACCGCGCCGAAGATGCCGGCGTAGCGGCCCAGCTCGCGGGGCGGGATCATGGCCGCCATCACGATGGTGGCCAGGGCGGTCATGCCGCCGGCGCCGATGCCCTGCACGACCCGGCTGACCAGGAGCACCTCGACGTTCGGGGTGAGCCCGGCGATCAGCGAGCCGATCACGAAGAGGCCGAGGGAGAGCTGGATCAGCAGCTTCTTGTTGTAGAGGTCGGCCATCTTGCCCCAAAGCGGCACGGTCGCCGTCATGGCCAGCAGCTCGGTGGTGACGATCCACGTGTAGACGGTCTGGGTGCCGTTCAGGTCGGCGATGATGCGCGGCAGCGCGTTCGCCACGACCGTGGAGGCGAGGATCGACACGAACATGCCGACCATCAGGCCGGAGAGTGCCTGGAGCACCTCGCGGCGGGACATGCGGCCGGCGCCGACCTTCAGGGGCTCGGCGGGCACGGTGGCGGTCATTGACCTTCCTTACCGGGTACGGGTTTCACGGCCTCCCGGGCACCTTTCCCGGAAGGGGCTTGCGGGTCAGAGCCGGTCGGGTTGCGGCAGCCCCGCGGCGAGGGCGGCGAACGCCTCGTCGACGAGGTCGGCCAGGTCCGGCCGGTCGGGGTGGGCGGCCCACCGGGTCATGGCGTGGCGCAGCGCTGCGCCCGTCACGGCGGTGACCAGCGCCGGGTAGCCGTGGTCGGGTTCGACGCCCACCCGCGCCGCGACGACCTCGACGATGGCGCGCTCCGTCTCGGCGTTGCCGGCCACCAGGCGGGGCAGCAGCGCGGGGTTTTGCGCCACCACGTCCATCCGCAGGCACCACAGCTCGCGCTCGGCGCGTACCTCGTCGATCACCTCGTCGAGGGCCGTCCGCAGCGCGGTCAGCACCGGCACCTCGGGCGGCACGGCGGCCAGCCGGGCCACCAGGCGCGCCGCGTCGCCCGCCTGGTCGCCGACCAGGGCGTCGTCCTTGCAGGCGAAGTAGTTGAAGAAGGTGCGCGGGGAGACGTCGGCCGCCTCGCTGATCTCCTCCACCGTCACCTGGGCCAGGCCGCGCTCGGCGACCAGGCGCAGGGCCGCCTCGGTCAGCGCGGCCCGGGTCTGGCGCTTCTTGCGGTCGCGCCGCCCGGGAGCGGGTTCGGTGCCGGCGGATGTCACGCGGCGACAGTACTATCGATCTTGCAGGTACTGCAATGTTTTATTGTGTGAAGTGACGCCGGCCATCTCCCGGGGCAGGTCCGGGGTCGCCGGGCGGCAACCGGAAACGGCGGCGGGGCCCGCCCGGCCCCCCCCCCCCCCGGGGGGCCGGGAGTGGGGGGGGGGCAACCCCGGGGTTGGGGTGGTGGGGGGGGGCGCCGGGCCGGTTTACAACCCCGTTGTTGTGGCAAACCCCCCCCC
>NZ_JBICUN010000021.1:0-104555 GCF_043198195.1 Micromonospora sp. NPDC048868
ATGTTAATTATTTTTTTTTTGGTGTGACGTGCCGCCGCCCATCGCGGGGGGCTGGGCGGGGGGCGCGGGGCGCCACCCGCAACCGGGGGGGGGCCCGGCCGGGCCCGCCGCCCTACGGGGTCACGGATAGTTCGTCAGGTACACCACCTGGTTGGCGGTGTCGGCGGTGCCGCCGGTGCCGTTGACCACCCGGTTGATCGTGCCAACGCCACCGAGGGAGACGGTGACCATGTTGGTGAACCGGACGTTCGGGCTGGTCGGCGCCTCGATGGCGCGATCGGCGACGACCGCGGGGTTGACGTTGAAGTAGCAGTAGCTGCCCATCCCCCACGCTTGGTGGCTGCTCACCCCGTCGGCCACCTTGTACGCCGCGTAGCCACGGGTGGCCCCGTTCATCCAGGCGGCCTGGTTCGGCGGGTCGTACGGCATCTCGTTCTGGTAGAAGTACGTCCGCCCGCCGTTGCCGTTCCAGACGGTCTGGTAGCGCTGGTAGTGCTCGACGAAGAGGCCGTACATGGTCACGTCGTCGCCGTTGACCGTCAGGCCGGTGTCGGCGGTGTTCACCGCCCAGCCGACCCCGTCCCCGTGGTCGGCCCGCCACAGCCACATGTGGTCGCCGATCACGTGGTCGCTGTTGACGGTCAACGTGTTGGTGGCCCGGCCGACGCCCGGCCCGCCGATGCGGAAGAAGACGTCGTGCAGCGAGGTCGGGTTGGCCGCGTGGCTGGCCGCCGAGCCGGGCGGCCCAACCTCCATCAGCACCGGCGAGTTGACCTGGCCGGCCTCGAACATGAGGCCCGCCACCTTCACGCCGTCCACGTCGGCGACCCGCATCGCGACGGTGCCGTTGTCGGCCTGGATGGTCGCCAGGCCGAGGCCGAGGACCACCGTGTCGGGGCGGTCCACCCGGATCGGCTCGGTGACGTGGTGCACGCCCGGGGTGAACAGCAGGTGCCGGCCCTGGGCGAGCGCGGCGTTGATGGTGGCCGCGCCGGCGCCCGGCCGCACGACGTAGAACTGGCTGAGCGAGATGGAGGAGCCGGCCGGGGTCCTGCCGTACCAGCTCGTGCCGGTGGAGTTGGTGCGCAGCGCCGGCACGAAGACCCGGTACTCGCCGGTGCCGTCGACGTAGAGGAACGGCTTCTCGCGTACCTGGGGGGTCTGTGGGATGACGGTGTGCGAGGGGTTCGGGAAGTGCGGCGGCGGGGCGCCGGTGACGCCCTGGAAGACCATGTTCCACACCGAGCCGGTCCAGCCGTTGCCGAACTCGCTGTTGCGCGAGTACCACTGCTGCTGCGAACCGGAGACGACCAGGCCGTCGATCCTGGTGTCGGCCATCAGGCCGCCGCTGGACCAGCCGTCGCCGCCGTTCCAGAGCTGGATCTGGTTCTGCGCGCCGCGCAGGTGCATCCGCCGGTAGGGCGCGGCCTGCGAGACCGCCCAGCGCTCCACGCTCACCCCGGCCGGCAGGGTCACCGAGAGGTTCTCGGCGGCCCGCCAGAAGTTCTGCGTGGCGTTGCCGCCCATCCAGAACGCCTCGACCCGGACGTGCCCGTTGAGGTTCACGTCGTCGGGGCTCATGCCGAGGCCGGCGACCTGGGTGAAGAAGCCGAGGTTGACGTCGGCGGTGTAGCTGCCGGGCTTGAACAGCACCGCGTAGCGCTCGGGGCCGAACTGGTTGCGCTCCTGCTGGGCGAAGAGCGTGTCCAGCCGGCTCTGGATGGTCGCGGTCGGGGTGGACGGGTCGAAGACGAAGGTGTTCGGCCCGAGGTTCGGGTTGCGGGGGTCGGTCGGCTCCACGGGCGGAGCGTCGCCGCCTGTCACGTTCACCGCCAGCTCCCAGAGCGAGTAGCCGTACGCGGTAGCGCGCGCCGTGCCGTGCACCCGCAGGTAGCGGCCGCTGCCGGCCACCGCGAGCGACTGGCTGCCCCCGGTGCCGGTGGTGGTGCCGTACACGGTGGTCCAGGAGCTGCCGTCGGTCGAGGTCTGGAGCTGGAACGCCCGCGCGTACGCGGCCTCCCAGGTCAGCACCACGCGGCAGATCGACCGGACGGTGCCGAGGTCCACCCGCAGCCACTGGGGGTCGGCGGCGGCGCTGGCCCAGCGGGTGCCGGGGTTGCCGTCGACCGCCGCCGAGGCGGGGAGGCCGGCGTTCTCCACCGACGACGCGGTGGCCGGCCGGCCCTGGGCGACGTTGGCGCTGCCGCAGGTGGGCGCGGTGCCGCCGGCCTCGCCGTAGACCTGGAACTCCCAGAGGGAGTAGCCGTATCCGGTGCCGCGCGCGGTGCCGTGCATCCGGACGTACCGGCCGGCGCCCGTCACGCTCACCGTCTGGGTGCCGCCGGTGCCGGCGGTGGTGCTGTGCACGGTGGTCCAGGCCGCGCCGTCGTCGGAGGTCTGGATCGTGAAGGCCCGGCCGTAGGCGCCCTCCCAGGACAGGACCACCTGGCTGAGGGTGGCCCGGGTGCCGAGGTCGACCTGGATCCACTGGGGGTCGCTGAAGGCGCTGGCCCAGCGGGTGCCGGCGTCGCCGTCGACCGCGGCGGACGCCGGGGTGCCGGCGTTCTCCGTCGACGAGGCGGTCGCGGGGCGGCCCTGGGACAGCAGGCTCGGGGCGGCCTGCGCCGGGGGCGTCGCGCCGGCGGGGGTGAGCGCCGCGACGAGGAGCAGCGCGAGGCCGATGAGCAGCCGCCGGGCGGGTCGCCCTGGCGGCGGCGTCGGGCGTACGGATGTAGCGCGAGATGTCATGACTTCGCCTGTCGATAGAGGGTGGGGGACCTCGGGCGTGACGGGATGACGAAGGGGGCCGCGGCACTGCGGGGCGGCGACGCCGGACGGTGCCGGGACGGGAGAGAGCGCTCTCGTCCGAGTGTTGCGGCGTCGTCGCGCAGCCGTCAAGACATCGATAAATAACGCTGTTATTTATCCGTGAAGTTCGATTTGTTCGGTAACCCGCCGATTCGCCGACCGCACCCCGCCGGCCGTGAGCAGCCGGGCGATCGGGAGCGTCGCCGCACCGAGCGCCACCGCGTCGACGCCCAGCAGACCCAGCTCGATCGAGGCCTGCTCGTACGGCTGGCGCAGCGCCTGGCGGCCGGCGGCCTCCCGCACGGCCGGCAGCAGGCCGCCCAGCGCCATGCCGGCCCAGCCCCCGAGCACGACCCGCTCCGGGTTGAACAGGTTGATCAGGTTGGCCACCCCGGCGCCGAGGTACTCGGCCGTCTCGTCCAGCACCCGCCGGGCGGCGGCCGAGGTGCCGGCCGCGTCGATCAGGGCCGCCAGCTGGGACTCCTCGTCGTCGCCCGGGACCGGGTGACCGCCCCGGGCCTCGCGGTAGCGGTCGATGACGGCCTCCGCGCCGACGTACGCCTCCAGGCAGCCACGGGCTCCGCAGCGACAGGGCCGCCCGCCGTAGAGCAGGGTGGTGTGCCCCCACTCTCCCGCACTGCTGGAGGCGCCCCGGTAGGTCACCCCGTTGGTCACCACCGCGGTGCCGACCCCCGAGCCGACAAGCGCGAAGACGGCGTGCCGGGCCCCCCGGCCCGCGCCGAACCACATCTCCGCCTGGCCGAGCGTCTTCGCCCCGTTGTCGACGTGCAGCGGCAGGTCGGTGCCCGCCGCGATCAGCCGCTCCAACGGCACCCGGTCCCAGCCGAGCGACTGGGCGTGCACCACGGCCTCCCGGCCCTGCTCGACCACCCCGGAGACGCCGATGCCGACGCCGAGCACCTCGTCGACGGCCACCCCGGCCCGGGCCGTGACCGCGTCGATGCCGGCCAGCACGTGCCCCGCCACCTCCGCCGGCTCCGTCCGCCGGGGATCGAGCGGGTACGCGACGCTGGCCAGCTGGGCCATCGCGAAGTCGAACAGCTCCACCCGGACCCGGGTCTCCCCGACGTCCACCCCGATGACGAACGCGAAGCGCGGCGCGACCCGCAGCATCATGCTGGGCCGGCCGCCGTCGGACTCGGCGGCGCCCGCCTCGGCGATGAGCCCCTCGTCGATCAGGTCGGCGACCACGTTGCTGACCGCCGGCTGGCTCAGCCCCGTGCTGCGGACCAGAGCCTGCCGGGTGAGCGGGCCGTCCAGGAAGACCTTCGACAGCAGGGCGGACCGGTTCCGCAGCCGGACGCCCCGGTTGGTCGCGCGCGCCAACTCCACCTGCCACCTCGATCCCCTCGGCCCCCGGGAGCGACTGTACGACCCCGTGCTTGACGGCCCCTCAGTCAACCACTTTAATGACCACATTCATTAAGTCGTGATGGAACTGTCGAGCCGTCGGCCCCCGCCGGCGCGCCCCGCCCACCGTCCGCCGGCGCCCTCACCCCCGTTCCCGACGCGACGCCGGCGACCCCCACCACGTGCAACGGAAGGGCCGAACGTGTCGAGACGACACCTCGCGATACTCACGGCGGCCGTGCTGGCCGCCACCACGCTCACCGCCTGCGGCGACTCCGGGGGTTCCTCCGGCGCGGCCGGGAAGACCCTCACCTACTGGGCCAGCAACCAGGGCGCCAGCCTGGAGGCCGACAAGCAGACCCTCCAGCCCGAACTGGACAAGCTCGAGCAGCAGACCGGCATCAAGGTCAACGTCGAGGTGGTGCCCTGGTCGGACCTGCTCAACCGGCTGCTCACCGCCGCCACCTCGGGCCAGGGCCCCGACGTGGTCAACATCGGCAACACCTGGTCGGCGTCGTTGCAGGCCACCGGCGCGCTTGTCGAGTTCGACGACGCCACCCTCGCCAAGGTCGGCGGGAAGGACCGGTTCGTGCCCGCCGCGCTGGCCGCCGCGGGCGCGCCTGGCAAGCCGCCGGCCGCGGTGCCGCTCTACAGCCTCGCCTACGCCCTCTACTACAACAAGAAGGCGTTCGCCGACGCCGGCGTCACCAGCCCGCCCACCACCTGGGAGCAGGTGGCCGAGGTCGGCCGCAAGCTGACCGGCGGCGACCGCTGGGGCCTCGCCGTCGAGGGCGCCAACCCGTCGGAGAACGCCCACCACGCCTTCACCTTCAGCCAGCAGTACGGCGGCGAGTGGTTCGACTCCGCCGGCAAGCCGACCTTCGACACCCCGCAGAACGTCACCGCCGTCAAGCGGTACGTCGACCTGATGGCCGTCGACCGGATCGTCAACCCGAGCAACGCCGAGTACGCGCAGAACCAGTCGGTCTCCGACTTCGCCAACGGCAAGGCCGCCATGCTGCTCTGGCAGGCCGCCGGGTCCAACCTGAAGTCGCAGAACATGGCCCCCGACGCGTACGGGATCGCCCCGGTGCCGTTCCCGGCCGCCCCGCCGGCCGGCGGCAGGAAGGTCAACAGCATGGTCGCCGGGATCAACATGGCGGTGTTCAAGCACACCAAGAACCGCGACGCCGCGCTGGAGTTCGTCAAGTTCATGACCAGCGACGCCGAGCAGGTGGCGCTGAACAGGACGTACGGCTCGCTGCCCGCCGTCGCCACCGTCGCCGGCGACCCGGCGTTCGCCGCGCCGGAGCAGAAGGTGCTCCAGCAGACCCTCGCCACCACGGCAGCGCCGCTGCCGCAGGTGCCCGACGAGAGCACCTTCGAGACCCTCGTCGGCACCGCCATCAAGGAACTCTTCGCCGACGCCGCCAGCGGCAGACCGGTCACCGAGGAGAGCGTCCGGCAGAAGCTGACCCGGGCCCAGCAGCAGATGCGCTGACCCGCCGGACCGGTGGCCGTGGGAGGGACGCCGACCCTCCCACGGCCACCCAGCGAGAGGACCCCGATGGCCACCACCACGCCCGCCCGGGACGTCGCCGCACCGGAGCGGCCCGCCCGCCGCGCGGCCCCGGCGCGGCCCTGGTCGCCCGGGCGCCGCCGGTCGTTGCTGCCGTACCTGCTGCTCGCCCCGGCCGTCGTGCTGGAGCTGGCGGTCCACGTCGTGCCGATGCTCGTCGGGGCGTGGATGAGCCTGCGCGAGCTGACCCAGTTCCACATCCGCGACTGGTCCACCGCGCCCTTCGTGGGCTGGGAGAACTACCGCGTGGTGCTCGACGTCGACTCGGCGGTCGGGGCGCAGCTGCTGCACTCGTTCGGGGTGACCGTCGGCTACACGGTGGCCTCGGTCGGGCTCTCCTGGGTGCTCGGCACCACCGCCGCCGTACTGCTGCAACGACCCTTCCGCGGCCGGGCCGTGCTGCGCGCGCTCTTCCTCACCCCGTACGCGCTGCCCGTCTACACGGCCGTGATCACCTGGAGCTTCCTGTTCCAGCGGGACACCGGCCTGGTCAACCACGTGCTGGTCGACCAGCTCCACCTCCTCGACGACCGGCCGTTCTGGCTGATCGGGGAGAACAGCTTCGTCGCGCTGCTGACCGTCTCGGTCTGGCGGTCCTGGCCGTTCGCCTTCCTCTGCGTCATGGCCGGCCTGCAGAACATCCCCGGCGAGCTGTACGAGGCCGCCGCCATGGACGGGGCCGGATTCTGGCGGCGGCTGCGCTCGGTGACGCTGCCCATGCTGCGCCCGGTCAACCTGGTGCTGGTGCTGGTGCTGTTCCTCTGGACCTTCAACGACTTCAACACCCCGTACGTGCTCTTCGGCGGTTCTGCGCCGGAGCAGGCGAACCTGCTCTCCCTGCACATCTACCGCAGCTCCTTCAAGACCTGGGACTTCGGGGCCGGATCGGCGATGTCGGTGGCGCTGCTGCTGTTCCTGCTGCTGGTCACCGCCGGGTACCTGCTGCTGACCAACCACCGGAGGAACGATGCGTGAGACCGCCGCCGAGCGCTGGGCCCGCCGGATCGTGCTGACCCTGCTCGCGCTCTTCGTGCTCGTCCCGCTCTACGTCATGCTCAGCTCGGCGCTCAAGCCGTTGCAGGACGTGCAGGGCGCCTTCACCTGGTGGCCCCGGCGCCCCACCGCGCAGGCCTTCGTCGACATGTGGTCGACCGTGCCGCTGGGCCGCTACCTGGTCAACAGCCTGGTCGTCTCGACCGTGGCGGCGGTCTTCTCGGTCACCGTGGCGATCTTCGCGGCGTACGCCGTCAGCCGGTACAGGTTCCGGGGCCGAGGGCTGTTCTCGGTGACCGTCCTGTCCACCCAGATGTTCCCCGGGATCCTCTTCCTGTTGCCGCTCTTCCTGATCTACGTCAACCTCGGCACCGCCACCGGCATCCAGCTGTACGCTAGCCGCACCGGCCTGATCATCACGTACCTGACGTTCTCGCTGCCGTTCTCGATCTGGATGCTTGTCGGCTACTTCGACTCGATCCCCCGCGGCCTCGACGAGGCGGCGCAGGTCGACGGCGCCGGCCCGCTCCGCACGCTGTTCCGGGTCATCCTGCCGACGGCGGTGCCGGGCGTCGTCGCCGTCGCCGTGTACGCCTTCATGACCGCCTGGGGCGAGGTGCTCTTCGCCTCGGTGATGACCGACGAGGGCAGCCGCACCCTCGCCGTCGGCCTCCAGGGCTACTCCACCCAGTTCAACGTCTACTGGAACCAGGTGATGGCCGCGTCGCTGGTGGTCAGCGTCCCGGTGGTGGCCGGCTTCCTGGCGTTGCAGCGCTACTTCGTCGCCGGCCTCACCGCCGGCGCGGTCAGGTGAGGCCGTGACGGCCGCACACGAGGCCATGTCGGCCGCACATCCGAAGGAGAGCCCACCCGTGCCGGACCTGTCCACGCTGCCGCCCGACTTCCTCTGGGGGGTCGCCACCGCCGCGTACCAGATCGAGGGGGCCGTCCGCGCCGACGGCCGCGCGCCGTCCATCTGGGACACCTTCTGCGACGTGCCGGGCGCCGTCGACAACGGCGACACCGGCGCGGTGGCCTGCGACCACTACCACCGGTGGCCGCAGGACGTGGCGCTGATGCGGCGGCTCGGGGTGGACGCGTACCGGTTCTCGGTGGCCTGGCCCCGGGTGCGGCCCGACGGCGTCGGCCGGGTCAACCCGAAGGGCCTGGACTTCTACGACCGGCTGGTCGACGCCCTGCTGGCGGCGGGGATCCGCCCGTTCGTGACGCTCTACCACTGGGACCTGCCGCAGGCGTTGCAGGACCGGGGCGGCTGGCCGGAGCGGACCACCGCCGAGGCGTTCGCCGACTACGCCGCCGTCGTGGCCGCCCGCCTCGGCGACCGGGTCGCCGACTGGACCACCGTCAACGAGCCGCTCTGCGTGTCCTGGATCGGGCACCTGGAGGGCCGGATGGCGCCCGGCGAGCGGGACCTGGCCAGGGCGGTGCGCGCCTCGCACCACGTCCTGCTCGGGCACGGGCTGGCCACCCGGGCGATCCGGGCCGCCGCCGCCCGGCCCGCCTCCGTCGGGATCGTGCTCAATCCCAGCCCCTGCGAGCCGGCGAGCGACCGGCCCGAGGACGTGGCCGCCGCCCGGCGGATGGACGGCCACGTCAACCGGTGGTGGCTCGACCCGCTGCACGGACGCGGCTACCCGGCCGACATGGTCGCCACGTACGGCGTCGAGCCGCCGGTGCGGGGCGACGACCTGACGGTGATCGCCACCCCCACCGACTACCTCGGCCTGAACTACTACTTCCGTCAGGTGGTGGCCGACGACCCGGCGGGGCCGGCGCCGTACGCCCGGCAGGTGCCGGTGCCGGGCGCGGTGCACACCGCGATGGGCTGGGAGGCGTACCCGGCCGGGCTGGAGCAGCTGCTGGTCGCGGTGACCGAGGAGTACGCCCCGGCGCGGGTGCTCGTCACCGAGAGCGGGTCGGCGTGGCGGGACGAGGTCACCGCCGACGGCACCGTCGAGGACCGGGAGCGCACCGACCACCTGGAGCGGCACCTGGCGGCGTGCGCGGCGGCGGTCGACCGGGGCGTGCCGCTGGCCGGCTACTTCGTCTGGTCGCTGCTCGACAACTTCGAGTGGTCGTACGGGTACGACAAGCGCTTCGGGCTGGTGCACGTGGACTACCCCACCCAGCGCCGGACGGTCAAGGCGAGCGGCCTGCGCTACGCCGAGCTGATCCGCGCCCACCGGCGGCGTACCGGGCGGCTGACGCCCTCCCGGTGAGCCGGCGACGATCCGCCGGACCCCTCGGAGTCCCGGTCCCGCCCGGGACTCCGAGGGTCACCCGCCGGGCGGGGTCAGCAGAACCAGCCGTCCTGCACCCAGCCGCGCCGGTTGACGTGCCCGTAGGCGAAGCCGTAGACGTAGCCGCCGCTGCGCGGCCCCTCGACGAGGAACGTCTGGCCGCGGTAGAGAGTGCCCATCCACGCCCCGACCGGGGCGGTGCGGACGAAGAGGTCCTCGGCGCACACCGTCTCCCGCTGCCCGATCGTCCCGTTCGCGGCGTGCCCGGCCGACGGCGTGAGCGCCAGTACGGCGCAGACGGTCGCCAGCAACGCGCCGAGCCGGCGCGGCACTCCCCCGCTCACCACGAGTCGTAGCCCCCGATGCACTCGCTGCGCACGTAGCCCCAGTCGTTGGGCCCGAAATCGACACCTCCGGGGTGGAAACCTTCCTTCCCGCCCCCCTAACGAATACGTCGAAAACCTTCTATGCCTGCGATCCCCCGCGTCCTCGTGCCGGCGTCCGGGATGCCGATAGGGTCGGGGCCCATGCGGACGAAGCAGGAACTGGGCGCGGCCATCCGGCGGGACCGGCGGGCCGTCCTCGTCGTCAACGCCCACTCCCGCCGTGGCCGCCAACTGCACGAGCAGGCCCGGGCCCGGCTGACGGCGGCCGGCTTCCACCTGCTGGGCGACCACCCCGTCGAGCAGCCCGGCCAGCTCGAACGCGTCCTCGCCGCGGCCGTCGACCTCGGGCCGGACCTGCTGGTGGCCGGCGGCGGGGACGGCACCCTCAGCACCGCCGCGCGGCTGCTCGCCCACCGCGACATGGCGCTCGGCCTGCTGCCGCTGGGCACCACCAACAACTTCGCCCGCACCGTCGGCGTCCCGCTCGACCTCGACCTGGCCGTCGACGTGCTGACCGGCGGCACGGTGATCGACGTCGACCTCGGCCTCGCCGGCGACATGCGGTTCACCAACCACGTCGGTGTCGGCCTCTCCGCCGACATCATGCTGCGGACGCCGCCGCGCCTGAAGCGGGTCACCGGCCGGCTGGCGTACCCGCTCACCGCCCTGGCCCTGCTGGCCCGGCACCGCCCGCTGCGGGTCACCGTCCGCGCCGGGGACGCCCGGCACGAGTTCCGCACCCACCAGGTGTACGTGGCCAACGGCGGCTTCCACGCCGGACGCCCGATCGCCGCCGACGCCGACGCCGACGACCGGCTGCTGGTCGCGTACCCGGTCGGCGGCGCGAACCGCCGTGGACTGCTGCGCGACACGGCCCGCAACGCGGTGACCGGGCACCGGCGCTCCGTCGGCGACGAGCCGTTCCTCGCCGTCGGGGAGCTGTGGCTGGAGACCGACCGGCCGGCGCGCGTCGAGGTCGACGGCGAGCTGTGCGGCCGTACGCCGATCCGGATCGGCCTGGACGCCAACGCGCTGCGCGTGATGGCGCCGGCCGGGAGCCCGGACCGCTGACCCGCGCGGCCGGCCGGGGTGCTACTCCGCCCGGTCCGCCGCGTCGAGGGCCGCCAGGAAGTCGGCGACGAGGTCCTCGGTGTCCTCGATGCCGGTGGAGACCCGGACGAGGCCCTCGCCGATGCCGGTGGCGGCCAACTGCTCGGCGTCGACGATCCCGGCCCACATCGAGCGCGGGTGCACCACGAGGGTGCTGACGCTGCCCAGGCTGGCCGCCCGCTTGGCCAGGCGGAGGCCGTCGAGCAGCCCGGCCGCCGCCCGCCCGTCGCGCAGCTCGACGCTGAGCACCCCGCCGAAGCCGGTCATCTGCCGGCCGGCCAGCTCGTGCTGGGGATGCGTCGGCAGCCCCGGGTAGCGGACCCGCCGCACGGCCGGGTGGCCCTCGACCGCCCGGGCCAGGGCCAGCGCGTTGGCGTTGTGCCGGTCCACCCGCAGCGACAGGGTGCGGATGCCCCGCAGCAGCAGCCAGGCGTCGATGGGGCCGAGGGTGCTGCCGGTGACGATGGCGGTCTGCCAGACCCGGTCGACGAGGTCGGCGGAGCCGACGACCACCCCGGCCGAGACGTCGGAGTGCCCGCCGAGGTACTTCGTCCCGCTGTGCCACACCAGGTCGGCGCCGAACTCCGCCGGCCGCTGGTTGACCGGGGTGGCGAAGGTGTTGTCGACCGCGACCAGCGCGTCGTTGGCGTGCGCCAGCTCGACGACGGCGGCCAGGTCGGTCAGTTCGAGCAGGGGGTTGCTCGGGGTCTCCACCAGGACCAGCCGGGTCTGCGGGCGCAGCGCCCGGACGAAGGCCTCGGTGTCGGTCTGGTCCACCTGGGTGAAGGCCACCCCGAAGCGGGCCAGCAGGCCGGTGACCAGGGACGTCGTGCCGCCGTACGTGCTGCGCTGCACGATGACGTGGTCCCCGGCGGAGAGCAGGGCCAGGGCGATCGTGCTGATCGCGCCCATCCCGGAGGCGGTGACCAGGCCCGCCTCGACGCCCTCCAGCTGGGCGACCACGGCGGCGACCTGCGCGTGGTTCGGGTTGCCGTAGCGCGTGTAGAAGGCGTTGCCCCGGGTCTCGGTGGCGACGGCGGCGAACTGCTCGTCGGACTCGGCGCTGAAGGTGGCGCTCTGCACGATCGGCGGCGACACCGCCCCGCCCGGGCTCAACCCGTCGTCGCCGTGGACAGCGATCGTGCCGGTGCCGGTCACAGGTTCTCCTCACGTGGTGGGCTGCCCGCCGGGACGGCGGGTCGGACAGGTGCGGGCGTCACCCGGGCGGCGGGCGCCCGACGACGGCTCGTCCGCGTGGACGCTCCCGGCGGACGGGCGGTCACCCGGCCGGGACGGGCACGGCCACCGGGGGCTGCGCGGGCGCGGCCCGGTCGGTGAGCATCCGCAGCGCGTCGCGGTGCCGGCGCAGCACGGCGTCGTCCAGGTCGGCGACGGCGAGCCCGGGTCCCGTGCCGGCGTCGGCGAGGACCCGACCGTCGGGAGCGTACACGGCGCTGCGACCGGCGAACTCCCAGTCGCCGTGCGATCCCGCGAAGTTGGCGAACAGCACGTAGCAGGTGTTCTCCAGGGCGCGGGCCGGGAAGTACACGCCGCGCCGGTGGTCGGAGTCGCCCGTCGTGAAAGCGCTCGGGCACAGGTAGGCGTCGGCGCCGGCGAGGGCCAGCGCGCGAGCGTGTTCGGGGAAGCTCGCGTCGTAGCAGACCCCCAGGCCGAGCCGCCAGCCGCGCACCTCGACCAGGCAGTCGGCCCGGCCGGGCACGAACAGCTCGCGCTCGTCGCGGTCGAGGTGGCGCTTGTCGTACGCGGCGGCGGGCCGGCCGTCCGCGCCGACCACCAGGGCGCCGATCGCCCAGCCGTCGGCACGTCGCCGGCAGCCGCCGACCACCGCCACCACCCGGTGGGTGCGGCAGGCCTCGGCGACGACGTCGAGCGGGTCACCGCCCGCCTCGACGGCGCACCGCGCGATGTCGTCGTGCAGCAGTCCGATGTCGTAGCCGCAGAGCGACAGCTCGGGGAAGACGACGAGGTGGACGCCGCGGGCCGCCGCCTCGGCGATGCTCCGCGCCGCGGTCCGCGCGTTGCCGGCGAGGTCGCCGGGGACGGCGGTGACCTGGGCGGCCGCGACCCGCAGCGGGGCGCGGCCGGCGGGGTGGGCGGCCGTCACACGGCCCCCAGCCACCAGCGCAAACCGAAGAAGACCACCAGGCCCACCGTCCAGACGATCATGAAACGCTCGACGAAGAGGCCGGTCACCAGCGTGACCAGGCCCGCCACCAGGTACGGGACGGTGACGACGGTGATCTCGATCCGGTTGTCCACCGGGGCGATCACCGACGGGACGGCGATGGCCGCCAGCAGCGCCGGCGGGAGGTAGCCGAGGAAGACCTTGACGTCGTCGGGGAGCACCCGGTCGCGGAAGACCAGCAGCGGCAGGTACCGGGGCGCGAAGGTGGCGAGCCCCATCCCGAGGATGAGCAGCAGCATGGACATTCCGGTCACCTTCCGTCCGTGTCACGGGCCGTCTCGACGGCCCGGCGTTCCCCGGCCGCCGCCCCGGCGGTCCGCGGCTGCGGCGTTCTCGGCTCCGGCCCGCCCGACTCCGCCGTCTCCCCTGGCGTCTCCCCCGGCTCGCCCGGTTCCTCCCCCGGCTGGCCCGGCTCCGCCGGCTTCGGCGGGAACCACCGCCGTTCCACCAGCTCGCAGGCCATGCCGACGAACGCGCCGCCGAACGCCGCCACGATCAGGCCGAGGTTGTAGGGCAGCCCGAGCAGGAGCAGGGCCAGCGCCCCGGCGGAGACCGCCGTCGTCCAGACCTTCCAGCCGACCAGCGCCGAGGCGAGCACGACCAGGAAGACGGCGGTCATCGGGAAGTCCAGGCCGGAACGCAGCCGCTCCGGCAGCAGGTGCCCGGCGATCATGCCGACCACCGTGGCGACAGCCCAGTTGACGTACATGACCGCGGAGGCGCCGAAGTAGAACATGCTCTTGCGCCGGGCCGGCTCGTCGCCCTTGATCCGGTCGAAGGCCACGAAGAACACCGCGTCGATCAGGCCGAAGCCCAGCAGCAGCCGCCAGCGCTGCGGCAACTCGCGCACGTGCGGCGCGAGCAGCGTGGAGTAGATCAGCATCCGCAGGCTGAGGATCAGCGTCGTCAGGACGATGACCGGCCAGGCCGCCCCCTCCGAGATCAGCTTGAAGCCGATGAACTGGGCGGTCCCGGAGTTGACCACCATGGCCAGGCCGAACGTCTCCAGGTAGGACAGGCCGGCGGCCAGGCCGAGGGTGCCGCCGATCACGCCCAGCGGAAAGGCGGAGAGCAGGAACGGCACCATCGAGCGGGCGCCGGCGACGAACTCGTCCCGCGCGGTCGGCGTACGGTCAGACATGGTTCTCCCCAGGACGGCGGGCGGACGGTACGGCGGCGGCCGCCGGCGGCGCGCCCGGACCCGTCGCGCCGACGATAGCGGCCACGTCGGCCGCGCGGGTGCGGCAGAAGTAGTGTCCGCCCCCGTCGATCTCCCTCAGCTCCACGTCGGCGGCGACCCGCCGCCACGCCTCGTGCGCCGCGCCCGGCCCGGCCGTCAACGGGTCGTCGGCGGCCACGACCACCGTGACCGGCACCGGCAGCGGCTCCCCCACCCGGTCCCGCAGGTAGCGGTGCGAGCCGACGGCGTCGTGCCGGAAGGCGGCGACCAGGGCGTCGACGTGCCCCGCGTCCAGGCCGTCCAGCTCGGTGAAGCCGGTCTGGTCCACCAGCCAGCCCACCACGTCCGCCGGCGCCATGCCGGTGACCTCCGCGATGCTGGCGTCGATCTCCTCCGGCCCGCGCAGCAGCTTGCCGCCGAGGAAGAGCCGCTCGGGTGGCCGGCCGGCGGCGGCGAGCAGCCGGGTGACCTCGATCGCCGCCGCCGCGCCGACGCAGTGCCCCCAGACCAGCACCGGCCGGCCGCCCAGCTCCCCGATCTCGGCGGCCACCCGGCGGGTCAGCTCCGGCAGGTCCAGCAGCGGCTCGGGCCGGCTGACGTCGTGCCCCGGCAGCGCCACGGCGTGCACCGCGATCCGGTGCGGGGCCAGCGCCTCGGCCAGCGGCCGGAAGGCGAGCGGGTTGCCCGCCGCGTACGGGAAGCAGACCAGGACCCGGTCGTGCGCGGCGTCCGGCGGGGACAGCGGTTGCAGCAGCCGGTCCTCCGGCGCGGCGTCCGCCTCGACGGCCCGGGCCAGCGGGCCGAGCGTGGAGGTGGTCATCAGCTGCCGCAGGGTGACCAGGGGCCGTAGCGCGGCGATCACCCGCATCGCGGCGAGCGAGTTGCCGCCCAGGTCGAAGAAGTTGTCCTCCTCGGCGATCCCGGCCAGCGGCACGTCGAGCGCCGCCGCCCACGCCTCGGCGATCCGCCGGGCGACGGGCGTGCCCGGCGCGGTCCGCCCCGCCGGCGCCGCCGGCCGGCGCGTCGCCGGTGCGGCCCGGTCGAAGCGGCGCCGGGTCGGGGCGACCCGGGGCTCGGGCAGGCCGGGCCGCAGCCCGTCGTGGGCGCGCTCCGGGTCGGTCGCCAGCTCCGCCAGCACCCGCCGGTACACCTCGCCGATGCCCGCCGCCTGCTCCGGCGTGAAGGCCGCCGAATGGTAGTGCAGGCTCAGCCGGACCCGGTCGGTGAAGAAGTCCCGCATGAACTCGGCGCGCAGCGCGAACTCCGTCTCCGTGCTCACCTGCACGTCGAGCAGGTCGAAGCCGGGCAGCTCGCGCAGCTGCTTGAGCAGGTAGAAGTGGGTGTAGTTGAAGACGGTCTCGAACAGCAGGTCGGTGGTGCCGGCGTCCGCCTTCATCTGCGCCATCGGGTAGCGCCGGTGGGGCAGCAGGTCCGCCTCCGCGCGGTACACCGCCCGGACCAGGTCGGCCCAGGAGCCGCCGCCGAGGTCCACCCGCATCGGCACGGTGTTGAGGAACAGCCCCAGCGCCCCCGTGGCGCCCTCCGCCTCCGGCCGGCCGCTCTGCTCGTACCCGGTGACGACCTCGGTGTCCCCGGCGAGCGCGCCGACCACCTTGACGTGCGCGGCCAGCAGCACGGTCTTCAGCGGCACCGCCAACCGGTCGGCCGCGCGCAGCAGCCGCTCGGAGAGCGCGTCGTCGATCTCCACCTCGTGGAAGACGACGGGCCGCTCGGCCGGCGCCTCCGGCGGCTGCTGCCACCGGGGCAGCTCGGTGACCCCGCCCGCGGCGAGGACGCCGCGCCAGAAGTCGCGGTCCGCCGCCGACTCCAGCGCCCGGCGTTCCAGCCCGATGTAGTCGCGGAAGTGGTTCTCCGCCGGTCCCTCGTCCGGCCGGTCCCCGGCCAGCAGCCGGTAGTAGGTGTCGAAGAGCTGGGTGTGCAGCAGGGTGATGCTCCAGCCGTCCAGCGCCGAGTTGTGCTGGCTGACGCTGTAGCGGTACAGCTCGTCGCCGAGGACGTGCACGTGGATGCGGACCAGGCCCGGCTCCTGCCAGCGGAACCGGTACGACTGCTCGCGCGCGTGCCAGTCGGCGTGCCAGCGTTCCTGCTCGGCCGGGTCGCGGTCGCGCAGGTCCACCACCCACAGCGGGCTCGGCGCGTCGGCGTGCACGAGTTGCAGGTACTCGCCGAAGCCGGTCAGGTGGTAGCTGGTCCGGAAGATCGGGTGCCGCGCGACGAGGATCCGCACCGCCTCGGTGAACGTCGCCTCGTCGAAGGGCGCATTGATCAGGAAGCTGATGATGTCGTGGTACTGGGCGGCGCCCCGGGACAGCTCGTTCTCGTAGATCAGCCCCGCCTGGAGCTGCCCGAGCGGGTACGCGTCGACCACCCCGTCCGGCAGCAGGGCCCGGTCCGCCTCGTCGAGCAGGGCGAACGGCGGGTGCGCCACCGCCCGTTCCGCGCCCGGCGGGCCGGCCGCGAGCAGCGCCGCGATCGTCGGGTGGCGGAACAGCTGCTGGAACGTGAGGTCCACCCCGGCGGCGTGCGCCCGGGCCAGCACGGTGACGAAGTGGATCGAGTTGCCGCCGATGGCGAAGAAGTTGTCCTCCACGCCGACCCGGTCGAGACCCAGCACCTCGGCCCAGATGTCGGCGAGGATCCGCTCGGGCCCGGTGCGCGGCGCCACGTACGGCCGCTCGGGCGCGGCCGGCTCGGGCAGCGACCGCCGGTCCAGCTTGCCGCTGCCCGACAGCGGGAACTCCGCCAGCTCGACCACCCGGGCGGGGACCAGGTAGCCCGGCAGCAGGGTGCCGAGGTGGGCGGTGAGCGTCGCCTCGCCCACCGGCTCGTCGGCGACCACGTAGCCGATCAGGTTGCCGTCGCGGGCCACCACCACCGCGTCCTTGACGGCCGGGTGCCCGCGCAGCGCCTCCTCCACCTCGCCCAGCTCGACGCGGTAGCCGCGAACCTTCACCTGGTGGTCGAGGCGGCCGAGGTAGTCGAGCGTGCCGTCGGGCAGCAGCCGGGCCAGGTCGCCCGTGCGGTACACCCGCTCCTCGCCCACCTCCGGCGCGGCGACGAAGCGGTCCCGGGTCAGCTCCGGGCGGTTGAGGTAGCCCCGGGCGAGCTGCACCCCGGCGACGCACAGCTCCCCCGGCACCCCCACCGGCTGGGGGCGTAGCCGCTCGTCGAGCACGTACAGGCGGGTGTTGTCCACGGGCCGGCCGATCGGCACCCGCTCCCGGCCGGGCCGGCAGCGGTGGTGGGTGACGTCGACGGTGGCCTCGGTGGGGCCGTACAGGTTGACAAGCGTCGCGCCGGGCAGCAGCTCCGCGAGCCGGTCCACCTGCCGGGGACCGAGCGCCTCGCCGCTGGCGAAGACCTGCCGCAGGCTCGCCAGCCGGCCGGTGTCGGCGGTGCCGAGGTAGTCGAGGAACGCGCCCAGCATCGACGGCACGAAGTGCACGGTGGTGACGCCGTGCGCCTCGACCGCCCCGATGATGGCCTCCGGGTCGCGCTCCGCGCCAGCGGGAAGCAGGCAGACGGAGGCGCCCTCGCGGGCCCACCAGAACAGCTCCCACACCGACACGTCGAAGGTGGTGGGGGTCTTGTGCAGGATCACGTCGGCGGGGCCGATCGGGTACAGCCGCTGCATCCAGGCCAGCCGGTTGGCCAGCGAGCGGTGCTCGATCATCGCGCCCTTCGGGGCGCCGGTCGAGCCGGAGGTGTAGATGACGTACGCGAGGTCCCGCCCGTGGCGCGGCGCGTCGGGGCCGGGCGACGGGACGGCGGCGGGCACCGGGCCGGCGGTCGGCAGCGGGAGCACCGGCACGCCGTCCGGGACCCGCGCCGGGTCGGCGGCGAGCACCACAGCGGCCCCGCTGTCGTCGAGCAGGTAGGCGACGCGCGCCGCCGGGTAACCGGGGTCGACCGGCAGGTAGGCGCCGCCGGCCCGCAGGGTGGCCAGGATCGCCACCAACTGCTCGCGGGAGCGCTCGGCGAGCACGCCGACGATCGACTCCGCGCCCACCCCGGCGCCGCGCAGCCGCTCGGCGTACGCGGCCACCCGGGCCTCCAGTTCCGCGTACGTCCAACTGCCGGCCGCGGTACGGACGGCGACGGCGTCCGGGCGGGCGGCGGCCCACCGGGCGACCCACTCGTCCGGCCGGCCGGCCGGGTCCTGGCCGACGCCGGTGTCGTTGACCTCCCGCAGCACGTCCCGGTCGCCGTCCGTCAGCAGGCTCAGGTCCGCCACCGGCGCGTCCGGCTCCGCCAGCGCCCGACCCAGCAACAGCGCCAGGTGGGCGCCGATCCGCTCGGCCGTGGCGCCGTCGTAGCGGCGGGCGTCGTGGTGGACCGTCACCTCGGCGGCGCCGAGGGCGAAGAACACCCCGACCCCGGCGCCGTCCGGGGCGCCGCCCCCCACCGCCACGTCGACGAGCGGGTGCGGGCCGGGACCGGCGTCCGCCGCCAGTTCCTCGGCCAGCAACTCGACCGGGTAGTCGGCGTGGCGCGCCGCCTCGGGCACCGCCGTGCGCAACTGCCCGACCAGGTCGCGGTAGCTGCTCTCCGCCGCGCAGCGCACCCGCAACGGCAGCATCCCGGCCAACTGCCCCGGCTCGCCCGGACGGCCGACGAGCATGTCGTCGGCGCCGGTGTAGCGGCGCAGCAGGGCGGCCACCGCGGCCGTCACCAGGACCTGGCGGGCGTCCTCGCCGCCCCGGCCGGCCCGGGTGAGCCGGTCGACCACCGCCTCGTCGAGCGGCACGGTGACGGCCGCCGGCTCGGGCGGGGCGCCGGGCGCCGGGGTGCGGTCGGCGGGGAAGCCGACCGGGTCGGCGCCGGAGCCGAGCACGGCACGCCAGTGGCGGGCGTGCTCCGGGCGGCGCGCCGCGGCGATCTTGAGCTGGCCCCGCGTCATCAGCGACTGCATGATCTCTCCGGCTCACAACTCGATGTCGATGGTGGAGGGTGCCCCGGCGGCGACCCGACGGGCCCCGGTCAGCTCGCCGACCGGCACCCCGGGGTCGGCCAGGACGGTGTCGGCGATCTCCAGCCAGAGGTCGGCGAAGGCCCGCACCGTCCCGGGCAGGAACAGCCCGGCGTCGTACGCCCAGTGCACGCGCAGCGAGTCCGCGCGCTCGTAGACCTGCATGTCCAGGTCGAACATGGCCTGGCCGGTGGGCGCGACGGCCAACTCGACCCGCCGCCCCAGGAAGTCGGCGGCGGCCACCTCGGCGTGCTGCATCGCGAACAGCGTGTCGAAGAGCGGATGCCGGTCCTGGTCGCGGACCGGCAGCACCTCGGCGACCAGCGTGTCGAACGGGTAGTCCTGGTGCG
The DNA here is from genome assembly GCF_043198195.1 of Micromonospora sp. NPDC048868. Lineage (NCBI taxonomy): Bacteria > Bacillati > Actinomycetota > Actinomycetes > Micromonosporales > Micromonosporaceae > Micromonospora > Micromonospora sp. NPDC048868. The sequence goes on from NZ_JBICUN010000021.1 coordinate 19,235, forward strand.
CGAACGCGTCGACCACGTCGTGCGCCACCTCGGTCAGCAACTCCCGGAAGGTGGCCTCCGGCCGCACCCGGTGCCGCAGGCAGACCGTGTTGACCAGCATCCCCATGGTCGCGTCCAGGCCCGGGGCGCCGCGACCGGCCACCGGGGTGCCCACCGTGACGTCGGTCCCGCCGGTCGCCGCGGCGAGGAAGGTCGCGTAGCAGGCGAGCAGCACCTGGAACAGGGTCACCCCCTCGCGCCGGGCCAGCGCCCGCAGCGCGGCGGTCCGCTCCGCCCCGACGTCGAACTCGACCGTGCCGGCCCGCGCCGTCGCCGGGCGGCCGGTCAGCCGCGCCGCGTCGGTGGGCAGCCGCAGGGGCGCCGGCGGCTCGGCGAAGCGCCGCCGCCAGTAGTCGCCCCCGGGCGGCTCCCCGGCGGCGGCCCACACCGCGTAGTCGGCGTACTGGGCGGGGACCGGCGGTGGCTCGCCGCCGGCGTAGACGGTGTCGACCTCGCGCAGCAGCAACGCCAGGGAGAGGCCGTCGGTGACGATGTGGTGCAGGTCCAGCGCCAGCACCGGGCCGTCGCCGGTACGCCGCAGGCCGGCCCGCAGCAGCGGCGGGGCGGCCAGGTCGAACGGCTCGACCGGCAGCGTCCCCGTGCCCTCGACCTCCGGCAGGTCGAACCCGACGGCCGGCAGCACCCGCTGCACCGGCCGGCCCGCCTCGGTGCCGAAGGCGGTGCGGAGGATGTCGTGCCGGGCGATGACGGCGCGGAACGCGTCCGCCAGGCGGGCGCGGTCGACGTCCGCCGGCAGCGGCACCAGCAGCGGCAGGTTGTAGGTCACCGACGCGGGGTCGCGGGACTGGGCGAGGAAGACGCGGCGCTGCTGCGGGGAGAGCGGGTAGGCGTCCGCCGCCTCGGCGCGGGGCAGCGGCACGGCCGCCCGGGCCCGACCGATCTCCTCGGCGAGACCGGCCACCGTCGGGTGGCGCAGCACCGCCGCGAGGGAGACGCCCACCCCGAGGGCCCGCTGCGCCTCGACGGCCAGCCCGGTCGCGGCGAGCGAGTCGCCGCCGGCGGCGTAGAAGTCGTCGAGCACGCCCAGCTTCGGCACGCCGAGCAGGCGTTCCGCGATGCGTACCAGGACGCGCTCGGTGTCGTCGCGCGGCGGCAGGTACGCCCCGAACCGGTCGTCCGGCTCCACCAGGTCGGCGGGGTCGAGGGAGTCGACCTGCACGATGTGCCGGGGCAGCTCGGCGTCGGGCACTTCCCGGGCGAGCAGGCCGCGCAGGTGCAGCGGGTCGAGGTAGTCCTCGGCCACCACGTACGCGCAGCCGCCCTTGACGGCCACCTCGCGCACCTGGGGCCAGAGGCGGGTCAGCGTGTCGACGTCGGCCATCACCGCTCCGTACCGGTCGCGCCGACCAGGGCGCGCACCGTGGGGTGCACGTACAGGTGGCGGGGGGTGAACTCGCCGAGGCCCTGCGCGCGCAGTTCACGCAGCAGCCGCAGCGCGAGCAGGGAGTTGCCGCCGAGGTCGAAGAAGTTGTCCTCCGGCCCCACCTCGGCGCCGAGCACCCGCTCCCAGACCACCCGGATCCGCTCGGCGCGGCCGGGTCCCGCCCCGGGGTCGGCGGGTTCCCGGGGGGCGGGCAGGGGCCGGGCGGCCGGCGCGGGCAGCCGGGCGGCGTCGAGCTTGCCGTTGGCGGTGAGCGGCAGCGCCGGCAGCGGCGTCACCGTGGCCGGCACCATGTACTCGGGCAGGATCCGGGCCACCCGGCGGCGCAGCTCGGCGGGCGGGTCGGCCCCGTCGGCGAGCACCACGTACGCGTGCAGCCGGGCGTCGGCGGTGTCCACGGTGACCGCCACGGCCAGCACGTCCGGGTCGTCGAGCAGCACCTGGCGGATCTCGTCCAGCTCGATCCGGTAGCCACGGATCTTGACCTGGTCGTCGAGCCGGCCCAGGTGCTCCAGCCGCCCGTCCGGGAGCAGCCGACCCCGGTCGCCGCTGCGGTACATCCGCCCGCCCCGCCAGGGGTCGGGCAGGAAGCGCTGGGCGGTCAGCTCGTCGCGGTGCAGGTAGCCGTCGGCCACCCCGGCGCCGCCGACGTGGATCTCCCCGGCGGCGCCCGGCGGCAGCAGCCGCCCCGCCGGGTCGAGCACGTGGACGTACCAGCCGGGCAGCGGGCGACCCACGGAGCGGGTGCCGGCCAGAGCCAGGCCCCGGTCGATGGTCTGCGCGGTGACGTGCACGGTGGTCTCGGTGATGCCGAACATGTTGACCATCCGGCAGTCGCGCTCCGGGTACCGGTCGAACCAGCCGGTCAGCATGCCGGCGTCCAGCGGCTCGCCGCCGAACACCACCAGGCGCAGCCCCAGCCGGTGCGCGGCGCGCCGGTCGGCGTCGACGAGCTGCGCGAACGCCGACGGGGTCTGGTTGAGCACGGTGACCCGCTCCGCGCGCAGCAGGGCGTGGAACTCGGCCGGGTCGCGGACCACCAGGTGCGGAACGACGACCAGGTGCCCGCCGGTGAGCAGGCAGCCCCAGATCTCCCAGACCGAGAAGTCGAACGCGCTGGAGTGGAACATCGTCCAGGTGTCCGCAGGGCCGAGCCCGAACTCGTCCCGGGTCGCGGCGACCAGGGCCAGCACGTTGCGGTGCGGGACCTGGACGCCCTTCGGCCGGCCGGTGGAGCCGGAGGTGTAGATGACGTACGCGGGGTCGTCCGGGCCGGCCGTCGCCGGCCCGGTGCCCGCCGCGTCGTCGGTGTCGGCGGCGAGCAGTTCGTCGACCTCCACGCCGTCGGCGCCGACGAGCAGGCTCACGCGGGAGTCCTCGACGGTGTAGCGGATGCGCTCGGCCGGGTAGGTGGGGTCGATCGGCACGTAGGCGGCGCCGGCCCTGAGCACGCCGAGCAGCGCCGCCACCAGGTCCACGGAGCGTTCCAGGCAGACGCCGACCCGGGTGCCCGGGCCGCAGCCCCGCGCCCGCAGCGCCGCCGCGATCCGTCCGGCGCGGGCGTCGAGCTGGGCGTACGTGAGCCGGTCGTCGCCGTAGGACACCGCCGGGGCGTCCGGGGTGGCCCGGGCCCACCCGGCCACCCGGTCGTGGATGCCGCCGGTCGGCTCGGGCAGGCCGCCGGCCGCCCCGCCGAGGGCCGCGACCCGGTCCCGCTCGGCGTCGTCGAACAGGTCGCAGTCGGCCAGCGCGCGGTCGCCGTCGGCGAGGAGCTGGCCGAGGACGCGGGCGACGTAGCCCGCCACCGTGGCGACCACGTCGGCGGACCACACGCCGGTGCGGAAGTCGCAGGTGACGGTGCCGCCGCGCAGGCTCAGGGTTAGCGGCCACGGCGGCGTCAGGCTGGGCAGGTAGGTGTCAGCGGGGCTGTCGGCGGTGAGCACGCCGACCACGGCCTCCGGCGGCCCGGCGTCGGGCGTCCGCCCGGAGGAGGGCCACGGGGCCGGCTCGGCGGGTCGGGTCGCGAGGGCGCGCAGGGTGCCGTCCACCGACACGGGCACGACCGCCGGCCCCTCGTCGCGCAGCGTGCCGACCCGCACCCGGCGCACGCCGCCGAAGCGGGCCAGCACCGCGCCGACCGCGCCGGTCAGCGCCAGCAGGTCGGTCCCGGCGGGCACGGCGAAGGCGTACGACGCGGGCCGGTCGGCGCGCGGGTTCCCGCCCCGCCAGGCGGTGTCCCCCTCGTGTTCCCCGTCGTCCTCGGCCCCGGTCCCGGCCGTCTCGACGGCGGCGCTCCCCGGCGGCTCCGCCTGCCCGGCCGGCCTCGGCTGCCCGGCCGGGTCCGGCGCGACACCCTCGGGGCGGTCCCCGGGCCCCGGGCCGGCGGTCGGCTCCGCCCCGGCCGACGGCGTGGTCCCGGCCGCCTCGACGGCCAGCTCGCCCAGCGCGCGGCCGTTGAGCGGGCCACGCCGGGCGACGAGCACCAGGTCGGCGCCGTCGTCGTGGCGCAGCAGCACCGCCCGCACCGGCGGACCGTCGGCGGGCAGCGGTCGCGCCAGTTCGGCGGCGCGGCGCGCGGCGGCCGCCGACGCGGGCACCCGGTCCACCCAGAGCCGGGCGGCGTCGAGGCCCCGCCGCGCCAGCGCGGCGGCGAACCGGGCGGCGACCTCGGCGGGGTCGCCGGCGACGGCCACCGCCGCCGCGTGGCAGGAGCGGCCCGGGTCGGACTGTTGTCGGGTGGGCTGTGGACGGCTGCTCATCGGGTCGTGAATCCTCCGTCGACGGTGATGACCGAGCCGGTGACCTGCGACGACTCGTCGGAGGCCAGCCAGAGTGCGGCCTGGGCCACCGAGTCGGGCTCGATCAGGGCGTTCATCGGCTGGGCCTGGACGAACGTCTCCTCGTGCTCGGCGACCGGCACCTCCAGCGACCGGGCGATCTCGGCCAGCATCCGACCCTCGACGTACGGATCGTCGCGCACCGAGCCGGGGCACAGGGCGTTGACCCGCACCTTCAGCGGCGCGTAGTCCAGCGCCGCGGCCCGGGTCAGGCCAACCAGGCCGTGCTTGGCGGCGACGTACCCGGCGAAGTGCCGGTAGCCGACCAGGCCGGCGGTCGACGCCACGTTGACGATGCTCCCGGCGCGCTGCCGGCACATCACCGCGCCGACCGCGCTGACCATCCGCCACGGGCCGGAGAGGTCGACGTCGAGCATGAGCTGCCACTCGGCCTCGCTGATCTCGTGCACCGGCTTGCCGGAGGGCGCCGCGATGCCGGCGTTGTTCACCAGGACGTCGATCCGGCCGAACCGGTCCAGGCAGAGCGCGACGGCGGCCCGGACCGCGTCGAGGTCCCGCACGTCGGCCTCGACCGGGTACGCGGCCACCCCCAGCTCCGCGCAGAGCTTGGCGGTGTGCGTGAGCTGGCTGGCCGAGCCGAGCGGGTACGGCACGTCGGGCAGGTCGTGGGCCACGTCCACCAGGACCAGGTCGGCGCCCTGCGCCGCGAAGGCGGTCGCGCAGGCCCGGCCCAGCCCTCGCGCCGCGCCCGTGATGATCGCGGTCCGGCCGGCCAGCCGGCCCGGCGTCGGCTCAGGCACCGGCCAGCCTCCGTCGCACCAGCGCCAGCAGCTCGGCCGGGTCGTCGGCGAGGTACATGTGTCCACCGGGGACGGTGAGGGAGGCGAACCCGGCGGAGGTGACCCGGTCCCAGCCGGCCAGCGCCGACGCGGCCACCAGGGTGTCGTCGGCACCGCGCAGCGCGGTCACCGGCACGTCCAGCCGCTTGTCGCCGCCCGGCCGGTAGCCCTCGTGCAGCTCCACGTCGGCGCGCAGGGTCGGCAGCAGCAGCTCCCGCATGTCGGGGTCGGCCAGCGCCGGGTGCGTGTAGCCGGCGAACTCCTCCACCCGCGCCACGAACTCGTCGTCGGGCAGGTCGGCGGCCGTGTGGTCGCGGCCCGACCACGGGTCGGGCGAGCCGCTGACGAACAGGTGCGCCAGCCGCACCCCGACCGCCTGGGCCAGCCGGCCGGCCATCTCGTACGCGAGCACCGCGCCCATGCTGTGGCCGAACAGCGCCACCCGGTCGCGGCCGGCGACCAGTTCGAGCACCTCGTCGAGGAGCCCGTCGACGGCCTGGTCCATCCGGCGGTACGGCTCCTCGACGAAGCGCTTCTCCCGGCCCGGCAACTGCACCGGGAGGATCTCCAGGTCGGGCGGTGCGACCCGCTGCCACGGTTGATACACCGAGGCGCCCGCGCCGGCGTACGGGAAGCAGAGCAGTGACGTGACGGTCAAGACGGCTCCTTGCCGAGGAGGGCGGACCGGACGGCGCCGAGCAGTCCGGGGTCGGCCCGGGCGAGCAGGTCGTGCCCGCCCGGGACGGTGACGGTGGTGCAGCCGGCGGTGGTGAGGTCGGCCCACGCCGCCGTCCCGACGTCGTCGACGTGCGGGTCGGCGTCGCCGCGGATCGCGGTGACCGGCACGCCGATCGGGCCGGCGTCGCGGTAGCGGTAGCTGCGGCCGAGTTCGAAGTCGGCGCGGGCCGCCGGCAGCGCGGCGGCGGCCAGCTCCGGGTGCGCGGCGACGGCCGCCGGCATCGTGCCCAGCGCGACCAGCTCGGCGAGGAACGTGGCGTCGTCGGCGCCGGAGTGGTCCGGTTCGACCTCGGCGCGGTGCGGGGCGACAGCCGAGGAGACCACCAGCAGATCGGCCGGGCGGTGCCCGCGTCGCTCCAGCCGGCGGACCAGCTCGAACGCCACGTACGCGCCGAGGCAGTCGCCGTAGACCGCGTAGGGCCGGTCCAGGTGCGGCGCCAGGGCCGCCTCGAGGGCCTGCACCAGCGGCGTCATCCGTCGTGGCGCGGGATCGGCGACCCGCTCTCGGCGGCCCGGGTACTGCACCGCGTTCACCTCGACGGCGCGCGGCAGCCCCGCCCGCCAGGTCTCGAAGGCCCCGGCGTTGCCGCCCGCGTAGGGCAGGCAGAACAGGCGCAGGGCGGGCCGGGCGACGGGCGCCCGGACCACCAGCCACGGGTTCTCAGCCATCGCGGCTCACCCGCTCGACGACGGCGCCGTAGCTGCCCAGCGCGACGAACTCCGGCAGGGTGATGGTGCTGCCGTGGCGCTGCCGCAGCGCGGTGACCAGGCGCAGCGCGCGCAGCGAGTCGCCGCCCGCGGCGAGGAACTCCGCCCGCTCGCCGCGCGGCGCCACGCCGACGACCTCCTGCCAGACCGACGCGACCCGGGCCGCCCAGCGGTCCCGGGCGTCCCCGTCGCGCGGGGCGGGGACGACGGGACCCGACGGTCCGACGGCCGGCAGCGGCGCCGTCGGGTCGGTCGCCAGCAGCCGGCGGTACGCCTCGGCCAGCCGGTCGGCCCGCGCCTCGTCGACGTGCCGGGCGTCGTACTGGAGGGTCAGGGCGAGCTGGCCGGTCGCCGGGTCCACCTCCACGTCGACGGCGAGGCTGAACGCCACGTCGACAGTGATGCCCCGGCTGTCGACGATGCGGCTGCCACGGCCCCCGCCGCCCTCGCCCTCCTCGGCGCCGCCGTGGAAGTGGGTCCAGTTGAAGAAGTGGTCGAACCGGGGCCCGGCCCCGCCCGCACGGACGATCTCGGCGAGCGGGAACCGGTGGTGGCCCATCAGCGACCGCTCCGCCTGCCAGGCGTCGGCGGCCAGCTCGGCCAGCGACCGGGTGCCCAGCACGGCGCTCACCGGCAGGGTGTTGAGGAACAGCCCGAGCGTGGCGTCGCTCCCCTCGGCCTCGGGCCGGGCGCCGACGACCAGCCCGGTCACCACCTCGTCCCGGCCGGCGACCTCCCCGATCACCCGCAGGTGGACCGCGAGCAGCCAGGACTTGGCCGGTACGCCGGCGGCCCGGGCGGCCTCGGTGACGGCGTCGGTGGTGGACGCCGCCAGCGGCACCCGACGGGTGGTGGTGATCCGTGGCTCCGCCCCGCCGAGCAGCAGCGGCGGCACGCCGCCGGCGCCCTCGAGCCAGAACCGGCGCGACCCGGCGTCCGCCACGGCCTCCCGTTCCGCCGCCACGTACGCGCGGAAGGGCAACGTCGGGCGGTGCGGCACGGACAGCCCGGCGCGGCGCCGGTCGTACGCGGCCAGCAGCTCGCCGAGGAGGAGGTGCAGGCTCCAGCCGTCGAGGATCGCGTGGCACTCCGCCACGATCAGGGTGAAGGTGTCGGTGTCGTCGCGCACGGCGTGCAGCCGCAGCAGCGGCGGCCGGTCCCAGTCGAAGGGCCGCACCCGCTCGGCCGCCACCAACTCGTCGACGCGGGCCCGGCGGGTGGCCTCGTCGGCGTCGGTCAGCTCCGTCACCGGCACCTCGACCGGCACCTCGGCGTGCACCAGTTGCAGCGGCTCGGTGTGGGCGCCGAGGGAGAAGCCGGTCCGTAGCACCGGGTGCCGCGCGACCAGGTCGGCCAGCGCGGCGCGCAGCGCCTCCGCCTCCAGCGGCGCGTCGACGCGGTGCGCGGTGACGTTGTGGTACATCGCCGGGTCGCCGGTCAGCTCGCAGTGGTAGACCATGCCCTGTTGCAGCGCGGTCATCGGGTAGGCGTCGGTCAGCCCGGCGGGCAGGCGGTCCCGGTCGGCGGCGACGACCAGGGCGAACGGCTCCGCCGCCCCGGCCACGTCGGAGGCGTCGGTGGCGTCGGCGTCGGGCCCGGTGAGGGTGATCTCGCCGTGCGCGACCAGTTCCCGGATCGACTGGTGCACGAAGATGTCGCCGAGCCGGAACGACAGGCCGCGCCGGTTCGCCGCGACCTGCATCTGGATGCTGCGGATCGAGTCGCCGCCGAGGGCGAAGAAGCTGTCGGTCACCCCGACCGACTGCGTGCCCAGGACCTCCCGCCACGCCTCGACGAGGATCTCCTCGGCCCGGTTGGCCGGCGCCACGGCCGGCTCCCGCCGGGCCCGGTCGAGCTCCGGCGCGGGCAGCGCGGCCCGGTCGAGCTTGCCGTTGCGGGTCAGCGGCAGGTCGTCGAGGAGCACCACGGCCGCGGGGACCAGGTGGGCGGGCAGCCGCTGGGCGAGCCAGTCGGTCAACCGGGCCTCCAGCGGGCCGGCGGCCGGGCCGTCCGGGACCGCCACCGCGGGCCGCGGGTCGGCGGCGTACTCGGGACGCACGGCGTGCAGGGTGTGCCGGTCGGTGCCGGTGAGCAGGTCGTCCTGGCGGGTGACCACGTCGAACCCGCGGTCCTCGAAGAGGGCGATCAGCTCGTCCAGGCGCCCCTCGGTGCCGGTGCCGACGGCGTCGTGCACCTCCATGGCGACCTGCGCGATGAGCGGCCAGTGCCGCTCCTCGATGCCGGCGAGCACGTCGGCCTCGGCCCGCTGCACGTCGATCTTCAGCAGGTCGATGCGCTCCGGCGCGACCTCGTCGATGACCTCCGACAGCGGGCGCACGTCGACTGTCACCTCGGCGCCGTCGAAGCGCTCCGCCAACAGCTCGTCGACCCGCTCCAGCAGGGTCTCCCGGTCGGACTCGCCCCGGTCGCGCTCGTTGGCGAGGAACCGCTTGATCACGGCGACCTCGGCCGCCGGGTCGGCGTACGCGGCCTGGCCGGACATCATCGAGTAGCCCGGGTAGTAGGTGAAGGAGACCTGCCCCGGCGCGGTGGACAGACCCACCGGGTGCACGGTGGCCGGCACGCCGAACTCCTCGACGTTGCGCCGCAGGGCCGCCACGACCGACGGCACCGGCTCGAAGGCGTGGATTGTCGCGTCCGGGCAGGCCGCGTGGACGAACAGCGAGAACATGCCGATGTTGGCGCCGACGTCGAAGACCGTCGCGCCCCGGCGCAGCACGATGCCGTCGCGCAGGTAGACCCGCTGCGTGAAGATCTCGTCGTACAGGTAGCGGGTCTCGTGCGGGTTGATCCCGGCGACCCGGTCCAGGTCGACGTCGACGGCCGGCGCGGCCGGGCGGACGTAGCCGACGAGGCGGTCGCCGTGCCCGTCGTCGTCGCGGGCCACGACCGCCGCGTCGGCGACCTCCGGGTGTGCCCGCAGCGTCGCGGCCACCTCGCCCGGCTCCACCCGGAAGCCGTGGATCTTCACCTGGTCGTCCAGCCGGCCCAGGTAGCTCAGGCGCCCCTCGGCGTCGAAGCGCACCCGGTCGCCGGTGCGGTAGACACGCTCCGTCCGGCCGCCGGGCAGGGCGGCCCGGACGAACCGGCGGCCCGTCGTCTCCGGGTCGCCCAGGTAGCCGTCGGCCAGCTGCGGCCCGCTGACGCAGAGCTCGCCGGCCACGCCGGGCGGCACCGGCCGCAGCCGCTCGTCGAGGACCCACGCGCCGACGCCCGGCAGCGGACGGCCGATGGTCGGCGCCGTCGCGGGGCGGATCTCGGCGGCGGTGCTGTCCACGGTGCACTCGGTGGGCCCGTACAGGTTGACCGCCCGGACGCCGGGCAGCGCGGCGAGGGTGTCCCAGAGGTCCGGCGGGATCGCCTCGCCGCCCACCAGCAGCAGCTCCGGCAGCCGGGCGTCGCCGGCCCCGGCGAGCAGGATGCGCAGCTGGGAGGGGGTCAGGTCGAGCACGTCGACCCGGTTGTCGGCGAGGGTCGCGGCCAGCTCGGCGCCGTCGCGCCGGGCGTCCTCGGGCACCAGGTACAGGCTGCGGCCGTGGGCCAGCTGCACGAGCTGCTTGACCGAGGCGTCGAAGGTGAGCGGGGCGTTCACCGCCACCCGCAGCCCGGCCCGGCTGCCCGCGTACACGGTCTCCTCGAGCGCGTACGCCAGGTGGGCCGCGGCGCCGTGCGGGACCTGGACCGGTCGCGGCGTGCCCGTGGAGCCGGAGGTGAAGATGACGTAGGCCACATCGGTGGGCGCCGCCGGGGGCACGGCCGCCGTCGCGGTGCCGGCGGCCAGCTCGGCGACGGTGGCGCCGGCGAGTCCCGCCGGGCCGCCCGCGCCGACGACGAGCCCGGCGTCGACCGCGCGGACCTGCGCGGCGAGCCGCTCCGCCGGCGCCGCCGGATCCAGCGGTACGTACACCGCGCCGGCCCGCAGCACGCCGAGGAACGCGGCGACGGTGTCCCGGGACCGGGTGGCGAGCACGCCCACAGGTGAGCGGTGCAGCCCCCGCTCGACCAGGCCGGCGGCGACCCGGGCCGCGACGTCGCGCAGCTCGCCGACGGTGTACGTGCCGTCGGCGGCGACCACCGCCGGGCTGTCCTGGTCGGCGCCGGCCAGCCCGTCGTCGAGCAGCTCGACGAGGGTGCGCACCGCGGCGCGGGACGGCTCGCCGGCCGCGTCGGCGAGCCAGCGGGCCTCCCCCTCGCCGGTGAGCACCAGCGGCGTGCCGTCGGCCAGCGCCCGGGGCAGCGACCCCAGGATCGCCAGCAGGCCCTCCAGCAACCAGCGGCCCCCGACGACCCGCAGGGTCACCTCGTCGTCGCCGACCACGGCGGTCAGCTGCGGGCCGGCCGTCGCGGGCGGCGCGGAGACCTCGACGGCGGTGGCGCCCAGGCCACCCAGGGCCGCCGGGTCCCCGGCCGGTACGACGGCGAAACCGGCGACCGCGTCGGAGTGTTCGCCGACCGGCTCGACCAGGTGGAACGCCTCCTCGGCGGCGGACTCGGCGGCGCGTACCTCGTCGAGCAGCGCCTTGGGCGCGGCCGGCAGGGGCAGGCCCAGCCGGACCGGCGCGTGGCCGCCCAGCGGGCCGACGACACCGGCCGTCCCGGTGGCCTGCCGCCCGTCGCTCCACCGGGCCAGCACCAGGTCCGCGTCGTCGACCCCGGCGGGCGGCTCGGCCCGGCGGGACAGCGCGAGCGCCCAGGCGGCGAAGAGCAGGTTCGCGACGCCGACGCCGGCCTCGCGCGCGGCGGCGCTCAGCGCCGCGGCGGGCACGGTCGCGGTGCCGACCTCGACCGGGTCGTCGCCGTGCGGGGTGACCAGCCGCGCGGCCGGCGCGGCGGGGGCGCCGAACGGGTCGGCCTCCTGCCGCTGCGACAGCTGCCACTCGGTGACGTCGAGGAACTGCAGGGCGTCGGGGTCGTCGGCCAGCCGGCCGTCGGCGTACGCGCGGGCCAGGTCGGCGAGGACGAGCCGCAGGCTCGCCGGGTCGGCGATCAACGGCGTGGCGGCCAGCTCCAGGGCGTCGTCGGTGACGGTCACCGACAGCTCGCCCTGGGCGCCGACGACGACGCTGCGGTCGTCGTCGACGTCCTGCAACGGCACCCGCAGCCCGGGGTGGTGCACCAGGGTCAGGCGCAGCGCCTCGTGCCGGGCGACCACCGCGTCCAGGGCGGTCTGCAACCGGGCCCGGTCCAGCGGGCGGTCGAGCAGCACCCGGGCGCGGACCAGGTCCTGCGCCCCGGACCAGGCCAGCCGCTGGATCGGGGACAGACGGTAGCCGTTCACACCACGCTCCGGTTGAGGTAGAGGTCGGACATGGCGACCAGGATCTGCCGGTCGCCGCTGAAGGGTTCGCGACCGTGGGTCGCGAGGAAGTTGTCCACCACCAGCACGTCGCCGCGCTGCCAGGGAACCGACACCGCGTGTTCCCGATACAGGTCCCGGATGCCGGCCACCACCTCGTCGGGGATCGGTTCGCCGTCGCCGTAGTAGGCGTTGCGGGGCAGCCCCTCGGGCCCGTACTCGCGCAGCAGGGCGGCCGACACCTCGGCGGGCATGTTGGAGACGTGGAACAGGTGCGCGTGGTTGAACCAGACCGTCTCGCCGGTGCGCGGGTGGGTCGCCACCGCCTGCCGACGGGCCCGGGTCCGCAGCCCGTCGCCGTCGAGCCAGGTGTACTCGGTGGCCGAGTCGGCGCAGTACTTCTCCACCTCGGCGCGGTCGGTCGTCTGGAACGCCTCCTGCCAGGGCAGGTCCAGGTGCGGGCCGTAGTTGCGCACGTAGCTGACCCCGTGCCGGAGGAACCGCTGTCGTACCTCGGCGGGGATGCGCGGGCTCACCACCCGCTCGCTGGCCAGCGGGGTCGCGCCGCCGCTGCCGGTGGCCGGCTGGGCGCACCAGAAGTAGAGGTGGGTGGGCCAGTTGTGCGAGTACGACATCTCGTGGTGCAGCGGGATCCACTGCTCGGCGTTGAACTCGGTGGAGGTGAAGACCTTCTCCGCGACCTCGTGCCGGGGCGCGGCGCGTTCCAGGTAGCCGAGCAGGTCCGGGCTGACCGCGCGGGCGGCCCGGCTGAAGTCGTCGGCCGTGGCCACCTCGAAGCCCCGGAAGAAGACCGCCCCGTGGGCGTCGAGGTCGCGCAGCAGCTCGTCGCGGCGCCCCGCCAGCCAGCCGGCCAGGTCGAGGTCCGGCACGGCGGCCTCCACCAGCAGCACGAACGTGTCGTCGACCAGCACCCGGCGGGACACCGGCGAGGTGACCGCGCCGCTGCCCCGTCGGCGCGGCGCCGGCCCGGTCACGACCGCACCCCCGTGGCGGTCACGGTGGCGGCGGCCAGCTCGGGCGCGGCGACCGGGTCGGACATCGCGGTCAGGATGCGCCGGGGCGGCGTGAACGGCTCCCGGGCGTGCGCGGCCAGCATGTTCTCCACCAGCAGCACGTCGCCGCGCCGCCAGGCGAAGGAGCGGGTCTCGGCCGCGTACGCGGCGCGCAGCTCGGCCAGCACGTCGTCGCCGATGGGCGTGCCGTCGCCGTACGCGGTCTGGTAGGGCAGGTCCTCCTCGGCCAGCGACGCGCGCAGCCCGGCGCTGACCTCCGCCGGCAGCGAGGTGACGTGGAAGAACAGGGCGTGGTTGAACCAGGTCCGCTCCCCCGTCACGGGGTGCTCCCGCACGGCGGGGCGGACCTGGCGGGTACGCAGCTGCTGCTCGCCGACCCACTCGACGTCGATCAGCGCGCGGGCGCAGTACGCCTCGACCTCGGCCCGGTCGTCGGTCTGGAACGCCGTCTGCCACGGCAGGCTGATCCCCGGCAGGTAGTTGCGCCGGTAGAGCACGCCCCGGCGCTCGAACCCGGCGACCGTCTCCGGGCGCAGCCGGGCGAGCACCCGGCGGCTGTCGGCCAGCGGGGTGCGCCCACCGGCGGCGGGCTCGGTCTCGCAGTGGAAGACGATGCGCAGCGGCCAGTTCACCGTGTACGACTGCTCGTTGTGCAGCACGATCGGCTGGTCGGCCGGGTGCTCGGTGGAGGTGTAGACGCCCTCGGTCACCTCGCTGCGCGGCGACGAGCGCTCGCCGTAGCTGAGCACGTCGTCGGAGAGGGCGGCCATGACGGTGCGGAAGTCGGCCGCGCCGTCCACCGCGAAGCCACGGAACAGCACGGCGCCGGCGCGGCGCGCCAGTTCGTCCACGGTGGACCGGTTGCCGGCCAGCCAGGCGGCCAGGTCCACGTCGGGCACGTTGGCCTGGACGAGGGCCGGCAGGGGCCCGCCGGGCCAGTCGGGGCGTACGTCGACCAGGGACCGTTCGCGGCCGCGGCGCGGGATCACCGGCGCGACCGGGGTCTGCTCACTCATCTCTCGTTCCCCCCAGGGTGTGGGCACATCGGGCGAGGCTGCGCCGGGGATCGGCGGCCGCGCCGCGTAGGAATGCGGTGAAGCGGCGGTGCCACGTGTCGACCAGTTCGCCGTCGAAGCGGTCGGTGCGGTAGGTCCAGAGCGCCGCCAGCCCGTCGCGGCGCTCGTCGAGCCAGAGGGTCAGGTCGAGCCGGGCGGTGTCGGGGGTCAGCTCCACCCCGACGAACTCGCCGCCGGAGGCGTCGACGTGCCGGGCCGCCGGGGCGTTCTGCACGCCGAACGCGACCTGGACCAGCGGGTTGCGGCCCGGCTGCCGGGCCGGGCGGAGCCGCTCGACGACGACGTCGAACGGCACGTCCTGGTGGGCGGCGGCGAAGAGGGTCACCCGGCGCGCCTCGTCCACCAGGTCGGCGAAGGACCGCTCCGGGGCGGGCCGCAGGCGCAGGGGCATGGTGTTGACGAAGCAGCCGACGCTCTGTTCGGCGGCGACGCTGGTCCGGCCGGCGAAGGCGACACCGATCAGCACGTCGGTGCGGCCGGTCTCCGCAGCGACCAGCGCGGCGAAGGCGGCCAGCCCGACCATGTGCAGGCTGGCGCGGCTGGCGCGGGCGAGGTCGCGGACCACGGCGGCGGTGTCGTCGTCGATGCGGGTCCGCAGGGCGGCCCCGGCCGGGGAGCTGTCGGCGCGGGGCGACGTGGCGGCGGCGAGCGCCGGTGCGGCGGCGGGCAGGTCCAGGGTCGTCGGCGCGCCGCGCAGCGCGGCGACCACGGCGGCCACGGCCTCCCGGCCGGCCGGGGCGGCCAGCCAGTCCCGCTGGGCCACGGCGAGTTCCGCCGGGCCGGTCGCCGGACCGGCCGGCCACGGCGGGCCCGCCCCGGCGCCCGCCGCCTCGGCCTCGCAGGCGCGGCCCAGGTCCCGCACGATGACGCTGAACGACCAGTCGTCGCAGACGATGTGGTGGGCGACCAGGAGCAGCGCCGCCCGCCCGTCGTCGGCGGCGACCAGTCGGGCGCGCAGCAGCGGGCCGGTGGCGAGGTCCATGAGGGTACGCGCCTCGGCGGCGGCGAGCTGGTCGAGCTGCTCGTCCAGCGGCACCCCGGCGCGGGGCGGGGCGACGACCAGCGGGACGTCGAGGTCGTCGCGGACCCGCTGCACCGGGCCGTCCGGGGTCGACGGGAAGACGGTACGCAGCGCCGGATGCCGGGCCACCACGCGGCGCAGTGCCCGGTCGAGCGCTCCCGGGTCGGTCCCCGGCGGCAGCCGGACCGCGAACGACACCAGGTAGGAGGTGTCGGCCGGATCCAGCTGGTGCAGGAACCACAGCCGGGTCTGCGCGGCCGAGAGCGGGGCCGCGTCCACGGGCGCCGCGGGTGGCGTACCGCCCGCCGGGTGCCCCGGCCCGGGTGCGGCTCCGGCGGTCGCGGTCCCGGCGGTGCCCGTGGTGGTGGCTCCGGCGGCCCGGCGCAGGTCGTCGAGGTGGCCGGCGAGCGCCTCCACCGTGGCGTGTGCGAACAGCGCCGCCGGGGCGACCGGCAGGCCCGTCGCGGCGGCGAGCCGGGTGGCGCAGCGTACGGCCAGGAGGGAGTCGCCCCCGAGGGCGAGGAAGTCGGCGTCCGTTCGGTCCACCGGCCGGCCGAGCACGTCGCGCCAGACGGCGGCGACCGTGGCGGCGGAGCCGGCCAGCGGCGCGCCGTCGCCGTCGCTCGCGGCGGGGGCGACCTCCGGGGCGGGCAGCGCCGCCCGGTCGACCTTGCCGTTGGGGGTGGTCGGCAGGCGGTCCAGCCAGACGACGGCGGACGGCACGAGCGGGGCGGGGACCGTCTCCCGCAGCAGGTCCCGCACGTCGTCGCGGCGCTCGCCGACGAGGTAGCCGACGAGCAGCGGGTCGCCGCTCGGCCCGGTCCGCACCGCGGCGGTCGCCTCGCGTACGCCAGGCAGGGCGGCCAGCCGCGCGGCCACCTCGCCCAGCTCGATGCGGTATCCGCGCAGCTTCACCTGGTCGTCCATCCGGCCGAGGAACTGCAACTGCCCGTCCGGGCGCAGCCGGACCCGGTCGCCGGTGCGGTACATCCGCTCCCCGGGGCGGAACGGATCGGCCAGGAAACGCGCCCGGGTCTCCTCCGGCCGGTTGAGGTAGCCCCGGGCCAGCCCGGCGCCGGCCAGGTACAGCTCTCCCGGCTCCCCGGGCGGCACCGGCCGGCCGTCCTCGTCGAGCAGGTAGACGCGGGTGCCCGGCAACGGACGGCCGATCGGCGGGTCTCCCCCCTCGGCCGGCACCTCCGCCCAGGTCGAGTAGGTGGTGTCCTCGGACGGCCCGTAGAGGTTGCAGAGCCGGCGTACGTGCGGCCGGGCGAGCACCCGGGCGGCGAGCGCCGCGGTCAACGGCTCGCCGGCGAGGCAGACGGTGCGGACGCTGCCCGGTAGCGCGCCTGCCGCGAGCAGCTCGCTCATCGCCGACGGCACGGTGTTGACCAGGGCGACGGGCAGCCGGTCGGCGTCCGGCGCGGCCAGGGCCAGCGCGTCGCGGACGAGCACCACCCGACCGCCCCAGCAGAGCGGGCCGAAGAGCTCGAAGACGGACAGGTCGAAGCAGACGGACGTGGCGGCGAGTACGCCGCCCAGTTCGACGTCGGTGAAGGTCTCCCGGGTCCAGTGCATGAGCACGGAGGCCGAGCGGTGCTCGACGGCGACGCCCTTGGGCCGGCCGGTCGAGCCGGAGGTGTAGATGACGTACGCCAGGTCGGACGGGTCGCCGGGCAGGCCGGGCCGGGCCGCCGGGCGGGCGTCGGGGTCGAGGTCGGGGTCGTCGAGACGCAGCGCGGCGTCGGCGAACCGGTCGGCGAGGTCGGCCACCGTCAGCACCAGTCGGGCCCCGGAGTCCTCGGTCATGAAGGCGACCCGGGCGGCCGGGTAGGCCGGGTCCAGCGGCACGTAGCAGGCACCGGCCTTGAGCACGCCCAGCAGCGCGGCCACGAGCCGGGGACTGCGGGGCAGGCAGACGCCGACGCGGTCCCCCTGGCGCACCCCCCGGTCGACGAGGAGCGCGGCCACCCGGTTGGCCGCCGCGTCCAGCTCGCCGTAGGTGAGGACCTGCCCGTCGCACCACACGGCGTCGGCGTCCGGGGTCCGGTCGACCTGGGCCTCGACCATCCGGTGCAGGGTGTCGACCGTGGACGGTCGGACGGCGGGTCGGGACGGGGTGGGCCGACGGACGGGCCCGGCGGGGCGCGCAGGTGCGCTCACCGCGAACCGCAAACTGGCATGGCGCGTCCCACCGAGCGCTCCCCCAATACTGACGGTGATCGGTCGCGCGCCCGCTGCCAGGTCGACGACCGGAGATGGTGACACATCGTGACCATGAGCCACCGAGCCATCGCTCTCCGCAGAGAGAGTCCACGACCGCCGATTCCACTGCCAAGATGTCTCCCAGAATTCGGGACACGAGTGGCGCCCGCGTGGAATCCCAGATCCGGCCGATCCCGCGGGTGATCGGGCCGCCCCGACGGGCCCCACCACGGCAGACGTCCCGCCGCGCGATCAACGGGTCCGATGTGGGCACCCGGCGACTGTCAGGTATCGGGCAGCTCCCCCGGCCGCCGGCGGCCGGTCGCGTCGGCAGCGTTCGCGCCGGGACTGGAAAGCGCTTACCATCTTCCATGCATCGACGGGATTGGATTGCTGGCGGCCTCGACGGGGTGGTCACGCACCCCTCCCGCCGCCCCGCGCCAGCCGAAGGAGCCACATGACGTCCCCCGACACGCACAGACACCCCACCCGTCGACGCCTCGGCCTGGTGGCCACGGCCGTGCTGGCGCTCGTCGGCGCCGCCGTGGCCGTCGGTCCGCGACCCGCCGCGGCGGCCACGGTCGACCCCGGCGCCACCTACGTCCTCGTCAACCGACACAGCGGCAAGGCCATGGACCTGTGGGGCTGGTCCACCGCCGACGGCGCGCCGGTCAACCAGTTCACCCGCAACGACCTGGCCGTGCAGCAGTGGCGGTTCGTCGACGTGGGCGGCGGATACCACCAGATCCGCTCGGCGCACAGCGGCAAGGTGCTGGAACTGCCGAACGCCGAGGACGGGGTCCAGCTCGTCCAGAACACCGCCGCCAGCGGCAACACCCGGCAGCACTTCCGGCTCGCCGACTCCGACGGCGGCCACGTCCGCCTCGTCAACCGGCACTCCAACAAGGCGCTGGACGTGTGGCAGTGGTCGACCGCCGACGGCGCGATGATCTCCCAGTACCAGGACCTCGGCGGCGCCAACCAGCAGTGGCGGTTGGTCAACCTCGGCTCCGGCGGCACCGGCTGCGGCAGCGGAACGTTCCACGCCGAGGCGGTGCTCAGCGGCGGCACCTGGACCGCCCGCAACGGCGCCAGCACGGTCTACACCGGAAGCGACATGCGCGCCGCCGTCCAGGCCGCCGTGAACAGCCTCAGCGCCGGGCGGACCAGCAAGCAGCGCGTCGTCGTACGCGGCTCCGGCTCGATCAGCGCCGGCTCACGGATCTCCCTGCCCAGCCACACCGCGATCGACGTCTGCGGCACCATCAACGTCACCGGCTCGGGCAGCGGCGACCAGGCGCCGATCTACTCCCGCGGCACCAGCGACATCGAGGTCGGACACCTCACCGTCACCGGCACCCCGCTCTACGGGATCTTCCTGCGCAACGTGACGAACGTCGTCCTCGGCCGGATCGACATGCGGCTGGGCGGCGGGCTCGGGATCCGCATCGACAACCGCGGGGACACCAGCCAGTGGACCCGCAACGTCCGCATCGACAGCGCGTACGTCTCCGGCGCCAGTTCCCACGCGGTCGAGACGTACGGCGTGGACGGGCTGACCATCGGCACCGTCACGGCGCGCGACGTGGGCGAGTCGGGTCTGCTGCTCAACCAGACGATCAACGCCACGGTCACCACCGTCGACGCCGAGAACGCCGGCGCCGGCACCGGGTACGCCGCCTTCCGGATGGCCAACCGCAACGGGCGCGTGGGCTCCGGCTACCCGACCAACATCCGGGTGGGCACCGTCCGGGCGCGCGGCGGCGGCCGAGGGATCTTCTGCGTCTCCGAGTCCGGCGGAGCCGTCATCGACCGGGTGGACATCGCCAACACCGGCAACAACGCGATCCTGATCGAGAACTGCCAGAACGTGGACATCGCGGCCGGCGGCGGCACGATCAGCGGCGGCGGCGAGGTGCGGCTGGCCGAGCGCACCGAGTTCCCCGGCAACCGGGACATCACGCTGCGCAACTTCACCCTGGTGAACAGCCGGATCGTGGAGAACCCCTGCGCGGACAACCTGACCATCAGCAACGTCGGGCTGAGCAACTCCACGATCGTCCGGTGCTGAGACGGGGCGGCCCCGGCGCGCTCGCCGGGGCCGCTCCTGCCGTCCGGCGTCAGCGGTCGACCGTCGACGCCGGGTCGACGGCCGCTGTGCCGGCCAGGGTGTGATGGCGGTGGGTAGGTTGAGGCCGCTGGCACAGGCGAGCAGACCGGCGGTGGCGCCGACGATGATGGCGGCCAGGGCGGCGATCGCGAGCCAGAGGCCGCGCGGTGACCGCCATCGACACCACCGGCGGCCGGTGGATCGTCATGATCGAAGCGCCGCGACGGCGGCGGGTGGGCGCTGCCCGGCGGCAACGTCGAGCCGGGCGAGACCGCGGCCGACGCGGCGGCCCGGGAGCTGACCGAGGAAACCGGGCTGGTCGTCACCTGCGCCGACCCGCGGGTCGAGACAATCGATCGTCAAAAAGTCCCGAAGTCACGGCAACGTTTGCTGGAGTCGAGAGCGTAAGTAGTGGCCGTGAGATTGAAGCTCAGGGTGCGGGTGGCTGATGCATGATCGCGAGGACAAGGAGGTGACGGCCTTTGTGCGGGCGCGGTACGGAGCGCTGCTCCGGACCGCCTTCCTGCTGTGCGGAGACCGAGGGAAGGCCGAAGATCTGGTCCAGACAACGTTGGCCAAGACGGTTGTGGCATGGCCTCGACTGCAACGCTCGGAAGGCGTCGATCACTACGTCCGGCGCATTCTGGTCAACACCTTCGTGACCTGGAGGCGGCGCCGATCCTGGTGGGAACAGCCCTTGGGCCGGCTGGTGGAGGGTCAGGCACGCGACGAGTACGTGGGGGTGGAACAGCGGGACCTGCTCCGCCGGGCGTTGGACGGGCTGCCAGCACGACAGCGTGCCGCCGTCGTACTGCGCTTCTACGAGGACCTGTCCGAGCAGGACACGGCGCACGTACTGGGTTGTTCGGTCGGCACGGTCAAGAGTCTTTCTTCAAGGGGTCTGCAGGCTCTGCGTAAGCAGTGGGTTGGGGCCGACGCGGTTGCTGATGAAGAGGTGCGCTATGCGTGACACGACAGAGTTGCGTGACGGCCTGGCGGATCTGGCCGAGTCGGTGGTACCGACCGCGGGCTATGAAGGCAAGATCATGCGGCGGGCAGAGCGGCGTCGCGGGCGGCGGCGTATCACCGCCGCAGCCGCAGCTGCCATGTGCGTGGCGGTGCTGGTCGCGATGTTTCGGGTTGTCGGATTCGGGCCCGCACCGCAACTCGCTGCACCGCCGCCGGACGGCCCGTTTCTGGGCTGGTCCCCGGTGGGAGACGTGGACGCTGGCCTGGTAGATGAGGCCACCAGCGTCTGGGACCGTACCAACTCGGCAGGCCCGCACACTGATGTTCGGGCCCTTGTCGCGACGCGCCATTCACGCCTACGCTCGACGGTGGTCGTGCTGCAGGGATACGACAAGCAGGGCGACGCGCGGTTGGCGTTCTTCACCGGTGATCTTGGTGCGGCGGACGCCTTGAGGATGAGGGTTGATCGGCCGGCGCCCGACCCGGTGAAGACCCAGGTGATAAGCCTGGTCAGTCCACGGTTGTCCGGAGCCGCCGGCGAGGTCAGTCATGACCCTGCGGGCACCTACGCCATCGCCATTGCCGTGCCGGGCGTGACAGCGGTGCGGGTGTCGAATACCGCAGTCGATGATGAAACGGTCCAAGAACCGGACGGACCCACCAGTCGCCTTGTGGTAAAACGATTCCCGCTCGCTGCGACCGCGCAGACGACGACGATCGCGGGGTTCACCAAGCCGAAGCGACCGTTCGCCAGCCTCACGAAGGTGTTCGAGGTACCCGGAGAGGACGGCGTGGACGGCGACGCGCGGGCCGTACCCGCTGAGGTGGTCGGCAGGAGTGGCCAGCAGATGATCGTGGCGTTCCCGAAGGACCAGGGAGTCCGGCAGGGGCAACTAGCCGTGGTCGCCGAAGGTTTGGTGGGACGCGTAACGGCAGTCGATGCCGTCCGCGGCGAAGCCACTGTCGACCTCATTACCAGCACCGGTTTCACCGGCCAGGTATACACGAATATCAGTAATGTTCCGGGTTCCGTACGTGGCACCGGCGAAAAGCTGGTCATGGAAGGCGTTCCCGCAGACGGTGAGGTCTACCAGACCAACCGTGTCTTGATGCCGGATCCGTCCCAGCAGAGCAGCCAGGTTGGCGCTGTCACGATCGGGCGGGCGTCTGCGGACAAGGCGGCAGGCGCGACCACGGTGGAGCTTACGCCGACAGCCGACCTTGCCAACCTGACCAGATTGTCGATCATGACGCCATCCCCAGGCTGACGGCAGCCCGCCGACGCAAGGATGCGCGGAGGCGACTCGCCTCCGCGCTGAGGCGAAACGGATGGGTGTACTCGATACCGCAGCAGGTGCACCAGGCCCGGAACAGCAGACTGGTCGCGGTGTCGACGGAGCTTGGTTCCACCTCGTAGCGGATGCCGTCGATCTTGTCCAAGAAGCGGGAGGATCCCGCAAGCCCTGCGGCATGACTCGAGCAGGCCCATCCGATCCGGCGCGTCGGCCTACTCGCCTCCGCTCGGTGGGTGCCTGGCGACGACGTCCGCGAACAGCTCGGGGTCCGAGTGCGGCATGACCGCCCAGTGCAGGTCTTCGGCGGAGTCGATCAATGAAGCGTCGGGCGCATCCTGTTGACGGGTGTGGTCCTCGATCAGGTGCATCTGCACCACTTTGGCGGTGCGCCGGATGGCGTTCGCGATGTCGCCGGCGGTGATGGCGAGAGGGCTGGTGATGCTCTCGCCGTCCCGATCGACGTAGAAGCCTGCCTGCTTGTCGAGGTTGCGCTGCTTGGCTGTAGCCGTGAACGTCTCCAAGTCGGGACGCTCGTAGTACTCCATCCGCCGGTCCAGGCTCCAGAACCCGGCGAGCCCCGAGGCGAACTGCTCAGCCGCCTGCAGCTTCTCCGCGTGCGGCCGTCGGGTCGAGCGCAGGCCCTCCGGCACGATCACGTCGCCCGCGGGCCTCGGTTCGAGGCCGTAGAGGCCGAGCGGCGCCGTCCACTGGTGCTCGGCCGCCTCGTACAGCCAGCGCGCCTTGGCGAGTTCCTCCATGGCGAGCACGATCAGCGCCTGCGCCCGGCCGGGGCTGTCATGGGAGGCGAGGAGCGCCGCGTCCTCGACCAGCGCGACCGTGTTCGCCATCAGGGACTTCCACCACCGCCGCGCGAAGTCCGCGGTGATGGTCTCGGGTTCCTTCTCGCTCGTCTTCGCCATGATCCAAGTATCGGCGGAGGCTCGTGCGCTGATACGTGAAACGACGTCGTGTCGGCGGTGATCCAAGCCGCCATCAGGGACGCAGATGGTCGATCATCACCCGTTCGACGCGTCGATGAGCCCCTGCAGCGCGTCCCTCGTCGTCGTGAGCTCAGCGATGCGGCCGTCGTACGTCTGGAGATGCTCCATGAGCAGCGGAACTGCGCACGGTTCGAGGCGGTCGGTGTCGTGGATGCAGTCGAGGAGCTCGCGGATAGCCTCCACGGGCAACCCTGCGCTGAGCAGCCACCGGATGGAGCGGACCTGCTCGACGACGGACGGGTCGAACAGGCGCTGGCCGGCGGACGAGCGCTCCGCGGCGATGAGGCCCTGGTTCTCGTAGTGACGCAGCATCCGCGGCGTGGCCGACGTGAGAGCCGCGACATCGCCGATCCGCAGTGCCGTTCCCTGGGTCGCGCCGCTTGCCCCTGCCACTGGTGTCAACTCCTACGGTCGCTTGCATGACCACATCGATCACTCTGTTCAATGGTAGGGCGGCCGAGGCGGCGGACCTCGCGCCACTGGCCTTCGCCGGGTTCGCCCACTTCACCGCGATGCAGGTCCGGGACCATCGTGTGCGGGGGCTGGACCTGCACCTGGCTCGTCTCCGGGAAGCCAGCGACGAGCTCTTCGGCCGCCACCTGGCTGACGAGACGATCCTCGAGCAGATGCGCAGCGCTCTGGCGGCCGCTCCCCCGGACGCGTCGCTGACATGCTTCGTCTCCTCGCGGCCGGGAGAGTTCGCCCCCGCTGGGGACGACGTTGACCTCGACGTGCTGGTGAAGGTCACCGATCCCGCGACTGCGCCGTCCGGACCTCTCTCGCTCGACGTCGTCGAGCACGAGCGGCATCTCCCCCGCGTCAAGCACGTCGGCGAGGTGTCCAAGACGCTCCTGCTCAGGCGCGCAAGCGCCCGGGGCTTCGACGGCGCCGCGTTCGCCGACCGATCGGGTCGGCTGAGCGAGGCCACCATCTGGAACCTCGCCTTCTGGGACGGAGAGGCCGTTATCTGGCCGTGCGCCGAGGTCCTCCCCGGCATCACGATGCAGATCCTGACGCGCCGACTCGACGCACTAAGAGTCCCGCAACGGACGCAGGAGGTCAGGCGCGGCGAGCTCGGCGGGCGTCTCGCGGCCGCGGTGATGAACTCGTGGACGCCGGGCATCGCGGTCGCGCGACTCGGCGACGAGCCGCTCGTTCAAGACCAGGAATTCCTGCGCATTCTGAACGCTGCCTATGCCGAAGAGCCTGCGGTCGCCCTGTGATCGTCGAGAGCGCTGTGGTGTAACGGCGTGGGCGGTCACCCGCTCGTGACCGCCGGCCATCCGGGTTGGGCTGGCCGCAACGACCTGATCTTGCCCAACCCGTCGTAGCGTGAGCGGCAGCCGTACCCGCACGTGGAGCTGATGCTGGCGGCCGCGGCGGACGCGGACGATGAGCAGCGGTGGCCGATCCACCCGCGCGGACTGGTCAAGGTCCGGCCGACACCGCGTTCCGCCGGCAGCGACCTCGCAGCGAAACAGGACGCCGCGCGGCGACATGCCGCTGCCGTGCGGGCCCGCCGCGGGACCCGCGACGAGCTGGCCGGCGCCCGGGTACTGCTGGTCGACGACGTGTTCACTACCGGCGCCCAACTCGATGCTGTCGGCCGCAAGCTGCAGCAGCGCTGGGGCGCCGACCGGACGGTTCGGACGGGGCACGGACGCCGCGCGGGCGACCGTGCCCCGTCCTCCCGCCCTGGGCGCTCCCGGCCCCGAAGGGGGCGGGACCGGGAGCGCCCGGACGGAGCGCGTCGGTCAGCCCGCGGCGGAGCGGAAGACCGGGTAGTAACCGCCGGACTGGCCGGCCGCGGTCGGGTGGTACGAGACGCCGAGGGTGGCGAAGTTGAGGGCGTGCAGCCACTTCTCGCCGTAGCTGCACAGCTGGTGCCCGACGAACTGCGCACGCACATCGGCGAACTTGAAGCCGGCGGCGACGGCGGCGCTGCGGGTGATGTCGTCCACCAGGTTGATGCCCTCGTTGATCTTCGCCCGCGAGGTGGCGCTCAGGCCGGCGCAGACCGTGCCGAGCTGGTAGAAGACCGGGTAGCCGACGACCACCACGCGGGCGTTCGGCGCCCGGGTCTTGATGCCGTTGTAGACGTTGCGCAGCAGGCCGGGCAGCTGGGCACGGGCCTTGTCCTCGGCGGCCTGCACGGCGGCCACGCACTGCGTGGTGCCCTGGAGCACGCAGGTGGACATGATGTTGGCGAAGCCGACGTCGTTGCCGCCGACCGTCACGCTGACCAGCGTGGTGGTCGAGCTGAGCGCCGACAGCTGGGTGTTGATCACGCTGGTGGTGGTGGCACCGGAGCAGGCGACCGAGCGGTACGACGCGGGCTTGATGTTGGCCGCGTACAGCGCCGGGTAGGCCCTGGTGCTGCGCTGGCAGGAGCCGCTCTCGCTGGTGTAGCTGCCGGCGCCCACGCCCGAGGCGTACGAGTCACCGAGCGCCACGTAGCGGTCGGTGGCGGCGGCCTGGGCGGGGGCTGCCATGGTGAGGCTGACGCCGAGAGCCGTGGCCAGGCTCAGGGCGAGGGAAACGAGACGGGTTCTCCGCACGTCGCAACTCCGGGGGTAGAGGAATCGAGTGCGAGATTGATATCACCGAATATTCGCGAACGAAAGATCTTGCCGGAACATATAGGGGTGCCGGTAAAGACCTACCGGGTTCAGGCGCCGACACCGGTGCTCCACAGGGGTCGCGCGCGTCCCGACCGGGGTCCCGACCGCGGGGTGCCGCGAGTCGCGCGGCCCGGCGGAGGCGACCCCGGTCGGGGCGTACGCGGACGGGGCGGACCTCAGCGGGACGCGCCGCCCCCACCGGTGGCCGTCGCCACGAACATGGTCTGCACCTGATCGGCGGCGTCGAGCCCGGGCACGGCGTGCGCCCGCACGTCGACGAAGCCGGCCCGGCCCAGGGCGGCCCGCCAGCCCGCCACGTCCAGCAGCGGGGACGCCGGCACCCGCGGCTCGTCCTCCGCGTGCCGCCACCAGCCCTCGGCCAGGCCGAAGGTAAGCGTGTTGTAGTCGAGGCGGCTGGTCATCTCGTTGATCACCAGGATGCCGCCGGGCTTGAGCAGCGCGTGGCAGTGCCGCAGCGCGGCGGAGATCCGCAGGGTGGCGTGCAGGACGTTGCTGGCCAGCACGACCTCCATCGAGCCGGGTTCGAAGCCCTGGTCCTCGGGCGCGCCCTCCACGTTGTAGCGGGCGAAGTCGACGTGGGGGCGGTCGACGCCGAAGCGCTGCCGTCCCAGCCGCAGGAACGCGGGCCCCACGTCGGTGTAGAAGTACCGCAGCCGCTCCGTCCGGTCCGTCAGGGCGTCGAGCACCGGGCCGCTGGTGCCACCGGTCCCCGCGCCCACCTCCATGACGTGGGCGTAGGACCGCGGATAGCGCCGCAGGAACTGCCGGACGTGCTCCCGCACCCGCGCCGCGCAGAGCCGGTTGTAGAAGTCCAGCTGGACGTTGTCCCGGTAGATCGCGGAGACCAGGTCGGCGGAGCCGCCCGGGAAGAGCACCTCGTTGGCCGGCCGGTCGCCCCGCACCACCTCGACGAGCTGCGTCTGGCAGGCGACCAGCAGCGGCACGTACCCGGCGGCCTCCGGGTGCTCCCGGCGCAGCGTCGCCGCCGCCGCGTCCACCGCGTCGTCCCCGGCGAACCCGGCCGCCTCGGCGACCCGTCCGGTCACGGCGAGCCCGTCGCCCTGCCGACGCAGCAGGCCGGCGTCCGCCAGCAGGTCGAGCAGGGCGTCGCCGAGCCGCTGGTAGCCGGGAGCCACCGCGAGCCGGGCCAGGATCTCCTCCCGGCCGGCGACGGCCCCGGGGGCGGGCAGGACGCCCGCGGCGGCCAACCGGGCCGCCAGCAGCCGCCGCCCGAAGTCCGTCACCGCCTCGAAGGAGGTACGGAACCGCGCGTGGCGTTCCTGGTCCACGTCCACGAGCGGCTGCGGCGTCGCCTCGACGTCCGGTGCGGTCACGATGCGCCCTCCAGGTGCGAATCCGGCGGTGCCGGTCAGGTCAGGTGCGCGGCCACGGATGCCGCGGCACGGGGTACGGTCGGCCGGCCGGCGAGCTGCGCGGTCAGGTCCGCGAGCAGCTCCGCCCGCGCCGGCACGAGATAGAAGTGGTCGCCGGGGAACGCCCGCAGCCGGAAGCCGCCGGTGGTCAGCTCCGCCCAGGCGGAGACCGACTCCCGGTCGCAGGCCGGATCCCCCGTGCCGAGGTACGCCGTGATCGGCGCGGACACGCTCCGCGGCGCGCGCGGCAGGTAGCCGTGGATCAGCCGCAGGTCGGCCCGGAGCGCCGGTACGACCAGCTCCCGCAGCTTCGACGAGCGGAAGACCACCGGATCCACCTCGCCGAGCGCGGCGATCCGGACGAGGAACTCCTCGTCGTCGAGGTGGTCGGGGTGCTGGTCGATCCGGGTGACGTGCGGTGCCCCGTGCCCCGAGACGAACAGGAACTCCGGCACGACGCCGAACCGCTCCTCCAGCCGGACGGCCACCTCGTAGGCGACCGAGGCGCCCATGCTGTGGCCGAACAGGGCGAGGGGACGGTCCAGGTACCCGGTGAGCGCCTCGGTGACCCGGTCGGCGAGCACGTCCATCCGGTCGACGCACGGCTCGGAGAGCCGGTCCTGCCGGCCCGGGTAGCGGACGGCGAGCACGTCGACGGAGTCCGGCAGCCGCGCCGCCCAGGTCTGGAAGAACCCGGCCGAGCCGCCGGCGTGCGGCAGGCAGACCAACCGCAGGCCCGCGTGCGCGCCGCCCCGGAACACCCGCAGCCAGGGATCGCCGCCGGTCGGGCGGGACAGGGACATCTGGGGCACTTCCCGGTCGCGCCGCTCAGTCCGACATCGCCACCAGCACCCGGCGGTCGCCCGTGTACGGGCGCCGGCCGTGCGCGGTGAGCACGTTGTCGATCAGCAGCAGGTCGCCGACCCGCCAGTCGACGTCGACCGCCGCCTCCAGGCCCCGGTCGCGGATCTGGGTGACGTACTCGTCGGGGATCGGGGAGCCGTCGGCGAAGGTCACCGACTGGGGCAGCTCGTCCGGGCCCATCACCTGGGTCATCACCCTGGCGATGTCGTCGTCCAGGCCGGCCGGGTGCCACTGGTCGGCCTGGTTGAACCACACCTCGGCCCCGGTGACCGGGTGCCGCAGGGTGGACTCCCGCAGCTGGACCACGCGCAGTCCGTCGGCGGTCCACTCCCAGGTGGCGCCGGCGCCGGCGAGGAACTCCTCGACCTCGTCGCGGCTGTCGGTCTCGAAGGTCTCCCGCCAGCTCTTGCCCAGCCCCATGCCGTCGTGCAGGTTCTGCTGGTAGCGCAGCCCACCGGCGAAGTCGGCGCGCAACTGCGGGTCCAGGGAGTTGAGCCACAGCTCGGCGTCGACGACGGGGGTGGCGCCGCCGGTCTCGGCGGCGATCTGGCAGAAGAAGAGCAGCCGGGCCGGCCACTGCGCCGCGTACGACAGCTCGTTGTGCATCGAGATGGTGTACCGGGACGGGTACTCGGTGGAGGTGTAGACGTTGCGGCCCACCTTGGTGCGGGGCGAGTTGCCGTGCACGTACGCCAGGCGCCTCGGCAGCAGCAGGTCCATCACCGGGTCCAGGGTCTCCGGCCGCACCCCGAAGCCACGGAAGACGAGCGCCTTCTCGGCCGTGAGCACCTCCGCCAGGTCCAGCTCGCGCAGGTGGCCGACCAGTCCCTCGGCGCTCGGCGCGCAGCCGGCGCTCTCCGGGGTGATCTCCAACGGCTTCCAGCTCGCGTGCTCGTTCATTCCGGGGCTCCTCACCGTCCCAAGCTGTGCGATCCCTCCCAGGCTCTGCCGCTCCGCTATATTCCGTCCATATCGCCACCGTCCCGGGTCGCGTGGCCCGCCCGCTCGGCGGCCTCCGCCCGTTCCGCCTCGGCCCGGGCCCGACCGCCGAAGCCGAGCACCGCGAGCACCGCGATCACCCCCATCGCCCCGCCCACGATCAGCATGGCCCTGGTGATGCTCGTCGAGTCGAGCAGGAAGCCCGCGAACAGCGCCCCCAGCGAGTTGGCTCCCGAGCTGAGCAGCATGACGATCGAGCCGGCCCGCCCGCGCAGGTGGTCGGGTGCGCTCTGGAGCACGTACAGCATCCCGGCCACGTTGCTGATGCCGGCGCCATAGTGGATCAGGGCGAAGATCGCGCCGAGGACGACGAGTCCCGGTGCCAGCGCGAGTCCCGGTGCCAGCGCGAGCAGCGGCATCAGCACCGCCCAGGCGATGTTGACCCCCATGATGATCCGGCGGATCCCCCAGCGACTCAGGTAGAAGTTGCTGGTCATCGCGCCGGCCATGCCGAAGACGCTGTTCACCACGAGCAGCATCCCGACCGTGGGTGGCGAGCCGCCCTGGTTCTTGACGATCACGACGAGGCCCAGGCCCAGCACCTGGAACAGGATGTTGCTCGCCGCGAAGAGGCCGAGGGCGCGACGCAGGTAGAGCTGGCCCCAGACGAAGACGAAGCCCTCCCGCACCCGGGCCAGCAGGCCACCTGGCTCGTCCGCGCGCGCCTTCGGCGCCTGCAGGTCCCGCCGCACGAACAGCAGGGTGACCAGCGAGATCACGTGCATCAGCACGGCGAAGCCGAACGGCGCCCAGCGGGTCAGCGCGTACAGCAGGGTGCCGGCCGGCTGGCCGAGGATGCTGGCCGCGTTGGCCCGCGACTCGTTCGCCGCCGTCGCGGCGCCGTACCTGTCGGCCGGGACCACGTTGAACACCGCGGCGCGTTCGGCCAGGGCGTAGCAGATGCCCAGGCTGGCCTCCACGAACGCGACCGCCATCAGGTGCGGCAGCCACACCGAGTCCCGGGCCACCGCGACCGCGACGCTGCCGATCGCGACGATCCGCCCGACGTTGCAGAGCACCATGGTCCGCCGACGGTCCCAGCGGTCCACCAGCGCGCCGGCCGGCAACTGGGTCACCAGGTTGGGCAGCAGCGCGGCGAAGGTCACCAGGCTGGCCGCCGTGGCCGAACCGGTCGACCAGAAGACAAGCAGGGTGTAGCTGATCGAGGTGGCCCGGGAACCCAGCGCGGAGACCCCGGAGCCGACCCAGAGCAGCAGGAAGTCGCGGTTGCCGGTCAGGCGCCCCGGCTGCCGGGACGTGGCCGCCGGGTGCCCGACCGCGCTCACGACGCGGACCCGGCGGGGGTGGCCCGGCACCAGTCGAGCACGGCCATCGCGCTGTAGAGCTTGTTCTCCGCCTGCTGGAAGGCGATGCTGGCCGGACCGTCGAGCACCTCGGCGGTGACCTCCTCCCCCCGGTGCGCCGGGAGGTCGTGCATGAAGACCGCGTGCGGGCTGCGCCGCCACAGCTCCCGGTCCACCTGGAACGGGGCGAAGCGCGTCCGCCAGTCGGGGTCGGGCTTGCTGGTGCCGGTGGTCTGCCACCGGGTGGTGTAGATGGCGTCCAGGTCACCCGGCAGGTCGTCCATGTGGTGCCGTTCGACGAGGTGGGCGCCGCAACGTTGGGCCTGCTCCCGCGCGACCGCCGCGATCTCCGCCGGCAGCCCGTACCCCGCCGGGGTGCGCAGCTCCAGCTCGACGCCGGGGAAGCGGGTCAGCGCCAGGGCCAGTGCGGTCGCGGTGTTGTTCGCCTCGCCCAGGTAGAGCAGCCGCAGGTGTTCGATGCGGCCGAAGCGCCGCAGCAGGGTGGTCAGGTCGGCCAGCGCCTGCGTCGGGTGCTCCTCGGCGCTCATCGCGTTGATCACGGCCATCCGGTGCTGGCGCGACCAGTCGCGCATCTCCCCCGGGTCGGCGGCGGTCCGCGCCACCAGCACGTCGAGCATGCCCGACAGCACCCGGCCGGTGTCCTCGCTGGACTCCCCGGTGTTGACCTGGAGGTCGTTCGGCCCGTACTGGATGGTCTTCGCGCCGAGCCGCAGCGCGGCCACGGTGAACGCGGTCCGGGTCCGGGTCGACGTCTTCACGAAGTAGGTGCCGACCACCCGGTCCGCCAGTGGGCTGGCGGTCTCGCCGGCGGCGAACCGCGCCCCCCGCGCCACGATCGAGTACAGGTCGTCGTCGGTCAGGTCGCGGATCGACACCAGGTGCCGCACCTGCCGGGTCGGTGGGTCGGTGACCGTGGCAAGGATGCTCGGTACGGTCGTCATCACATTTCCTCCGTCAGTGCGATGTCGGACGCCAGTCGCGACACGACCTCATGGCCCAGGTCGCCGTTGGTCAGCAGCACCAGCCCGGAGCCGTCGGGCACCCGGCCGGCGGTGAGCGCCTGGTAGCCGGGGATGCGGCCCCGGTGGGTGAACTCCACCCGTGCCCCGGCGGGCCCGTCGAGGCGGTCCACCATGCAGCCGAGTCCGAAGACGCCGCCCGTCCCGGTGGTCAGTTGCGCCACCGCCAGCTCCCGGCTCAGCAGGGCCGGGTCGCCCCGGTACGCGAGGTGGATCTCCCTGACGAGCTGGGCCAGGTCGGTGGCGGTGGTCCAGAGGCCGGCCGCTGCCAGGTCCGTACGCACCTGCCAGCCGCCCGGGAGCGGCTCACCCCGCTCGTCGTGCCCGACGGCCACCGGCCGGCCGGACGTCTCCGGGAAGCTCTGGTCGAAGCTGCTGCCGGTCATCCCCGCCGGTCCGAAGACCAGCTCGGCCATCAGGTCGGCGAAGGGCGTCGCGGTGACGTCCTCCATGAGCTGCTGCACCACCACGAAGTGGCTGTTGCGCTCCACCGCCACCGCGTCGGGCGCGTCGAGCGCCCGGACCGGACCGGTGGGCACGCCCCGGCCGTGCAGCACGTCCGACAGGCTCGGCACGGGGCCGCCACGCGGGTGTCCGGTGCTGCCCGTCGGAGTCAGCCCGGCGACGTGGGAGAGCAGCTGCCGCAGGCTCACCGGCCGGTCGGCCGGCAGCTGCCAGCCCTTCAGGTACGCGTTGACGTCCGTGTCGAGCTGGAGCTGCCCCCGCCCGACAAGGACCAGCGCGCCCACCGCGGTGACCAGCTTGCTGACCGAGCCGACCTGGAAGATGGTCGCCGGGGTCACCGGGGCGTCGCCGCCGGCCGCGCGGTGCCCGGCGGCGCGGACCTCCACCACCTCGCCGTCGGCGAGCAGGGCCAGCGAGGCGCCGGGCACCCGGTGGGCGGCGAGCAACGGCTCGACGGCCGGCAGCACCGGCACGGCCCGCGCCACGCGTACCGCCGGATCCGCCGCGTCGACGGACGCCGCCGCCCCGGTCGGGGCGAGCGAGGCGGCCAGCTCGGCCAGGGTCCGGTCGAGCATCGCCGCCCGCAGCGTCAGCGGAACTCCGGCCTGCCGGGCCGCCGTGACCACCGGTACGACCAGCAGCGAGTGCCCGCCCAGGGCGAAGAAGCGGTCGTGCCGGCCCACCCGGTCGACCTCCAGGATCCCGGCCCAGATGTCGGCGATCAGCTTTTCCAGACCGGGGCGGGGCGGGGTGTGGTCGGCCGCCGCGGCCAGGTCCACCGGGGGCAGCGCCCGACGGTCGACCTTGCCGTTGGCGTTGAGCGGGATGGCCGGCACCGGGACGAAGACGCTCGGGACCAGTTGGCTGGGCAGCCACCGGGCACAGTGCGCGGCCAGGTCCGGCGTGTCGCCGACGTGGTAGGCCACCAGGCGGGGTCCGCCGGCGCCCGTCGACTCGACGGTCACCACCGCGTCCCGCACGCCCGGATGCGCCACCAGCACCGCCCTGACCTCGCCGGGCTCCACCCGGTGGCCTCGGATCTTCACCTGGTCGTCGATCCGGCCGAGCAGGTCGAGCTGCCCGTCCGGCAGCCAGCGGCCCAGGTCGCCGGTCCGGTACAGCCGCCCGCCGTCCGCACCGAACGGATCGGGCACGAACCGGTCGGCGGTCAGGTCCGGCCGGCCGGCGTAGCCCCGGGCCAGGCCGGGTCCGCCGAGGTGGACGTGGCCGACCACGCCCACCGGCACCGGTTGCAGGTCGGCGTCGAGGACGTACGTGCGCATCCCGGCCATCGGCCGGCCGATCGGCGCGACGTCGGCCGGCAGCGGCCCGGTGACCGGGTACCGGCTGACGGCCACGGTCGCCTCCGTCGGCCCGTACTCGTTGAGCAGCACGCTGCCCGGCGCGAGCGCGTGCCAGCGGTCGCAGACCTGCCGGGTCAGCGCCTCGCCGCCCAGGACCAGCAGCGGGGTCAGGGCCGCCGCCTGCTCCGCGTCGAGCTGGCGGGTCAGCAGGTCGAGGTGGCCGGGGGTCAGCTTGACGAAGCTGAACGGGCCGGCGTCGGCCAGCCTAGGGCCCAGCTCGTCCAGGCCGGCGTCGGGCGGCAGCAGCCACAGCCGCTGCCCGGTGACCAGCGGCGCCCAGATGCTGGTCACCACCATGTCGTACGCGACCGACGAGAAGAGCGCGGCGCCGCCGGTGCGGTCCCCGATCAGCTCCTCGGCCGCCCAGCCGAGGTAGTTGGCGAGGCTGCCGTGGGTGATCTGCACGCCGTTCGGCCGGCCGGTCGAGCCGGAGGTGAAGATGACGTACGCGAGGTGGTCCGGGTCGGGGCGGCCGGCCGGCGGGTCGGCGGGCAGCGCGGCGATCCGCTCGGCGTCGCGGTCGAGCAGCACCAGCTCGACGCCGGTGAGCCGGTCGGCGTGGCCGGCCGAGGTCACCACCACCGTCGCCCCGGCGTCGGCGAGCATCGCGGCGACCCGCTCGGCCGGGTGCCCCGGGTCGATCGGCAGGTACGCGCCGCCGGCCCGCCACACCCCGAGCAGGGCGGCGACGAGGTCGACGCCCCGGTCCAGCAGCACCCCGACGACCCGCTCCGGGCCGATCCCCGCCGCGCGCAGGTGGTGGCCGATCCGGTTGGCCGCCGCGTCCAGCTCGGCGTAGGTCGTACCGTCGACGGCCTCCGCGTCGGGGGTGGCGGCGGCCCGCGCCGCGACCCGGTCCGGGACGAGGTCGACGCATCCGGGCGCGGTCGAGGCGTTCCAGCCCACCAGCACGTCGTCGCGTTCCCCGGCGGGCAGGTACGCCGCCCGGGGGTCGCCGTCGGGGTCGGCCACCATGGCCTCCAGCACCAGCCGGTACATGCCGCCCAGCCGCGCGGCGTCGGCCCGGCCCATGGCGTGGCTGTCGGTGCTCAGTTCGAGCCGGCCGGCGCCCGCGGCGACGGCGAGCGCGAACTCGGAGGTGCTCGCGCCGATCCGCTCCACGGGCGCGGTGCGCCCGCCGTCGACCTCGGTGAAGTCGAGGTAGCTGAAGTAGACGTCGGTGAGGCCGGCGCCCCGGCCGGGGGTGCGGATGGCCGGGGCCGGGTAGCGGCGGTGCGGCCACAGGTCGGCCTCGCGGGCGTGCACCCGCTGGACGAGTTCGCGCCAGCTGCCCGCCGTCCGGTCGTGCGGGAACGGCAGGGTGTTCAGCGACATGGCGTAGACCCGCTCGCTGCCCACCACGTCGGGGCGGGTGTTGCAGACCAGCCCGCTGTAGAAGGTCGGCTCGTCGGTGAGCTGGCTGAGCACCTTCAGGTGCGCGGCGTGCAGGACCGCCTTGAGCGAGACCCGGGCCGCCGAGGCCAGGGCCCGCAGCCGCGGCTCCAGGTCCGCGTAGGACACCACCTCGGTGTACGGCTCCCGGACGGCCGGCGCGGGCGGCGCCCACGCGGCGGGGAGCAGGAACCTCGGGTGCCGCTCGACCACGTCCTGCCAGTACCGCTTGTCGGCCGCCGAGTCCAGGGCGCGCAGCTCACCGGCGACGAAGTCGGCGAAGCGCACCCCGGGCGGGGCGGCGACGTCGGGCTCCGCGCCCGCCCGCCGCGCGTGGTACCGGTCCAGGATCTCCATCACCAGGGCGTGCAGGCTCCAGCCCTCGATGATGACGTGGCAGATGGTGAGCACCAGCCGCCAGCTCCGGTCGGTCTCCAGGCACACGGTGAACCGCAGCAGCGGCGCCCGCTCGACGTCGAACAGCTCGGCGTACTCCTCGCCGACGAGCCGGCGCACCAGGGCCGTCCGGTCCGCCTCGGCCAGCCCCCGCAGGTCGCGGGTTCCGACCGGGACGTCCACCGCGCGGTGCACCAGCTGCATCGGCACCGAGTAGCCGCTCGTGTCCACCGACGTACGCAGCACGTCGTGCCGGGCCACCACCTCGGCGACGGCGGTCCGCAGCGTCGCCAGGTCGAACGGCTCGTCGTCGGGGATCAGGAACGAGACGACGTTGTGGTAGTGGTTCTGGCCGTTGTCGGCCAGCATCTCCAGCAGCATCCCCAGCTGCACCCGCGACAGCGGGTACGCGTCGTCCAGCCCGGCCGGCAGCAGCGGCAGGTCGGCGGGGGCGACCAGCTCGAAGGGCTCGACGGGGCGGTCGGTCGGCGCCGGCGCGTCCCGGCTCGCCAGCACCTCGCCCAGCGCCCGGACGCTCGGGTGCCGGAAGATGTCCGCGACCGTCACGTCCAGCCCGGCCGCGCGCATCGTGCCGGCCAGCACCAGCGCCGTGATGGAGTGCCCGCCGAGGTCGAAGAAGCCGTCGGTGACGCCGACCGCCGGCAGGCCCAGCACGTCGGCCCAGGCGGCGGCCACCCGCTCCTCCAGCGCACCCGCCGGGGCGACGAAGTCCTGGCCCGCCAGCGTCGCGCCGGTGGGGGCGGGCAGCGCCCGCCGGTCCAGCTTGCCGCTGTTGTTGCGCGGCAACTGCTCCAGCAGCACGAACGCCGACGGGACCATGTACTCCGGCAGGCTGCGCCCCAGCCGCTCGCGCAGCGCGGCGACCTGCGGCGGCTCCCCGCCGCCGGCCACCAGGTACGCGGTCAGCCGGGGGTCGGCCGGGTCGTCCGCGCGCAGCACGACGACCGCCTCCGCGACACCGGGCAGCGCGGTCAGCGCCGCCTCGATCTCGCCCGGCTCGATCCGGTAGCCCCGCAGCTTCACCTGGTCGTCGAGGCGGCCGAGGAACTCCACGCTGCCGTCGGGCAGCCGGGTGGCCAGGTCGCCGGTGCGGTACATCCGGCTGCCGGCCGGGCCGTACGGGTCGGGCAGGAACCGCCGGGCGGTCAGGTCGGGCTGGTTGAGGTAGCCGCGGGCCACCCCGTGCCCGGCCAGGTACACCTCGCCGGGCACCCCGATGGGCGCCGGGTGGCCGTACTGGTCGAGCACGTACATCCGCACGCCGGACAGCGGCCGGCCGATGCGGCTGCCCACCCCCGGCGCGAGGTCGGCCCGGGTGATCCGGTGGTAGGTGGAGTAGACGGTGGTCTCGGTGATCCCGTACATGTTGACAAGCGCCGTACGGGCCAGCCCGAGGCGGGACGCCCACGGGGCGAGGTCGGCGAAGTCGAGCTTCTCCCCCGCGATCACCACGGCGCGCAGCGACAGCTCCCGGATCCCGGGGGCGTCCTCGGCGGCGAGCCGGACCAGCCCGCGCAGCGCCGTCGGGGTCTGCGCCAGCATGGTGACCCGCTGCGTCACCAGCAGGTCCAGCAGGTCCTGCGGCACGCGGGCCACCTCGCGGGGCACCACCACCAGCCGGCCGCCGTGCAGCAGCGCCCCCCACAGCTCCCAGACGGAGACGTCGAAGGCGTACGAGTGGAACAGCGCCCACACGTCGGTCTCGTCCACCGCGTAGTGCTCCTGCGCGGCGTCGAGCAGGCGCAACACGTTGGCGTC
Organism: Micromonospora sp. NPDC048868; assembly: GCF_043198195.1. Taxonomy (NCBI): domain Bacteria; kingdom Bacillati; phylum Actinomycetota; class Actinomycetes; order Micromonosporales; family Micromonosporaceae; genus Micromonospora; species Micromonospora sp. NPDC048868. The sequence goes on from NZ_JBICUN010000021.1 coordinate 55,405, forward strand.
GCTCACGCAGACGCCCTTGGGCCGGCCGGTCGAGCCGGAGGTGTAGATGACGTAGACAAGGTCGTCGGGGTCGCGGGCGATCCCCGGGTCGGTCTCCGGGTGCCCGGCCAGGTCGCCTGCGTCCAGCAGCACCCGCCGTCCGTCGAAGCCGGCGAGCACCTCCGCCTGTGCGGAGGTCGTCACCACGGTCCGCGCCCCGGCGTCGGCCAGCATGTAGCCGAGCCGCTCGGCGGGCTGGGCCGGGTCCAGGGGCAGGTACGCCGCCCCCGCCTTGAGCACGCCGAGCAGCGCGGGCACCAGGTCCGCGTCCCGGTCGAGGCAGACCCCGACGACTGTCTCCCGGCCGGCGCCCGCCGCGCGCAGGTGGTGCGCGAGCCGGTTGGCGGCGGCGTCGACCTGGGCGTACGTCAGCTCGACCGCGCCGGCCACCACCGCCACCGCGTGCGGGTCGCGGGCCAGCTGGGCCTGGAACAGCTCGACCAAGGTGCCCGTGACCGGCTCGTCCGCGCCCTGGTCGGTGACGCCGAGCAGCCGGTCGCGCTCGCCCCCGGGCACGCAGACGGCCTGGCAGTCGCCGTCGGGGTCGGCGACCATCGCCTCCAGCACCGCCCGGTACATGCCGGCGATCCGGTCCAGGTTGGCCTGGCCGACCAGCCCCGCCTGCGCGGAGAGCGCGTAGCGGCCCCGCTGGGCGAAGCAGGAGAGGTCGAACTCGGTGGCGCCCTCGCCGGCGGCGCCGGTGACCACCGGGCCGGATCCGTCGCCGCCCTGCGTCGCGCGGGTGAAGTCCTGGTAGTTGAACAGGACGTGCAGCAGCCGGTGGCCGGCCTCGCGCTGCATCTCCGCCAGCGGGAACCGCCGGTGCGGCCACAGCGCGACCTCCCGGTCGAAAACCGCGGCGACGAGGTCCCGCCAGGTGCGGGCCGACCGGTCGTACGGGAACGGCACCGTGTTGAGGTACATGCCGTGCACATCGTCGGCGCCGAGCACCTCGGGCCGGGCGTCGCAGACGAGGCCGGCGTGGAAGCCCGGCTCGCCGGTGAGCTGGCTGAGCACCTTCAGGTGCGCGGCGTGCAGCACCGCCTTCACCGACACGTCGGTGTCGCGGGCCAGGGCGCGCAGCGCCTCGTCCAGGTCGGCGAAGTCGACAGTGGCGTCCACCGTGGCGTCCGGCGCGTCCGGCTCGCCCCAGCCGGCGGGCAGGGTGAACGGGGCGCGCCCGTCCCACACCGACCGCCAGTGCTCCCGGTCGGCGGTCGACTCGAGCGCGGCGACCTCGGCGGCGATGAAGTCGGCGTAGCGCACGGGCGGCACGGCTGCCGACGCCGGGGTGCGGCCGTCGGCCAGCTCGGCGTAGCGGTCGAGCACCTCGGTGACCAGCCGCGCGCTGCTCCAGCCCTCGGTGACCGTGTGGGAGATGGTGAAGGTGAACCACCAGCTCTCGTCGCTGTCCACGTGCGCGGTGACCCGCAGCAGCGGCGCGGTGGCGACGTCGAACGGGCGGCCCCGCTCGGCGGCGATGAACTCCGCGAAGAGCGCGGCGTGCCGCTCGGCCGGGACGCCCCGGCCGTCCTCGACGCGCACGTCGGGGTCGGCGTGGGCGTGCACGAGCTGCATCGGCACCGAGTAGCCGACCAGGTCGAACGACGTGCGCAGGATCTCGTGCCGGGCCACCACGGCGCGGACCGCGCCGCGCAGCGCCCCGGCGTCGAACGGCCGCCCGTCGCGGACCTGGTGGGCGAGGACGCTGTGGTAGACGGCGCGGTCGCCGCTGACGGCCGACTCGACAAGCATGCCGAGTTGGGTGCGCGACGCCGGGTAGGCGTCGACCAGGCCGCCGGGCAGCCTGGCGCGGTCGGCGGCGCCGATCAGCGCGTACGGGGCGACCGGGCGGAACTCGTCGGTGTCGGCGTCGGTAAGCGCGGCGGCCAGCCGGCGTACGGTGCGGTGGGCGAAGACGTCCCGCACGCTGGCGGGGTGCCCGGCGGCGCGCAGCGTGCCGACGAGGGTGACCGCGAGCATCGAGTCGCCGCCGAGGTCGAAGAAGCTGTCGGTGACGCCGACCCGGGCCACGCCGAGCACCCGCGCCCAGATCCCGGCGATCTCCTCCTCCACGTCGCCGGTCGGGGCCTGGTAGTCCCCGGTGGCGTACGCGCCGGTGTCGGGGGCCGGGAGCTGGCGCCGGTCGACCTTGCCGTTCGGGTCCTTCGGGATGGCGTCGAGGGTGACGTAGGCGGCCGGCACCATCGCCTCGGGCAGCGCGGCGAGCAGCCGCTCCCGCAGCCCGGACGGGGTCGGTGCGTCGCCGGGGGTCGGCAGCACGTACCCGACGAGGGTGCGGCGGCCGTCGTGCTCGCGGACGGCGGCGACGGCGTCGGCCACGCCGGGGCAGCCGCGCAGGGCCGTCTCGATCTCCCCCAGTTCGATGCGTACGCCGTGCAGCTTCACCTGGGAGTCGAGCCGGCCCAGGAAGTCGACGGTGCCGTCCGGCCGCCACGCCGCCGCGTCCCCGGTGCGGTACAGCCGGGACCCGGGCGGGCCGTAGGGGTCCGGCACGAACTTCCCGGCGGTCAGCCCGGGCCGCCCCAGGTAGCCCCGGGCCAGCCCCGTCCCGCCGATGCACAGCTCGCCGGGCACGCCCAGCGGCACGAGGTCGAGCCGCTCGTCGAGGACGTACAGCCGCAGGTTCGGGTGCGGGGTGCCGAGCGGCACCCGGGACAGCCCGGCCAGGGCGTCGGCGGTGCACGCCCAGCTGCTCACGTCGACGGTGGCCTCGGCCGGGCCGTACGTGTTGTGCAGCTCGCAGCCGGGCAGCGCGGCCAGGAACGCCCGCGCCACGTCGACGCCGATCTCCTCGCCGCCGACGGCCACCGACCGCAGTGACCGGCAGCCGGCCAGCCCCTCGGCGAGCAGCGCCGGCAGCATCGACGGTACGAAGTGGACGGTGCTGACGCCCTCGCGGGCCATCAGCTCGCACAGGTACGCGGGGTCGCGGTGCCCGCCGGGGCGGGCCACCACGATCCGGGCGCCCGCCGACAGGGCGGCGTAGACCTCTCCCGGGGAGACGTCGAAGCCGATCTCGGTCTTCTGGAGCACGACGGCGTCGGAGTCCAGCCGGTAGACCCGCGCGCCGACGTGCCCGGTGCGGTTGACCAGGGCGCGGTGCGACAGCAGCGAGCCCTTGGGGCGGCCGGTGGAGCCCGAGGTGTAGATGACGACGCTGCCGTTGTCGGGGTCGGTGAGCGGCTCCGGGTCGGTCGGCGGCCGGTCGGCCCAGGCGTCCGGCTCGTCGAGCAGCACCACCGTGGCGTCGACCGGCGGCAGTTGCGCCCGCAGCTCGGCGGTGGTGAGCAGCACCGGGGCCGCCGCGTCGGCAAGCATGAACGCCAACCGCTCCGCCGGGTACGACGGATCCAACGGCAGGTACACCCCACCCGCCTTGTGCACCGCCAGCATCCCCACGACCTGCTCCACCGACCGGTGCGCACACACCCCGACCAGGACCTCCGGCCCCACCCCCAGCTCCCGCAGGTGGTGCGCCAACCGGTTCGCCCGGCCGTTGAGCTGCCCGTACGAGAACGACACGCCCTCGGCCGTGATGGCCACGGCGTCCGGCCGCCGCGCGGCCTGCGCCTCGAACGCCGCCGGCACGTACCCGCCGACCTCGACCGTCCGGCCCGGGGCGAACCGGGCGATCTCCTCGCGCTCCCCGGCCGGCAGGTGCGGCGCCGCCGCGTCCCCGTCCGGGTCGGTCACCATCGCCGTGAGCACCTCGCGGAACATCGCCCCGATCCGCACCAGGGCGGCCGGGTCGGCGGTCCGGCTGTCACTGACCAGGCGGACGGTGCCGCCGCCCGCCCCGACCGACAGGCCGAACTCGGTGGCGCCGGGCCCGCCGACCTCGACGAGGTCCGTGCCGGTCGCCTCGGCCGCCGCGCCGCCGTCCTGCCGGGTCTCCACGTAGCCGAAGACGACGTCGATCGGCCGGGAACCGGCGTCGGCCAGCCGCGCCACGGCCGGCAGTGGGTAGCGCCGGTGCGGCCACAGCTCCACCTCGCGGTCGAAGACCGACCGCACCAGCTCCCGCCACGTCCCCGCCGCGCGGGCGTGCGGGAACGGCAGCACGTTGATGTACATGCCGTGCACCCGCTCCGCGCCCCGCACCTCCGGCCGCGCGTCGCACACCAGGCCCGTGTAGAAGGCGGACCCGCTGGTGAGCTGGCTCATCACCTTCAGGTGCGCGGCGTGCAGCACCGCCTTGACCGAGGTGTTGGTGTCGCTGGCGAGGCGTCGGACGGCCGCGTCCAGGTCGTTGACGTCCACCGTGTACCGGCAGACCGTCGCCGCGCCGGAGCGGTCGCCGAAGGCGTCCGGGAGGGTCAGCTTGGGCCGCCCGGTCACCACCGCCCGCCAGTGCTCGGCGGTCTCCGGCGAGCGCAGCGCCGCCAGCTCCCCGGCGACGTGGTCGGCGTACCGGACGGCGGGGGGCTCGTCCTGCTTCGGCGCCTCGCCGCGGCTGCGCCGGGCGTACTCGCCGAGCAGTTCGGCGAGCAGGGCGTTGAGGTCCCAGCCGCCGGTGACCAGGTGGCTCACCGCGAGGGTCAGCCACCAGGCCCCGGCGCCGTCGGCGTGCGCGGCGACCCGCAGCAGCGGGGCGTCCGAGTCCAGGTCGAAGGGGGTACGCCGCTCGGCGGCCAGGTGCTCCTCGTGATCAGCGGCCGGGTGCACGGCGACCGGCACGGCGGCGCTCGCGCGCACCAGCTGCATCGGCACCGAGTAGCCGGTCAGGTCGACCGAGGTGCGCAGCGTCTCGTGCCGGGCGACCAGCGCGTCGACCGTCGCCTGGAGCGCGCGGTCGTCGAACGGCCGCCCGTCGTCGACCCGGATCGACTGCACGATGTGGTACAGGGACCTCTCCGGGTCCTTCTGGATCTCCACGGCCATGCCGACCTGCGCCTGCGTCGCCGGGTACGCGTCGACCAGCCCGGCCGGCAGCCTGGCCCGGTCGGCGGCGTCGATCAGCGCGTACGGCTCGACGGGGCGAAAGGCCCCCTCCTTGGCGGTGTCGGCCTCGGCGAGCGCGGTGACCAGGCGGCGGATCGTGCGGTGCGCGAAGATGTCCCGCACGGTGACGTCGTGGCCGGCGGCGCGCAGCGACCCGACCAGGGTCACCGCGGTCATCGAGTCGCCGCCCAGGTCGAAGAAGCTCTCGGTGACGCTGACCCGGTCGAGGTCGAGCACCCACGACCAGACGCCGGCCATCGCCGACTCCACCGGGCCGTTGGGCCGCTCGTAGCGGCCCCGGGCGTAGGACCGCGCGTCCGGCGCCGGCAGCTGCCGCCTGTCGACCTTGCCGTGCGGGTCCACGGGAACGGCGTCGATCGTGACGTACGCGGCCGGCACCGTCGCCTCGGGCAGCTCGGCCAGCAGCCGCTCCCGCAGCTCACCGGGGGTGGGCGCGGGCCCGCCGTCGGTGACGAGGTAGCCGACCAGGGTGCGCCGGCCGTCCTGCTCGCGGACGGCGGCGACCGCGTCGGTCACCCCGGGGCAGCCGCGCAGGGCCGTCTCGATCTCCCCCAGCTCGATGCGTACGCCGTGCAGCTTGACCTGCGAGTCGATGCGCCCCAGGAAGTCGACGGTGCCGTCGGGCCGCCACGCCGCCGCGTCCCCGGTGCGGTACAGCCGCGATCCGGGCGCGCCGTACGGGTCCGGCACGAACCGCTGCGCGGTCGTTCCCGGCGCCCCGAGGTAACCCCGGGCCAGCCCAAGACCGCCGATGCACAGCTCGCCGCGCACCCCGACCGGCACCGGTTGCAGGTGCTCGTCGAGCACCCGGACGGTGAGGTTGGTGAACGGGGTGCCGAGCGGCACCCGGGTCAGCCCGGCCAGGGCGTCGGCGGTGCAGAGCCAGCTCGTGACGTCGACCGTGGTCTCGGCCGGGCCGTACGTGTTGTGCAGCTCGCAGCCGGGCAGCGCGGCCAGGAACGCCCGCGCCACGTCGACGGCGATCTCCTCGCCGCCGACGGCCACCGACCGCAGCGACCGGCAGCCGCCGATCCCCTCGGCCAGCAGCGCGGACAGCATGCTCGGCACCAGCTCGACGGCGGTGACGCCCTCGCGGACGATCAGCTCCCGCAGGTACGCGGGGTCGCGGTGCCCGCCGGGGCGGGCCACCACGATCCGGGCGCCCGCCGACAGGGCGGCGTAGACCTCGGCCGGGGAGACGTCGAAGCCGATCTCGGTCTTCTGGAGCAGCACCGCTTCTTCGTCGAGGCGGTTGATCCGCCGGCCGGCGTACGCGGAGCGGTTGACCAGGGCCCGGTGCGGCACGAGGACGCCCTTGGGCTGCCCGGTCGAGCCGGAGGTGTAGATGACGTAGCAGCCAGTGTCGGCGTGGGTGCGCGGCTCGGGGTCGGTGGCCGGCTGGCCCGCCCAGGCGTCCGGCTCGTCGAGCAGCACGGTGGCCGCCTCGGCCGCCGGGAGCTGACCGCGCAGCTCGGCGGTGGTGAGCAGCACCGGGGCCGCCGCGTCGGCAAGCATGAACGCCAACCGCTCCGCCGGATACGACGGATCCAACGGCAGGTACACCCCACCCGCCTTGTGCACCGCAAGCATCCCCACGACCTGCTCCACCGACCGGTGGGCGCACACCCCGACCAGGACCTCCGGGCCCACCCCCAGCTCCCGCAGGTGGTGCGCCAACCGGTTCGCCCGGGCGTTCAGGTCCCGGTAGCCGACGCGGGTGCCGTCGCAGGTGATCGCCACCGCGTCCGGCCGCCGCGCGGCCTGCGCCTCGAACGCCGCCGGGGCGTACCCGCCGACCTCGGCGGTGCCGCCGGACGACCAGCCCTCGACCTCGTCGCGTTCCGCCGCCGGGAGGCGGACGGCGACCGCGTCGCCCTCGGGGTCGGCCACCATCGCCGTCAGCACCTCGCGGAACATCGCCCCCACCCGGGCCAGCGCGGCCGGACCGAAGACGTGGCTGTCGCCGACCAGGTCGAGGAAGCCGCCGGCGGCGGTCACCTGGAGGGCGAACTCGGTGCCGCCCTCCCCGGCGATGGCCTCGAAGTCGACGGACTCGTCGGCGACCGCCCCGGTCCGGCGGAACTCGGTGTAGTCGAAGACGACGTCGATCGGGCGGGACCCGGCGCCGGCCATCCGCTGCACCGCCGGCAGCGGGTACCGCCGGTGCGGCCACAGCTCCACCTCGCGGTCGAAGACCGACCGCACCAGCTCCCGCCACGTGCCGGCACCCCGGGCGTGCGCGAACGGCAGCACGTTGATGTACATGCCGTGCACCCGCTCGGCGCCCCGCACCTCGGGCCGCGCGTCGCACACCAGGCCCGTGTAGAACCGCCCCTGGTCGGTGAGCTGGCTCATCGCCTTCAGGTGCGCGGCGTGCAGCACCGACTTCGGCGACACGTCGAGGGTCGACGCGAGCGCGCGCAGCTTCGGCTCCAGGTCCTGGTAGCTGACCCGGGTCCGCAGGCTCTCGCGCGGGCCGTCGGTGCGGCCCCAGCCGTCCGGCGTGGTGAAGCCGGCGTACGTGTCGACGACGCCCCGCCAGTACGCCTCGTCCTCGCCGCCCTTCAGCGCGGCCAGTTCGGCGGCGACGAAGTCGGCGTACCGGACGGCGGTCGGCTCGGGCGACTCGGGCACCATGCCGGCGCTGCGCCGCTCGTAGCAGCCGATCAGCTCGACCAGGAGGGTGTTCAGGTCCCAGCCGCCGGTGACCAGGTGGCTGACAGCGACGGTGAGCCACCAGCCCCGCTCGTCGGTGCGGTGGGCGGCGACCCGCAGCAGCGGCGCCGGCTGGTCCAGCGCGAAGGGCCGCGCCCGCTCCGCGTCGACGTACGCCCGCAGCCGCGCCTCGACGTCGTCGCCGGTCAGCTCCGTCACCCGTACGTCGACGGGCGCCTCGGCGTGCACGAGCTGCACCGGCACCGAGTAGCCGGTCAGGTCGAACGAGGTACGCAGCGTCTCGTGCCGGCCGACCACGTCCCGCACGGCGGCCCGCAGCGCGTCGGCCGAGAACGGCCGTCCACTGTGCACCCGGAAGCAGCGCACGATGTGGTAGAGCGACTTGCCGGGGTCCTTCTGGATCTCCACGGCCATGCCTACCTGCGCCTGCACGGCCGGGTAGGCGTCCACGAGGCCGGCGGGCAGGGCGGCCCGGTCGGCGGCGGTCAAGAGGGAGAAGGGCGCGACGGCCTGGAAGGCCGGGGCCGCCGGGGCGGCGTCCTTGGCGGAGAGGTGCCCGGCCAGGGCGGCGACCGTGCGGTGCACGAAGACGTCCCGGACGGCCACCCCGAAGCCGGCCGCCCGCAGCGCGCCGACCAGGGCGACCGCGCGCAGCGAGTCGCCGCCGAGGTCGAAGAAGCTCTCCCGGGTGCTGACCTGTTCCAGCTGGAGCACCTGGCCCCAGATCCCGGCGAGCTGGCTCTCCAGCTCGGTCTCCGGGGCGACGTGTGCCCGCTCGACGGGCACCGCCGCCTCCCAGAGGGCGGCGCGGTCGACCTTGCCGTTGGCGTTGAGCGGGATCGCCTCCACGGCGACGAACTCGGCCGGGACCATGTACTCCGGCAGGTGCTCGGCGCACCGCTGCCGGATCCGGTCCAACAGGCCCGGCGTCGCCGGCGCGCCAGGGCGGTAGAACGCCACCAGCCGGGCGTCGCCCTCGGCGGCCGATCCGGAGACCAGGGCGACCGCGTCGGCCACGCCGTCGGTGCCTTCCAGGACCGTCTCGATCTCGCCGAGTTCGATCCGGTAGCCGCGGATCTTCACCTGGTGGTCGACCCGCCCGACGAACTCCACCGCCCCGTCGGGCAACCGCCGCACCAGGTCCCCGGTGCGGTACATCCGCGCCCCGGCCGTGGTTCCAGCGGCGGCTGCGGTTCCGGCGGTTGCGGTCTCGGATGCGGCGGCGAACGGGTCGGGCAGGAACCGCTCCGCCGTCAGCGCAGGCTGCCCGGCGTAGCCCCGGGCCACGCCCACGCCACCCACGTACAACTCGCCGACCACGCCCACCGGGGCGAGGTGCAGGTCCCGGTTGAGCACGTACATCGTCATGCCCGGAAGGGCACGACCGATCGGCACCACCGGACCCGCCTGCTCGGTCTCCACCGGGAAGATGCACGTGCCCACACTCGCCTCGGTCGGCCCGTACTCGTTGACCAGACCGCCCGGCCCCAGAAGCGTCAGCCACCGGTTGGCCAACGCAGCCGGCAGCGCCTCACCAGCGACCACCACCACCGGCGCCAACGACGCCAACGCCTCATCCGACAACTGCCGACCAAGAATCTCCAGATGACCCGGCGTCAACTTCAAGAAACTGAACGGCCCCGACGACGCCAACACCGCACCCAACTCGGCCAGATCCACATCCTGACCCACCATCACCACACGCTGACCCGCCACCAACGGCGCCCACAAATTCGGCACCTGCAAGTCGAACGCCACCGACGAGAACACCGCACAACCACCCGCACCACGCGACGCCAACTCACCCGCCGCCCACCGCACATGATTCGCCAACCCCCGGTGCGACACCTGCACACCCTTCGGCCGACCCGTCGACCCCGACGTGAAAATCACATACGCCAACTCGTCGAGGTCGATCGGTCCGGGCAGGGCCGCGCGCAGGTCACCGTCGGCCGTGGCCTCCTCGGCGCCGTCGGCCACGATCTCGTCCACCCGGAGCACGTCGACCCCGGCACCGGCGAACCGGTCCGCGTACCGCTGCGAGGTGACCGCGACCCGGGCACCCGCGTCAGCGAGCATCGCGGCGATACGGCCCGGCGGGTACGACGGATCCACCGGCACGAACGCCGCACCCGCCTTCCACACCCCCAGCATCGACGCCACCAACTCGACGCCACGGTCCAGCAGCACACCCACCACCGCACCGGCACCCACACCCCGGCCGACCAGGCGCCGCCCGATCACGGCGGCGCGGGCGTCCAGGCCCGCGAAGTCGATCGTCCGACCGCCCGACTCGGACACGGCCTCCGCCGAGGGCGCCTCGGCCGCCCGCGTCTCGAACTCGGCGAGGACCGAACGCGACACCGGCTCCACCGCCGACGCCCCGTCGACCAGGACCACCGACGCCTCACCCGCCGGCAGACACGTCACCGACGCGTCACCGTCCATGTCGGCCACCATCGCCTCCAGCACCGCCCGGTACATGCCACCGAGGCGCAGGACGTTGGGGTAGCTGACCTGGTGCGGCCGGGCGAGGATGTTGAGCACGCCGCCGAGCGTGGAGACGTGCAGGCCGAACTCGCCGCTGGCCTCGTAGATGGCGTCCTCGAAGTCGACCCGCTCGGTGTCGACCTGCTCGAAGTCGAGGTAGTTGAAGAGGATCTCGATCGGCCGGCGCCCGTCGCCCAGGCGCTGCACGGCCGGCAGCGGGTAGCGGCGGTGCGGCCACAGCTCCAGCTCCCCGGCGAAGGTGTTGCGGATCAGCTCCCGCCAGGTACGCGCGCCCGCGTCGTGCACGAACGGCAGCGTGTTCAGGTGCATCCCGTAGACCCGGTCGGCGCCGGTCACCTCGGGCCGGCCGTGGCTGACCAGCCCGCTGGTGAACACGGGCTCGGCGGTGAGCTGGCTCATCACCTTCAGGTGCGCGGCCAGCAGCACGCTCTTCAGCGACGTGTCGGTACGGCTGGCCAGCTCGCGCAGGTCGTCCATCAGGTCGTGCAGGGGTACGCGGGTGCCGCACTCGTACTCCGGGACCGACTCGTCCTCGCCCCAGCCGGCGGGCAGTTCGAAGACCGGGCGGGCGACGACGCCCTGCCAGTAGTCGCGGTCCTCGTCCGACGCCAGCGCCTCGATCTCGCCGGCGACGAAGTCGGCGTAGCGGACCGGGGGCGCCTCGAACGCCGCAGGTGCGCCGGTGTCGCGCAGGCTGCGGTAGTTGTCGAGGATCTCCATGAGCAGCGAGTGGTGGCTCCAGCCCTCGAGGATGCCGTGCGACATGGTCAGCACGAACCACCACGTGTCGTCGCGGCCGGCCGCCCCGGCGATGCGCATCTGCGGGACCTGGTCGGGGGTGAACGGCCGGGACCGCTCGGCGGCCAGGTACGCCCGTAGCCGGCTCTCGGCCTCCTCGTCCGTGCCGTCGCGCAGGTCGAGCAGCGTGACGTCGACGGGCACCCCGGCGTGTACGAGCTGCATCGGCACCGAGAAGCCGGTCAGGTCGAACGAGGTACGCAGGATCTCGTGCCGCTCCACGACGGTCCGTACGGCCCGGCGCAGCGCGTCGCCGTCGAAGGCGTGCTCGTCGCGGATCGGGAACGCCGACACGTTGTGGTAGGTGCGCCGCTCCGAGTCGGAGAGCGTCACCACAAGCATGGCGAGCTGCACCTGCGCGCACGGGTACGCGTCGGCGAGCCCGGCGGGCAGCTTGGCCCGGTCGGCGTCGTCGAGCAGGCTGAACGGGGCGACGGCCCGGAAGGCGGGCGCGACCTCCGCGTCGTCCCCGCCGGAGAGGTGCGCGGCCAGGGCGGCGACCGTGCGGTGCACGAAGACGTCGCGCACCGAGACCGGGTGGCCGGCGCCGCGCAGCGCGCCCACGAGCGCGATGGCGCTGATGGAGTGCCCGCCGAGGTCGAAGAAGCTGTCCCGGGTGCTGACCTGTTCGAGCTGGAGCACCTGGCCCCAGATCTCCGCCAGCCGTTCCTCCAGCTCGGTCGCCGGGGCGACGTGCTGCCGCTGCGCGGGCACCGCGGTGTCCCACAGGGCGGCCCGGTCGACCTTGCCGTTGGCGTTGAGCGGGATCGCCTCCACGGCGACGAACTCGGCCGGGACCATGTACTCCGGCAGGTGCTCGGCGCACCGCTGCCGGATCCGGTCCAACAGGCCCGGCGTCGCCGGCGCGCCAGGGCGGTAGAACACCACGAGCCGGTCCGACTCGCCGACCAGGGCGACGGCGTCGCCGACGCCGTCGGTGCCCTCGACGACCGCTTCGATCTCGCCGAGTTCGATGCGGTAGCCGCGAATCTTCACCTGGTGGTCGACGCGGCCGACGAACTCCACCGCCCCGTCGGGCAGCCGCCGCACCAGGTCCCCGGTGCGGTACATCCGCGCCCCGACCGTGTTTCCGGGCTCGTTGCCGGCTGCGGCGAACGGGTCGGGCACGAACCGCTCCGCCGTCAACGCCGGCTGACCCGCGTAACCACGGGCCACACCCACGCCACCCACGTACAACTCGCCGACCACGCCCACCGGGGCGAGGTGCAGGTCCCGGTTGAGCACGTACATCGTCATGCCCGGCAGAGCACGACCGATCGGCACCACCGGACCCGCCTGCTCGGTCTCGATCGGGAAGATGCAGGTGCCGACACTCGCCTCGGTCGGCCCGTACTCGTTGACCAGACCGCCCGGCCCCAGAAGCGTCAGCCACCGGTTGGCCAGGGCCGCCGGCAGCGCCTCACCAGCGACCACCACCACCGGCGCCAACGACGCCAACGCCTCATCCGACAACTGCCGACCAAGAATCTCCAGATGACCCGGCGTCAACTTCAAGAAACTGAACGGCCCCGACGACGCCAACACCGCACCCAACTCGGCCAGATCCACATCCTGACCCACCATCACCACACGCTGACCCGCCACCAACGGCGCCCACAAATTCGGCACCTGCAAGTCGAACGCCACCGACGAGAACACCGCACAACCACCCGCACCACGCGACGCCAACTCACCCGCCGCCCACCGCACATGATTCGCCAACCCCCGGTGCGACACCTGCACACCCTTCGGCCGACCCGTCGACCCCGACGTGAAAATCACATACGCCAACTCGTCGAGACCCGTGGCGCGGGCCGGCAGCGGCGCGTCCATCTCCTCGATCTCCTCGACGCGCACGACCTCCACGCCGACGGGGGCGAACCGGTCCGCGTACCGCTGCGAGGTGACCGCGACCCGGGCACCCGCGTCAGCGAGCATCGCCGCGATGCGACCCGGCGGGTACGACGGATCCACCGGCACGAACGCCGCACCCGCCTTCCACACCCCCAGCATCGACGCCACCAACTCCACACCACGGTCCAGCAGCACACCCACCACCGCACCGGCACCCACACCCCGGGCGGCCAACCAGCGGGCGACCTGCCCGGCCCGGGCGTCCAGCTCCGCGAAGTCGATCCCCGCGCCGCCCGGCACCGACACGGCCTCCGCCGACGGCGTCTCCGCCGCCCGCGCCTCGAACTCGTCCAGCACCGAACGCGACACCGGCTCCACCGCCGACGCCCCGTCGGCCAGCACCACCGACGCCTCACCCGGAGGCAGACACGTCACCGACGCGTCACCGTCCACGTCGGCCACCATGGCCTCCAGCACCGCCCGGTACATGCCACCGAGGCGGGCGACCTGCGGCACGCCGAGGTGGCGCAGGTTGGCCTCCAGCGTGAGGAAGCCGAGGCGGCTGATCACGCCGAGCGGGAACTCGTTGGGGCTGTCGTCGATCGAGTCGGCGTAGTCGATCTCGTCGGTGTCGATCTGGTGGAAGTCGTGGAAGCTGAACCGGACATCCAGCATCCGGCCGCCGTCGCCGACCTCCCGCTGGAGCACCGGCAGCGGGTACCGGCGGTGCGGCCACAGCTCCAGCTCCCCGGCGAACGTCCGCCCGATCAGCTCCCGCCAGGTCCGCGCGCCCGCGTCGTGCACGAACGGCACCGTGTTCAGGTGCATGCCGTAGACCCGGTCGGCGCCGGCGACCTCGGGGCGGATGTTGGACACCAGCCCGGTGAAGAACGACCCCGACCCGGTGAGCTGGCTCATCACCTTCAGGTGCGCGGCCAGCATCACCGACTTGAACGGCACCCCGGTCTCGCGGGCCAGCGCCCGCAGGCCGGGCTCCAGGTCGTGCAGCGGCACCCAGTGGTCGTACTGGGCGCCGTCGGCGGCGGTCGGGTCGCCCCAGCCCTCGGGCAGCACGAACCGGTCCCGGCCGGCGACCCGGTCGTGCCAGAAGGCGCGGTCCGTCCCCTCGCCCGTGGAGCGCAGCTCGGCGGCGACCGCGTCGGCGAAGCGCACCGGCGGCGCCGGGCGCGGCTCGACCGGCAGCCCGTCGCGGATCCGGTGGTACGCGCCGACCAGCTCCATCATCAGCGAGTGGTAGCTCCAGCCGTCCATGATCGGATGGCACTCGGTGAGGGTGAGCCACCAGCTCCCGTCCGCGCAGACGCGCGCGTGCAGCCGGAACAGCGCCGGCTCGCCGAGGTCGAACATGTCGGCCCGCTCGGCGGCGATGAAGTCGCGCAGCTCCCGCTCCAGGCCGGCCCGGTCGTCGGCGCGCGCCCGGTCCATGCCGACCCGCATCTCGGCGGTGGCGTGCACGAGCTGCATCGGCACCGAGTAGCCGGTCAGGTCGAACGAGGTGCGCAGCACCTCGTGCCGCCGCACCAGCAGCGCGGCGGCCTCCCGGAACGCGTCGAGCGAGAACTCGCCGACGTCGGGGATGCGGTAGGTGGTGGCGTTGAGGTAGTGGTTGTGCTCGTCGGCGAGCATCTCCGCGAGCATGCCGAGCTGCACCTGCGTGCACGGGTACGCGTCGACGACGCCGTCGGGCAGCGCGGCCCGGTCGGCCTCGGAGATCAGCGCGAACGGCGCGACGGCCGGCTCCGGCGCGGCCGGCGCGGGGCGGCCGGTGAGGAACTCCGCCAGCTCGGCGATGCTGCGGCGCTCGAAGAGGTCGCGCACCTGCACGTCGAAGCCGCCGGCCCGGATGGCGGCGGCGAGCGCCACGGCGCGGATCGAGTCGCCGCCGACGTCGAAGAAGCCGTCCTCGACGCCGACCCGCTCCAGGCCGAGCAGCTCGGCCCAGATCGCGGCGAGCCGTTCCTCCACCTCCGTACGCGGCGCCAGGTAGGGCCGGTCGGTGGCGGTGACGGCCCGGTCGGGCGCCGGCAGCGCCCGCTTGTCGAGCTTGCCGTTGACGGTCAGCGGCAGCCGGGCCAGCGGGACGAACGCCGACGGGATCATGTACTCGGGCAGGGTGCGGGCCAGCGCCGCGCGCACCTGCCCCGGCCGGGGCAGCTCCGCCTGCTCGTCGACGACCGAGTACGCCACCAGGCGCCGGTCGCCGGGGGTGTCCTCGCGGACGACGACCACGGCCTCGCGCACCCCGGGCAGGGCCGAGATGGCGGCCTCGATCTCGCCCAGCTCGACCCGGTAGCCCCGGATCTTCACCTGGTCGTCGATGCGGCCGACGAACTCCAGGCTGCCGTCGGCGCGCCGGCGGGCCAGGTCGCCGCTGCGGTAGAGGCGGGCGCCGGGCGGGCCGAACGGGTCGGGCACGAACCGCTGGGCGGTCAGCTCGGGCCGGTTGAGGTAGCCCCGGGCCACGCCGGGCCCGCCGACGTGGATCTCGCCGGTGACGCCGACCGGGACCGGGTTGCCGTACGGGTCGAGCAGGTGGATGCTCAGGTCGGCCAGCGGGACGCCGACCGGGTTGGCGGTGCCGGCCAGGTCGTCGGGGCGCACCTCGTAGTAGGTGGCGTGCACCGTGATCTCGGTGATCCCGTAGAGGTTGAGCAGCCGGGGCGCGGCCAGTCCGCGCCGGGCCACCCAGGGGCCGAGGTCGCCGTACTCCAGCTTCTCGCCGGCGAAGATGACCGCGCGCAGCGCGAGCCGGTCGACGCGGGGGTCGCCGTCGCGGGCCAGTCCCACCAGGCCGCGGAAGGCCGTCGGGGTCTGGTTGAGCACGGTGACCTGCTCCTCGACGAGCAGGTCGAGCAGGTCGCCGGGGGAACGGGTGACCTCGCGGGGCACGATCACCAGCCGGCCGCCGTGCAGCAGCGCGCCCCACAGCTCCCACACCGACACGTCGAAGGCGTACGAGTGGAACAGCGGCCACACGTCGGCGGGGCCGAAGTTCAGGTCGTCCTGCGCCACGGTCGTCAGGCGCAGCACGTTGGCGTGGGTCAGGAAGACGCCCTTGGGGCGGCCGGTCGACCCGGAGGTGTAGATGACGTAGATCAGGTTCTCGGGGTCGACGGCGACGCCCGTGTCGGTGCCGGGGCGCCCGGCGATCTCCCCGGCGTGCCCGGGGTCGTCCAGCACCACCACGGCGCCGTCGAAGTCGGCGAACCGCTCCCGGTGGGCCTCGGTGGTCACCACGATCCGCGCGCCGGCGTCGGTCAGCATGAAGTCGAGCCGGTCGGCGGGGACGCCGGGCTCCACCGGCAGGTACGCCGACCCGGACTTCAGCACGCCCAGCAGGGTGGCGACCAGCTCCGCGCGGCGGTCCAGGCAGACCGCGACCAGCCGCTCCGGGCCGGCGCCGAGGGCCCGCAGGTGGTGCGCGAGCCGGTTCGCGGTGGCGTCCAGTTCGGCGTACGTCCAGCGTCGCGCGCCGTCCACGACGGCGGTCGCGGCGGAGTGCGCGGCGGCGGTGGCGGCGAAGACGCCGTGCACCGTCTCAGTCACGGGTGCGGCGGGGCGGGCCGGGGCGGGGGTCGCCGCCGCGAGCTCGGCGTCGTCGAGGATGCGCAGCTCGGAGATCCGGGCGTGCGGGTCGGCCCCGACGTGCTCCAGCAGCCGGCCGAGGTGGTCGGCCATCCGCCGCACGGTGGCGTCGTCAAACAGCGCGGTCGCGTACTCCAGGTGCCCGCGCAGCCGGCCGTCGGCGCCCTCGACGACGTGCAGTTGCAGGTCGACCTTGGCGACCCGGGTGGGCAGCCAGAGCGTCTCGGCGGCGAGGCCCGCCGGCCAGGCGCCGCCGGGAGCGTCGTCGCCCAGGGTGAAGGCGACCTGGTAGAGAGGGGTGCGGGACAGGTCCCGTTCCGGTTCGAACTCGTCGACCAGCAGCGCGAACGGCACGTCGGCGTGGGCGAAGGCGTCGCGCACCGTGGCGCGGGTGCCGCGCAGCAGGTCGGCGAAGGTGGGGTCCCCCGTCCAACTGCCCCGCAGGACGAGGTTGTCGATCCCGTACCCGACCAGGTGGCGCAGCTCGGCGCGGTCGCGCACGGACGTCACGCTGCCCACGGGGATGTCGGTGCGGCCGGTGTAGCGCGACAGCAGCGCCTGGAAGGCGGTGAGCAGGGTGACGAAGAGGGTGGTCTCCGCGCCGCGGGCGATCTCGCGCAGCGCGGCGGAGAGGTCGGCGGAGAGCGCGAACGGAACCGAGGCGCCCCGCCAGTCGCGCACGCGGGGCCGGGGCCGGTCGGCCGGCAGTTCCAGTGGGGCGATGCCGGCGAGGCGGTCGCGCCAGTGCTCCAGGTGCCGCTCCAGCGGCTCGCCGCGCAGCCGGTCGCGCTGCCAGGCCGCGAAGTCGGCGAACTGCACGGCCGGCGGCGCCAGCGGCGAGGACTCGCCCCGGACGTACGCGCCGTACAGCTCGGCCAGGTCGCCGAGGAGCACCGCCGTGGAGGGCGCGTCGCAGGCGATGTGGTGGATCACCAGCACCAGCAGGTGCTCGGCCTCGTCCAGGCGCAGCAGCGTCGCCCGTACCGGCCACTCGGTGGCCAGGTCGAAGCCGGTGGCGGCCAGCTCGGCCGCCGCCTCGGCGACCCGGTCGTCCCGCTCGGCCCCGGCCGTCCCGGAGAGGTCGACCAGCGGCAGCTCCTGCGGGCGGGGCTCGTCGACGACCTGCACCGGCGTCAGGTCGGCCATCGCGTACCGGGTGCGCAGGATCTCGTGGCGGGCGATCAGGGCGTCCCACGCCCGGGCCAGCGCGGCCCGGTCCAGCGGGCCGCGCAGCCGCAGTGCCGAGGAGACCAGGTACTCCGGGCTGGTGGGGTCCAGCCGGTTGAGGAACCACATCTGCTGCTGGCCGAAGGAGAGCGGCAGGTCGCCCGAGCGGTCGACGGTCGGGATCCCGGCGCGCCGGCCGGCGGCCCGGCCCGCCAGCCGGCGTTGGACGAGCGACTCGCGCAGGTTGGGCTGGTTCGCGGTCGAGGTCATGCCTGGTGCTCCTTGGTCTGCCGCAGGTCTTCGGTCAGGTCGGCGTCGGACAGCGCGTCCACCTCGGCCCGGATGAGGTCCTCCACCGCGCCCGCCATCGCCTCGACGGTCGGGTGCTCGAAGACGAGCCGGAGCGACACGTCGAGGTCGAACTCCTCCTGGAGGCCGGCGACCAGCCGGCCCGCCAGCACGGAGTGCCCGCCCATGGCGAAGAAGTTGTGCCGTACGCCGACGGGCACGCCCAGCAGGTCGCTCCAGATCGCGCAGAGGCGTTCCTCGACGACCGTGCGCGGCGCGACGAGGCCGTCCTCGGTGCCGGCGGCGCCGGTCGTCACGGCGTCGGAGAGCAGGCCGAGCAGGGCGGCGCGGTCCACCTTGCCGTTGGCGTTGAGCGGGATCTCGGCCACCGGCACGAGCAGGCTCGGCGTCATGTAGTCGGGCAGCAGCCGGGCGCAGTGCGCGGCCAGGTCGGGCGCCTCGCCCCGGTGGAAGGCGACCAGCCGCTCCTCGTGGACGATGACCGCGCACCGGGTCACCCCGGGGTGTTCCTCGACGACGGCGCGGATCTCGCCGAGTTCGATGCGGTAGCCGCGCACCTTCACCTGGTCGTCGGCCCGGCCGACGAAGTCCATCACCCCGTCCGGGCGCATCCGGACCAGGTCCCCGCTGCGGTACAGCCGGCTGCCCGGCGGCCCGTACGGGTCGGGCACGAACTTCTCCGCGGTCAGGTCCGGCCGGCCGGCGTACCCGGTGGCCAGGCACTCCCCGCCGATGTACAGCTCGCCGACGACCCCCACCGGCAGCAGCCGCAGCGCGTCGTCGAGCACCCGGACGGTGGTGTTCGCCATCGCCCGGCCGATCGGCACGATGTCGGTGGTCTGCGGCGTCTCGACCGGGTGGGCCGTCATGATGACGGTGGTCTCGGTCGGCCCGTAGCTGTTGGTGAGGCCGCCCGGCCCGAGCCGGTCCAGCCACCGGTTGGCGATCTCCTTGCGCAGCGCCGCGCCGGCCGTCCAGACCAGACCGGAGAGCTGACCCGCCTGCTCGTCGTCGAGCTGCTCCGTGAGCAGTTCCAGGTGCGGCGGGGTCATGATGAACCGGTCGAACGGGCCGGCCTTGACGAGCAGGCCACCCAGCTCGGCGATGTCGAGGGCGGCGGGCAGCAGGGTCACCGACTGACCCGAGACCAGCGGGCTGAACAGGTTGGGGATGGAGAGGTCGAAGGCGATGGTGGTGAACAGCGGCGCGCCGTCGCCCCGTCCCCCGCGCGCCCCCCGGTCGCCCAGGGCCTCGGTCTCGACGGCGCAGGCGAGGAAGTTGGACACCGCCCGGTGCGGCAGCGCCACGCCCTTGGGGCGGCCGGTCGAGCCGGAGGTGAACAGCACGTAGGCCGTCTCCTCCGGGTCGGTGTCCCGGTCCGGCCGGTGGGTGGGGCCGGCGCAGACCATCAGCCGGTGGGTGTCCACGTGCAGGGTCGGCACGGTGAACCTGGGCGCGTACGCCGCCTGGGTCACGCCCAGCTCCACGCCGGCGGTGGCGAGCATGTGCCCGATCCGCCCGGCGGGGTACGACGGGTCGAGCGGCAGCACGGCCGCGCCCGCCTTCCAGGCGCCGAGGATCGCCGCGACCAGGTCGACGCCCCGGTCCAGCAGCACGGCCACCACCGCGCCCCGGGCGACCCCGGAGCGCCGCAGGTGGTGGGCGAACTGGTTGGCCCGGTCGTCCAAGGCCGCGTAGGTGGTGGTGAGGTCGCCGTGCCGCAGCGCCACCGCGTCCGGCGTCCGGTGTCGCTGGGCCTCGAAGAGGTCGCAGACGGTCGCGGCGGAGCGGGGCACGGTGGGCCCGTGCACCTCGTGCAGGAGCAGGTGGCGCTCGCCCGGTGAGAGCAGGTCGAGGTCGTCGAGCGGGGTCCCCGGCTCGGCCACCGCCGCGGCGAGCAGCCGGACGAAGTGCTCGGCCATCCGCCGCACGGTCGGCTCGTCGAACAGGGCGGTGGCGTACTCCAGGCTGCCGGCCAGGGTGCCGTCGGGGCGGGGCCAGACGTGCATCGTGAGGTCGGTCTTGGCGATCCGGGCCGCCCGGCGCAGCGCGTCCAGCAGTGCCTCGTCGTCGGTCGACTGGCCGGTGATGCCGCCCTCCTGGGCGTTGAGCATCACCTGGTAGAGCGGGGTGCGGGAGAGGTCGCGGACGTCGACGAGGTCGTCGACCACCCGCTCGAAGGGCAGGTCCTGGTGGGCGAGGGCGGCCAGGGTACGGGACCGCACGGCCCGCAGGGCCGCCTCGAACGGGGCGGCCGGGTCCAGGGTGCAGCGCACCACCACGGGGTTGAGGAAGACCCCGGCGATCTGTTCCGCCTCGGCGGGGCGGCGACCGGAGGTGGGCGCGCCGACGGCGACGTCCCACTGCCCGCTGTAGCGGGCCAGCAGCGTGGCGAAGCCCGCCAGCATGGTCATGAACGGGGTCGCCGAGCAGCGCCGGCCCAGCGCGGTCAGCTTCTCCGCGAGCTCCGCCGGCACCTCGAACTCGACGTGCGCCCCGCGCGGGTCGCGCTCGGCCGGCCGGGGTCGGTCCAGCGGGAGGGTCAGCTCGGGCACCCCCGCCAGGTGTTCGCGCCAGAAGCCGAGTTCCCGCTCGACCCGGTCGTCGGTGAGGTACCGGCGCTGCCAGGCCGCGTAGTCGGCGTAGTGCACCGCCAGCTCCGGCAGGTCGGGCTCCCGGCCGGCGGCGCCGGCCGCGCAGAGTTCCCGCAGGTCGCGCTCCAGGACCCCGGCGGTGGTCGCGTCGGAGGCGATGTGGTGCAGCGCCACCAGCAGCAGGTGGTCCGCCCCGGCCGAGGTGACCAGGGTGGCCCGCCACAGCGGCCCGGTGCGCAGGTCGAAGCCCTGGCCGAGCTGCGCGTCGACGAGGTCGACGAGCGGGGCCCCGGTCGCGTCGCGGATCGTGAGGTCGACGGGGCCGGGCGGGTCGATGCGCTGGTGCGGCTCGCCGTCGCGGGTCAGGTAGCGGGTGCGCAGCGCCTCGTGCCGGGCCTCGAGCGCGCTCAGCGCCGCCCGTACGGTGTCGGGGGTCAGCGAGCCGGGCAGGCGCAGGTAGAGCGGCACCACCCACTCGGGGCTGCCCGGGTGCAGCTGGTCCAGCAGCCACAGCCGCCGCTGGGCCGGGGAGAGCGGCAGCGCGCCGGTGCGGGGCACCGGGACCACCGCCGGCGTCGCGGGGTCGCCGTCGGTCAGCAGGGCGGCCTGCGCCTCGACCGTGCTCGCGGCGAGCAGCTCCCTCAGCTCGATGCGCACGCCGGACTCGGCGGCGAGGCGGCTGGCGAGGCGGACTGTCACCAGCGACGACCCGCCGAGCTGGAAGAGGTCGTCGTGCACCCCCACCCGGTCGACGTCGAGCAGCTCCTGCCAGAGCCGGGCGACCAGACGCTCGGCGTCGCTGCGCGGGGCCAGGTAGGCCGTGCGGTCGGTGCTCTCGACGGGCGGCAGCGCGGCCCGGTCGACCTTCCCGCCGGTGGTCAGCGGGAACTCCGCCACCGGGACGAACACGGCCGGCACCAGGGCGTCGGGCAGCCGGTCGGTCAGGAAGGCCCGCAGCTCCGTGCTGCTCAGGGGGCGTCGGCTGGCGACGTACGCGGCCAGCCGGGGGCTGCCGCCGGGCTCGGCGAAGCCGACGACGACCGCCCGCCGGACGTCGGGGTGGGCGGCCAGCGCGGCCTCCACCTCGCCCGGCTCGATGCGTACCCCATTGATCTTGAGCTGGTCGTCGGCGCGGCCGACGAACTCCAGGCTCCGGTCCGAGCGCCACCGGACCTGGTCGCCGGTGCGGTAGAGCCGCGCGCCGGGCGGCCCGTACTCGTCCGGCACGAACCGCTCCGCGGTCAGGTCGGGCCGGTGGAGGTACCCGCGGCCGAGCCCGGCCCCGCCCACGTAGAGGTCGCCGACCACGCCGATCGGCACCGGCCGCCGGTTGGCGTCCAGCACCTGGAGGCGGAGGTTGTCCAGCGGCCGGCCGATCGGCACCGGCCCGGTGCGCTGGGCGAGGTCGACCTGCTGGGCGGTCACGTCGATGGCGCACTCGGTCGGGCCGTAGGTGTTCCAGACCCGCGTCCCGGGCGCCACCGCCAACCGCTGGCACAGCTCGGCGTGCAGCGGCTCGCCGGCCGAGAAGACCAGGCGCAGCGAGGTGCACCTCGGCCAGTCCGGCTCCTCCGTCACCAGTTGCAGCACCGACGGCACGCCCTGGAGCACGGTCGCCTGGGACCGGACGACCGCCGCCACCAGGGCCGCCGGGTCGCGTTCGGCGCCGTCCGGCGCGAGCGCCACCGTGGCTCCGCAGATCAGCGGGGCGAAGAACTCCCAGCCGGCCGCGTCGAAGCTCACCGCGGTCTTCTGCAACACCCGGTCCGCCGGCGACAGGCCGTGCTGCCGGACCGTCCAGGCCACCCGGTTGCCGATGGCCCCGTGGGTGACGACCACGCCCTTGGGCCGGCCGGTCGACCCGGAGGTGTAGATGACGTACGCCGCGTTGTCGGGGTCGATGCGGACCGGCGGCGCGGTGTCCGGTCCGGCCGCGATCCGCGCCCGGTCGGCGTCCAGGCAGACCACGTGCGACGGCCCGGCCAGGGCGTCGTCGCGCAGGTCGCTCTGGGTGAGCACGACGTCCACCCCGGTGTCGGCGACGATCCACCGTCGCCGGTCCACCGGGTGCGCCGGGTCCAGCGGCAGGTACGCGCCGCCGGCCCGCCACACCCCGAGCAGGGCGACCACCAGGTCGACCCCCCGGCGCAGGTACACGCCGACCGTCGACTCCGGACCGACGCCCAGCCCGACCAGGTGCCGGGCGAGCTGGTTGGCGCGCCGGTCGAGTTCGGCGTAGCCGACCCGTACGTCGCCGGCGAGCACCGCGGTCGCGTCGGGCGTCGCCGCGGCCTGGCGGGCGATCAGGTCCGGCAGGACGACGGGACCGACCGTGCCCGCTCCGGCGGCCGGCAGGGTGGACAGAGGGGTGCTCATCGGGGTGCTCCTCCGGGGTGGGGGGTCGATCGCGGACGGCCGGGGGTCACGCCTGCCGGGGGTCCGTCAGACGGACGCGCCGTCCATGCGCAGGCGCAGGCTCTTCGGCCGCATGTCGGTCCAGAGCTCGTTGATCCGGCTGAGGCACTCGTCGCGGGTGCCCTCGGTGCCCTCGGCCCGCCAGCCGGCCGGCAGCGCCCGGTCGCTCCACCAGATCGAGTACTGCTCCTCGTCGTTGAGCACCACCAGGTAGCTGCGGTCGTCGTCGCTCATGTTCTCTCCCTCGTGGGTCGCGCGGTCGCCACGGCGGCGGCCGGTACGGGTGTGAAGTCGTCGATCCGCACGCCGAGGCCCCGCTCGGCCGCCGTGCGGCGGACGTGTTCGGCCAGGGCGATGTCCAGCACGCCCAGCCCGAACGGCGAGACCACCACCGGCCCGTCGCCCGGGGGCAGCGCCGCACCGCCGGCGAGCCGGCCGATGGTGGTGTGGATGAAGTCCCGGCCGCCGGTGAGCTGCTCGGTGAGGTGCAGCGAGGTGCGCTCGCGGCACACGTGGTCGGGGTCGTCGACGACGTTGCGGGCCGACAGGATCGCCTCGGGGTGCAGGTCGCGCAGCGACAGGTGCAGCACCACGCTCCCCGGCTGGCAGGCGGTCAGCTCCAGGTGCGGTTCGCTGGCGGTGGTGGCGATCGAGACCAGCCGGTGGGCGGCCAGGGCCTGCTCGGCGCTCGCCGCCACGCTGATCGTCGTGGCCGGCAGCAGGGACGCCGCGCGGGCGGCGAACGCCTCGGCCCGGCGGGGGTCGGTGTCGTGCAGCACCAGCGAGGCCGGCGGGGTCAGGGCCACCGTCAGGAAGCGCAGCACCTGCTCGTTGATCAGCCCGCAGCCGATCAGCGCCAGGGCGTCCGGGCGGCGCTCGGCGGTCAACAGCTGCGCGGCGAGGGCCGCGCCGGCCGCGGTGCGCCGGGCGGAGATGACCGATCCCTCGATCACCGCCTCGGGCTGGCCGGTCTCCAGCGAGTTCAGCACGATGGCGGCGCTGGCGCGGTCCAGGCCGCGCTCGATGTTCGCCGGGAACGAGGAGATCCACTTCATGCCGGCGGCCGGCGGATCGGCGCCCAGGTACGCGGGCAGGCCGATGATGCGGTTGCGGGCGTTGTCGGGGAAGCGCAGGAAGACCGAGTGCGGCACGCTGGTGCGGCTCTGCTCGTGCAGGAGGTACGCCTGCCGGACGAGGTCGATGACCCGGGCCTCGTCGCCGTCGAGCACGTCCCGGACCACGGCATGGCCGATGATCAGCATTTTTCGCCCTTCCACAGGTGGCTGACCTCGCCGAACTGTTCGGTCACCCAGCGATCGGAGTAGATGGTGTCGAGGTAGCGGTCGCCGTTGTCCGGGAAGATCAGGACGCTGGTGCTCCCGGCGGGCAGGTCCGCCATGCGGCGCCGCAGCGCGGCCACCGTCGCCCCGGAGGAACCGCCGGCGAGGATGGCCTCCCGGACCGCCAGCAACCGGCAGCCGACCACGCAGTCGAGGTCGGAGACGTGCAGCACCTCGTCCGGCCGGGCGTTGGCGGCCAGCGGCGGCACCACCGAGGCGCCGTGCCCGGGGATCAGCCGGGGCGCGGGCGGGTGGCCGAAGATCGCGCTGCCGACGGCGTCGACGGCGACGATCCGGGTGCGGTGGCCGTTCTCGCGCAGGTAGTCGGCGCAGCCGACCAGGGTGCCGCAGGTGCCGGTGGAGCAGAACAGGTAGTCGACCCGGCCGTCCAGTTCGGTCATGATCTCGGCCATGGTCTGCCGCTGGGCGCGGGCGTTGAGCGGGTTGGTGTACTGGTCCGGGCGGTAGGCGCCGGGGACGGTCTCCACCAGCTCGCGCACGCGGCGGCGCCGGACCGCGAGATACTCGCCGGTCACCGGGTCGGGGTGCTCGATCATGTCGATCTCGGCCTGGTACGCGGCCAGCACCGCCAGGTTCTGCCGGGTGGTCTTCGGGTCCACCACGCAGATGAACCGGATCCCGAAGTACGCGCAGATCTGGGCCAGGCCGATGGCGAGGTTGCCGGAGCTGGACTCCACCACCACGGACCGTCCCGGCACCAGTTCGCCGGATTCGATCTTTCCGCGCAGCATGTTCAGCGCGGCCCGGTCCTTGATGCTCCCGCCCGGATTGAACTGTTCGAGTTTCGCGTACGCCCGGGCGGGAAATTCGGGAAACAACCGGTCCAGGCGCACCAGGGGCGTGTTGCCGACCGTGGAGAGAATTCCCTGATCCATTTCAACCCCCTCTCCGGGCTGACGGAAGGTCGCCCGCAACCGCCGTGCGGGCGCTGTGCGGCACCCGTCGACGACGGGCGCCGGATGACCGGGGTGCTCAGCTCATGCCGAGTTCGAGCAGCATCCGCTCGTCGACGTCGCCGGCCAGGCGGGCGTCGGCCACCGTCGCGGCCGGGTCGGCGCAGGCCGCGCCGAGCAGGGCCAGATACTGGTCGAAGAGCCGCTCGACGGTGGCGCGGTCGAGCAGGTCCCGGTCGTAGTTGAACTCGGTACGCAGGGCCAGGTCGGGCAGCTGGTGCACCGTCACGGCGAGGTCGAACTGCCCCTCGTCGTACGGCACCACCAGCTGGCGGACCCGGTGCCCGACGAATCCGTTGCTGGTGTCGGACAGGGTGTCGCCGTGCTGCCGGGTGAGCAGCGTGATGGTGACCCGCACCAGCGGGTCCCGGTCCCGGCGGGCCGCCTGGACCAGGGGGAACGGGTAGGCGGCGCGTGCCACGCCCTCCGAGAGCTGGCGTCCCGCGGCGGCGATCGCCGTCGCGAAGGTGGTGCCCGGGGTGAACGACGACCGCAGCACGACCGGGTTCACCAGCATCCCGACGACCTCCCGCAGCGCCCTCCCCCGGCGCAGCGAGACCGGGCAGCCGATGGTGAACTCGCCCTGCCCCGTGCACCGGTGCAGCAGCGCCTCGAAGACGCCGAGCAGGACCGTGAACGGGGTCACCGCCAGGGTGGCGGCCGTGGCGCGTACCTGCCGGGCGACGTCGTCCGGCAGCATCCGGGCCACGGACGCGCCCCGGTACGAGCGGGTGGCGGAGCGGGGCCGGTCGGTGGGCAGGGTGGCGGCGGTGGCGCCGGCGCAGGTGCGGGCCCAGTGCTCGGCCAGCTCGGCGCGCCGGGGCCCGGCCAGCATGGCCTGCTCGCGGGCGACGAACTCGTCGTAGCTGGGCCGCGTCGGCCAGTCCACCGGGTCCCCGACCCGACCCGCCCGGTACGCGTCGCCGAGGTCCCGCCAGATCAGGTACTGGGAGAGCCCGTCGGTGGCGATGTGGTGGATGACCAGCACCAACGCGCAGTCCGTGCCCCGCCGCAGCAGCACCGCCCGCAGGGGGCCGTCCTGTTCGAGCCGGAGCGGCTGCTCGCCGACGGCGTGGATGAGCGCACGCAGGGTCTCGTCGTCCACGTCGCCGACGTCGCGGATCTCGATCGTGCCCGAGCCGACCGGGTCGACCAGCCGCACCGGTCCTGCTCCGGTCTCGGCGAACCGGGACCGGAGCAGGTCGTGCCGAGCCTGGACGGCGACGAGGGCGGCCCGCAGCACGTCGGTGTCGAGGACCGGCTCGGCGAGCACGGCCGTCACCACGTTGCTGGTCGAGCTCTCGGGCGCGAGTCGGTACAGCGCCCACTGCGCGGCCTGACCGACGGACAGCTCCCGGGCGTCCCCGTCGCCGGCGTTCACTTGGCGCCGAGCACGAAGTCGGTGAGGTCCCGGACGCGGACGAAGTTGCCGACCTCCTCGTCCGGCACCTCGATGTCGAAGTGCATCTCGGCGGCGCCGAGCAGGTCGACCAGCTTGAGCGAGTCGAGGCCCAGGTCCACGAAGGTGTCGTCGGCGGAGATCGGCCGGTCCGGCTCCTCGGTCATCAGCTTGCGGGTCAGCTGCTCGACGTCGGCGGCCACCTGGTCAACGGTCATGTCAGTGTCCTTTCGGGAGGGTGTTCAGGGCATCCGGACGATCTGGCCGGCGTAGGCGAGGCCGGCGCCGAAGCCGAGCAGCAGCGCCTTGTCGCCGGGCTTGGTACGGCCGCTCTCGTGCAGCCGGCTCAGCGCGAGCGGCACCGAGGCCGCCGAGGTGTTCCCCGTGTCGATCACGTCGCGGGCGACCTTCTCCTCGGGGATCTCCAGGATCTCGGCGAGCTGCTCGATGATCCGCAGGTTCGCCTGGTGCGGCACGAACCAGTCGATCTCCGACAGGTCGATCCCGGCGCGGGCGCAGGCCTCCCGGGCGACCGGGGGGATGTTCTTGGTGGACCACCGGTAGACCAGCGGCCCGTTCATCGAGGCGTACTCCTTGCCGTCCTTGGCCCACTTCGTGCCGAGGATCGGGGCCCGCCGGCCGTCGCTGCCCCACACCACCGGGCCGATGCCCTCGGTCCCGGAGCGGGAGATCACCGCCGCGCCCGCGCCGTCGCCGAAGATGACGTACGTCGCCGGGTCCTCGGGGTCGATGAACTCGGTGAGGTGCTCGGCGCCGACGACCAGCACGTTGCGCGCCTCGCCGAGCCGGACCGCGTTCGACGCGACCGACACCGAGTAGGCGAAGCCCGCGCAGGCGGCGTTCAGGTCGAAGGCGCCGGTGGCGGGGATGCCGATCCGGTGGGCGACCTCCGGCGCGCCGCCCGGGATCCGGTCCCGCTTGGTGGCGGTGGCCAGGATGAGCAGGTCGACCTCGGAGGGGTCGACGTTCGCCATCGCCAGCGCCTTCGCGCCGGCCTCGGCCGACATCACCGGCACGGTCTCCCCGGGACCGGCGGCGTGCCGGGTCTTGATACCCGTGCGCTCCTCGATCCACTCCGTGGTCACGTCCGTACGCAGTGCGATGTCCGGGTTGGTGACCACGCGGGTGGGCCGATAGGCGCCGAGCCCGGTGATCGCCGAACCGAAGATGCTCGACATCGTTCTCCCTTCGTCAACCCGGCCGGCAGCCGTGTCGAGGACTGCCGGGAGAAGGCTCGGGCAGCCGCCTCATAGCTTCTCTACATATCGACGCGGCATAGGAATGCCATAGCCGGCGGCGGAAGTCTGCGCCGGGCACGGACCGCCGAGGCCCGAAGGCCGATCGAGAAGGTCCAGGATGAGAGACTTCACTGACAGGGTGGCGGTGGTCACCGGCGCCGGCTCGGGCATCGGCCGCGCGCTCGCCGTCGAGCTGGCCGCCCGGGGCGCCCGGCTCGCCGTCTCCGACGTGGACGACGAGGGGCTACGGGAGACCGTACGGCGCTGCGCGGGCCGCGACGGCCAGGTGCGCGGATACCAGCTGGACGTGTCGGACCGGGCCGCGGTGCTGGCGCACGCCGAGCGGGTCGAGGGCGACTTCGGCCGCGCCGACCTGGTCGTCAACAACGCCGGGGTGACCCTGCTCGCCTCGGTCTCCGACGGGGCCTGGGAAGACCTCGAATGGGTCATGAACGTCGACTTCTGGGGAGTCGTGCACGGCACCCGGGCGTTCCTGCCGCTGCTGACGGCGTCGCGGGGCCACCTGGTCAACGTCTCCAGCGTGCTGGGGCTGGCCGGTGCGCCGATGCAGAGCGGGTACAACGCCGCCAAGTTCGCCGTCCGGGGCTTCACGGAGGCGGTGGCGCAGGAACTGCGGGCCGACGGGGTGCCGGTCGGGGTGAGCTGCGTACATCCCGGCCGGATCAGGACGAACATCATGCGCAACGCCCGCAACGACGGGTTGCGGGACTACCAGGCGGTCCGGGAGCACTTCGAGCGTTCGGTGGACGTCACGGCGGAGCAGGCCGCCCGCGCCATCCTGCGCGGGGTGGCCCGCAACCGGGCCCGGATCCTGGTCGGGGCGGACGCCTACCGCACCGAGATCCTGACCCGGCTGCTCGGACCGTGGTACCCGAGGCCGGCCGCCGGCCGTGGCCGGCGGCCGGTCACATCGACAGGCCGCCGTCCACGGTGACCACCTGACCGGTCAGGTAGGACGCCCGGGAGGAGAGCAGGAACGCCACCACGTCGGCGATCTCCTCGCTGCGCCCGAGCCGGCCCAGGGCCACCCGGTCCCGGGCGATCGCGCCCAGCTCGTCGGAGAGGGCGGCGATCATGTCCGTGTCGACGTAGCCGGGCGCCACCACGTTCGCCCGGATGTCGTACCGGCCGACCTCCTTGGCCAGCGCCTTGGTGAAGCCGATGATCCCGGCCTTGGAGGCGGAGTAGTTCGTCTGCATCGCGTTGCCGGCCACCCCGGACACCGAGGAGACCGTGACGATCGACCCCCTGCGCCGGCGCATCATCCGGCGGACCACCGCACGGCAGACGTGGTAGGTGCCGTCGAGGTTCACCTCCATCACGGAGCGCCAGTCGGCGTCGGCCATCAGGGCCAGCGGCCGGTCCCGGATGATCCCCGCGACGGTGACCACCGCCTCGGGGTCGCCCAGCTCCCGCTCGGTGGTCGACACGAAGTTCCGCACCGCGGCGGGGTCGGCGACGTCGACCGCCAGCGCCAGCACGCGCCCGCCGTCGCGGGCCGCCTCCGCGACGACCTCGTCGGCGGCGTCCTTGCTGGACTGGTAGCACATGGCCACGTCGTAGCCGTCGCGGACCAGCCGCAGCACCACCGCCCGGCCGATCCCCCGGGAGCCGCCGGTGACCAGGGCGACGGGCCGCCCACCGGCGCTCACCGCGCCGCCCCGGACACCACCGGAGCCGGCCCGGCCGGCTGCGCGGGGGCCGCCGGGTGGGGCTCCCGGGTCGCCGCGTCGAGGGACGCGCGCAGGGACTCCACCGACCGCATCGCACCGACCAGGCGGCCCACCCGCAGCACCACGGTGGACCCGACGACGCTCTCGCCGGTGACGAAGGCGGTGTCGGCGACCAGCCGGGTCATGGTGACGTGGTGCTCCACCGTCTCCCCCGGCAGCACCGGCCGGCCGAACCGGATGCGCTCGAAGACCCCGGCCACCGGCACGCCGTCGGTCAGCACGTCCGGCATCGGCCGGTCGTGCCGGATGAGCACGAGCGCCGCCTGCCCCCAGGACTCCAGCAGCAGCGACATCGGCAGCGGCCGGTCACCGGTGACGGTCAGCGAGCCCACCAGCCGCCGCCGGGGCACCAGCTCGGTGACCCGGTCGACCAGCAGCATCGGCGGCCGGTGCGGGATGATCCGCCTGATCTCCTCGATCCCCATCATGGTGCGCACTCCTCGCTCGCGTAGCGCAGCAGCACCTCGGCGACCGGCAATGCGGCGGCGGCGACCTCGCCCCGCCACAGGTCGCCGCTGCGGCGGATGGTCACGACGAGTTCGTCGTCGCCCCGGAAGGGCAGCAGGAACCGGCAGCTGACGATCTCGGCCAGCGCCAGCTCGGGGGCCGCGGCGCGGACCGCCCGGTGCACGAACTCGAAGATGTGGACCCCGGGCAGCAACGGAAATCCCGGGTAGTGGCCGGCGAATACCGGATCGCCGAGGTCGGGGCGGATCCTGGCCACGATCGTGTCGGGTGCGACGTGCTCCACGTCGATGGGAACGGCCGTCGCGCAGTCGGCCGATGTCAGGGCGTTCACCAGGCCACCATGGGCTCGGCGGCTATATCTTCTCTACTGTCCCGGCCCGCCGCGCGCCCGGCGGCGCTGGTCACGGCGGGCAGGGGCGAGCGCCGGCCGCGCCCGGACCCCGGGCGCGGCCGAGAAGGTCGGTCCCGGCGTCGGGTCAGTTCCCCACCGCGCTCAGCGCCCCGGCGCCCGCCACCAGCACCCGGTCGGCCTGGTCGGCCTTCTCCCGGGCGAAGACGCGCACGAGGTCGTGGAAGCGGAACCGCTGCCGCCGACCGCCGTCGGACTCGACGATCTCCAGCAGCCGGGCGTCGACCAGGTTCTCCCCCACCTCCTCGCCGGCGTGCCGGGACACGCCCAGCACCTCCGCGGTGCACCAGCTGGGGAAGGCCGGCGTGCGCAGCAGCGCCAGCCGGCGCAGGGCGAGCTGGCCCTGGTCGGCCAGCTGGTGGTAGCTGCTGTCCAGCCGTTCCCGGACGTCCATCGAGCCCAGCCGGAGCTCGTCCAGCCGGTACCGCTCGTCGGCGAGCCGGTCCGCCAGGTACCCGAGCGACCAGTGCGGGCGGGCCAGCAGCCGGGATCCGGCGACCCGGACGCCGAGCGAGAGCCGACCGCACAGCTCGACGATCCGGCCGGCCGCGTCGGCCTCCTCGGCGACCCGCTGCGCCCCGATGATCCGGCCGAGCAGCGCGAGCGCCTGCTGCCGGTCGAGGGTGCCGACCTCGATCGACGTGGCGCCGGCCAGCTCGGGCATGCGGAGCCGGCTGGTGACGATGACCTGACAGCCGGGGTCGCCGGGCAGCAGCGGGCTCACCTGCGCGTAGCCCGCGGTGCCGTCGAGCATGACCAGCAGCCGCCGGCCGGCGAGCTGGCTGCGGTAGAGCCGGACCCGCTCGTCGAGCCCCTTCGGGATCGCCGACTCGGCGTGGCCGAGGCTGCGCAGGAACCAGCCGAGCACGTCGTACGGCTCGACGGGGTTGCCGCTCGCGCGGCCGAGGTCGGCGTAGAGCTGGCCGTCGGGGAAGGCGGTCCGGGTGAGGTGGGCCGCGTGCAGGGCGAGCGTGCTCTTGCCGACGCCGGCCATCCCGGTGACCACGGCGACCGGCGGGCAGGCCCTCGGCTCGGCGGTCAGCACCCGGAGCAGCCCGGTGAGCTCCTCCTCCCGGCCGGCGAAGTCACCGACGCCGGGCGGGAGCATCGCGGGCCGCACGCCGTGCCAGCTCGGCTCCACGACGACCGCCGGGGCCGGCGGGCCGGCGAGGATCGACCGGTACGCCTCGGTGAGCAGCGGCCCCGGGTCGACGCCCAGTTCGTCGGCGAGCACCCGGCGGCCCTCGTGGTAGGCGGCCAGCGCGTCGGCCTGCCGGTCGCAGTGCAGCAGGGCGGTCATCAGGTGGCCCCGCAGCCCCTCGTGCAGCGGGTGCTCGGCGACGAGCTGGGTGATCTCAGGGACCAGCCGGACGTGGCGTCCCAGCCGCAGGTCGGCCTCGATCCGGCTCTCCAGGACCGCCATCCGCAGCTCCGCCATCCGGTGCGACTCGGCCGTCACGAGGTGTTCGGTCACATTGGACAACGCGGGGCCGCGCCACAGCGACATGGCGGCGTGCAGCCGTTCGGCGGCCTCGGCGTACCGCCCGGCGCGCAACGCCTCCCTACCGGCCTCGGCCAGGCGCTCGAACTCGTCGAGGTCGAGCCGGGCGGCGCCGGTCCGGATCTGGTAGCCCGACCACTGCCGGACGATGTCCACCTCGGCGCCGAGGTACTTGCGCAGCCGCGAGACGTAGTTGTAGAGCTGGGCGGCGAAGGTGGCCGGCGGGCGCTCCCCCCAGAGCAGCTCGCACAGCCGGGTGTCCGGCACGGTACGCCCAGCGGCGAGCAGCAACGCCGCGAGCACGGTGCGCTGCTTCGCACCGTCCAGCGCCACCTCCGAGTCACCCTTCCAGGCCCCCACCGGCCCGAGTACCCGAAACTCCATCCTGGCTCCGTTCATCGCGCCGCCCCGGGTAGAACAGTCGCCCGAAGACTCATCGGCGCCGGCAGCGTCCACATGCGTGGGCGGCACTCAATTTCCCGCCCACGTCACGCTGACCGTTCAATTGATCACCGATCGTGACTAGGATGGGGCGGGTCGCACGTGGAGCGAGGAGCCGCCGCCGGCCCGGCCGGTCGCGCCGGCCGCGGACCTGGGCGGGCCCACGCGCACCGGCGTGGCCAGCAACGGGGCAGGAATGTGAGTAGTTTCCACTCATGAACTCCGCGCCCCGCTCTGGCACCGTGCAACGGTGACCTCGACTCCCCTGGCCGGCGCCACCGATCACGCCTGCTCCGGCGTACGGCTGGCCCCGCACTGGTGGGCCTCGGGGCTCGCGCTGCACGAACGCGCGCCGGGCGCCCCCGGCCGACGCACCGCCGACGCACCGCGAGACGCGGACGCCACGGACACCGCCGGCACCACGCGCGGCGCAGCCGGCACGGCTAGCCGCGGTCCCGACGGCATGGGCGGCACAGGCAGCGCCGACGGCGCGGACGGCGCCGGCCGGCGGCTGGCCCGGTGGCGGGACGGGCACGGGCCGGGCCTCGGGGCGCGGCTCGCCGAGGTCGGCCTCGACGAGGCGGGGCTGCGCGACCTGCTGGCCGAGGACCGGGCCGCGCTCGCCGCCAGGACGACCCGCCCGGCGTGGGCGGAGACCGTCGAGGCGGCCCTGGCCGCCCCAGCCGAGCCGCGGCGGCCGGCCGAGGAGGCGGACTGGCGGATCGCCCTCACGGCGCCCCTGCGACCGTTCGTGGCAGTCGCCGCCGACCGGTTCCTCGACGGGGCCCGTCGGATCGCGACGGAGAAGACGGTCGACCTGGCCACCCTGGCCGACCAGTTCGCCACCGCACTGGGTCGCCGCCTGCTCGCCGTCGCGGCCCGCACGCTGGTCTCGGAGCTGCACCGGCGCGGGGCGGCCGGCCGGCTCGCCGGCGCCGACGGCCGGGCCCGCTTCGCCGACTTCGTGGCCCAGCTCTGCGACCCCGCCGGGCTGGCCGAGCTGGTCGACCGCTATCCCGTGCTGGCCCGCCTGCTGGCGCAGGCCGGCACGGCGGCCGCCCGGTCCGGGCTCGAACTCCTGACCCGGTTCGTCGCCGACCGCGACGACCTGGTGGGCACCCTGCTCGGCGGCGCCGACCCCGGCCCGCTGGTCGCGGTCGGCAGCAACCTGGGCGACGCCCACACCGGTGGCCGCACGACAACCGTGCTGCGCTTCGCGGACGGCCGACGCGTCGTCTACAAGCCGCGCGACCTGGCCTCCCAGGTCCGCTTCACCGGGTTCGTCGACTGGCTGGAGCAGCGGGCGCCGGGGCTGGGGCTGCGCGGGGTCGCCGCCCTGACCCGACCGGGCTACGGCTGGTCGGAGTACGTCGACGCGACGGCGCTGCGCCACCCGGGGCAGGCGGACGGGTTCTACCGCCGGCAGGGCGCCCTGGTCGCGCTGCTGCACGCCCTGCACGCCACGGACATGCACTACGAGAACCTGATCGCCGCCGGCGACACACCGGTCGTGGTGGACACCGAGACGCTCTTCCACCCCGCGCTGGGCGAGCCGGTGGGCACCGGCGACCCGGCTGCGGACCTGCTGACCGCCTCGGTGCACCGGACCGGCCTGATACCGGTGATCGTCGTGGGCGACCAGGGGGCGATGGACCTGTCCGGCGTCGGCGGCGACCGGGGCGGGACCGCGCCCGTCAGCGCGCTCGACTGGGCCGACCCGGGCACCGACCGGATGCGGCTGACCCGGCGGGCCGTCGACTTCGCCGGCGGCCGCAACCGCCCCCGCGTCGGCGACGCCCTGGTCGATCCCGGCGCCCACGAGCCGGCGCTGCGGGCGGGGTTCCGGCAGGCGTACGAGACGATCCGGGCGCACCGCAGGGAGTTCACCGAACTCGTCGCGGCGTGCGCCGACGTCCCGGTACGGCTGGTCGCCCGGCCCACGTCGGCGTACCACACCCTGCTCACCGAGACCACCCACCCGGACGTGCTCGGCGACGCGCTGGAGCGGGACCGCGCGTTCGGCGTCCTCTGGTCCAGCGTGGCCGGGCACCCCTTCCTCGCCCAGTTCCCGCGGCACGAGGTCGCCGCGCTGTGGGCGGGCGACATCCCGCTGTTCGAGGGCACTCCGGGCAGCCGGACCGCCCGGGTCGCCGGGGGCGGCGAGCCGCTGCCCGTGCCGCTGGCCCGCTGCGGGCTCGACGCCGCGCTGGGCAAGATCGCCGCGCTGGGCGAGGCCGACCGGCGGCACCAGGAGTGGATCGTCGCGGCGACGCTGGCGACCCGGCGCCCGGTCGACGGCCGGCACGCCGGGGCGCCGACGTCCCGGCCGGTCGCGGACGTCGCCGCGTCGCCGGAGCGCCTGCTCGCTGCGGCGTGCGCGCTGGCCGACGAGATCCAGACCCGGAGCGTGACCGGCGCGGACCGGGTGAACTGGCTCGGCCTGGAGCTGGTCGACGACCGGCAGTGGCTCGTCCTGCCGATGGGGGCCGGCCTGGCGAACGGGCACCTCGGGGTCGCCCTCTTCCTCGGCCAGCTCGCCTCGGTGACCGGCACCGCCCGCTACGCCGAGCTGGCCCACCGGGCCGTCGCCGGGGTGCCGGGGCTGTTCCAGCTGCTCGACGCGCGCCCGGACCTGGTCGCCGCGATCGGCCCCGGCGGCCTGTACGGCCTCGGCGGCATCGCGTACGGGCTCGCCCGGCTGTCCACCCTGCTCGCCGACCCCGGGCTCGCCGGGCAGGCCCGCGCGGCGGTCGACCTGGCCGCCGCCGCCAGCACGGGCTCGGCGGCCGTGGCCTGGGCCGACGGCGGCGCGGGCTGTCTCGCCGCCATGGACGCGGTGCACGCCGAGCTGGGCCACGCGCCGGCGGCGTCACTCGCCCGGGGTTGGGCCGACCGGCTCGTGGACGCGATCGAGCGGGACGAGCTGCCGACGGGGGTGGGCTTCGCCGACGGGGTGGCCGGCATCGGCTGGGCGCTGGGCCGCCACGCCCGCACCGGTGGCGCCCGGTACGCGCGGGCGGGCCGGCGCGCGCTGCGCCGGGCCGGCACCCCCGGCGGCGACGGGGCGGCGGGGTACGGCTGGTGTCGCGGCGCCGCCGGCCTGACGCTCGCCCACCACGCCCTCGCCCCCGACGAGGCGGTACGCCTGCCCACCGACCGTCCGCTGCTCGACGACCTCAGCCTCTGCCACGGCGAGCTGGGCGTCGCCGAGGCGACGGCTGTCCTCGACGGTGGCGCGGCCCTGCGACGTGCCGGCCGGATCCTCGACGCCGTCGACCGGTACGGGGCGTCCTGCGGGACCCCGGGCAACGTGCCCACCCCCGGTCTGCTCACCGGCCTCGCCGGCATCGGGTACGGGCTGCTCCGGCTCTCCGGGGCCGGGCCGGTGCCGTCGGTGCTGCTGCTGGAACCGACCCCTGAACCGCGAACCTCGGGTTGAGGACCGCCGGGCGACCGACGACGATCTCCAGAGGAGCCGCCAGCTCCGGTAACGACCCACGAAGTCACCAACAGGAGGAATGACAGTTGTCCGAGAACCAGCTCTCCCCGTGCCGTGTCGACGAGACCGACTCCGCGGCGCCCGTCGACGACCCGGCCGGGGCGATGTGGCTGCAGCCCGTCGTGACCTTCGGGATCCGCGCGGCGGCCCTCGCCAGCCTGGTCGTGCCCGTGGGCATGGTGATCGGCGGTCTCGTCGGTGACGCCGGCGCGGCGGCGGACGCCGCGCCGCTGACGACCTGCTGCCCCGAGAAGCCGATGTGATGACGGCAAGGTAGCCGTTCGGGGGACCGGCGTCGACAGCACCGCGTTGGGCGAGGCCTGCCTCCTCGGATAGCGTGCGCAGTGTGTACCGCTCCTCGAAGTTCATCGGCAGGGACGCCGAACTGCGCGCGGTGCTGGACAGCCTCGAATCGGCGCGGGCGGGGCGGGGCGGCGCGGTCTTCGTGGTGGGCGAGAGCGGCGTCGGCAAGTCCCGCCTCGCGTCGAGGGTCGCGGAGCTGGCCACCGCGGCGGGCATGCGGGTGATGCGGGGCCGGGGCAGCACGATCGGCACCGCGGTGCCGCTGCGCCCCCTCACCGAGGCGCTGCTGTCGCTGCTGCGGTCCGGGCCGGTCGACCCCACCGTGCTCGGGCCGTACGGCCCGATCCTCGGCCGGCTCGTCCCCGACTGGGGACGGCCGCCGGCCGACCAGGAGAACGCGTCCCTGGTGATCCTCGCCGAGGCCGTCCTCCGGCTGACCGGCGTGGCCGGCGCGGGGCGGGGTTGCCTGATGCTGCTGGACGACCTCCAGGACGCCGACACGGAGACGTTGACCGTGCTGGAGTACCTGATCGACAACCTCGCCCTGCAACCGACCCTGCTGCTGGGGGCGATCAGGGCGGAGCCCTGCGCGGCGTCGACGATCGCCCGCTCGGCCGCCCAACGCGGTCAGTGCACCCTCATCGAGCTGGGCCGCCTCGACGACGACGCGCTGCGGCAGATGGTCGGCGCCTGCCTCGACGCCGACCCGGAGCGGGTGCCGGCGGCGGCGCACGCCCTCGTCTCGACGGGCAGTGCCGGCAACCCCTTCCTGATCGAGGAACTCGTCGCCGGCATGGTCGACGGCGCGCTGCTGATCGGCGGCCCGGCGGGCTGGCGGCTGTCCGAGGAGCTGCCCGCCGCCCTGCCGGGCACCCTGGCGCGGGGCATGGCGCAGGGAGTCGAGCAACTCGGCCCCCAGGCCCGGGAGCTGCTCTCGATGGGCGCGCTGCTGGGCCAGCGGTTCCCGCTGGCCGTGGTGCAGGCGGCCACCGGGCTGAGCGACCACGACGTGCTCGACCATCTGTGCGGCGACGTCGCCGGGCGACTGGTCACGGTGGACGACCAGCTCACCGACTGGTACGCCTTCCGGCACCGGCTGACCCGGGAGGCGCTGCTCAGCCTCCTCGGCCCCGCCGACCGCGCCCGGCTCGCCCAGCGGATGGCCGACGCGGTGGCGGCGGTCTTCCCCGGCCTGCCGGGCGAATGGTGCCAGGTGTCGGCCACCCTGCACCTGGAGGCCGACAACCCGGAGGCGGCCGGTCGGCTGTTCACCGAGGCGGGCCGGCGGGCGATCGCGCAGGGCGGCGCCACCACCGCGGTCGCCCTGCTGGACCGCGCGATCGGCCTGCTCGGCGAGAACCCGGTGGCCCGGGCCGCCGCCCTCGAAGCCCTGCTGCACGCCCTGGCGGAGGCGGGACTGGTCGAGCGGGCGCTCGCCTCGGTCAGCACCCTCGACCAGATCGGTGGCGTCGATCCGCGCCGGCGGGCGCAGCTGCACACCCGGCTGGCCTGGGCCGCGACGGTCGCCGGCCGCTCGGCCGAGGGGCTGGCCCAGGTGGAGCAGGCGCGCGCACTGCTCGGCCCGGACGCCGCCGCCGAGGACACCGCGCCGGTCGACGTGGTCGCCGCCCACCTGGTGCTGGACACCGCCGGGCAGGACCAGCTCGCCACCGCCGAGGCGCTGGCCCGCCGCGCAGCGACCGTCGCCGAGACCGTCCCCCTGCCGGTGGTGGCCTGCCAGGCCTGGCAGCTGCTCGGCGCGTTGATCCGGCATCGCGATCCGGCGGAGGCGACGCAGTGCCTGGAACGGGCCCTGGCGATCGCCGCGCAGCACCGGCTGCCGATCTGGGAGATCCACGCACTGATCCGGCTCGGCAACGACGACGCGCTGCGCGACGCGCGGCTGGACCGGCTCGAACAGGCCCGGGAGCGGGCCTCCCAGGCCGGCGCGGTGACCGCGCGCCACCAGGCGGAGGCCAGCCTCGCCCTGCACGCGGTGCTGCGGGGCGACTTCGACACCGCGGGTGCCCTCGTCCAGCAGGTGCTGGCCGCGACCACCCGGCTGAAGCTGCTGGAGACCACCCAGTACGTGCTGCTGGTCAGCGCCGTGCTCGCCGCGCACCAGGGGCGGCGCCGGGAGATGGAGCACGCGCTGGCCGAGTTCCGCCGGTGGAGCGGCGACCAGGCCCTGCACGCCTCCCGCGTACACGGGCTGGCCAGGGCCTTCTGCGCGCTGCTGGAGGAGGACCGGCCCCGCGCCCTCGACGAACTGGCCCGCGCGTTCCACGCCGAGGCGCAGAGCCCGACGGTGTTCCACCTCTCCGGCCGGCACGGCCTGCACCTGCTGCTCCAGGTCACGTCCGGCGAGGCCGGCTGGCCGGCGTACGAGGCGGTGCAGGGCGACTCGGCGAGCAGGCTGCGCTGGGACCTGCAGTTCGCCCTCTTCGCGAAGGCGGTGCTGCTCGGCCGGTCCGGTCGGCCGGAGGAGGCGGCGGAGGCGGCGACGGAGGCGATGCGGGCCGGGGCGCCGTACGCGATGGGCCGGCACCTCGCGTTGCGGCTGGTGTGCGAGGCGGCCCTCGCCGACGGGTGGGGCACGCCGGTGCAGTGGCTGCGCGCCGCCGAGGAGCACTTCCACCGCAGCGACGTGCCGGCCGTGGCCAGCGCCTGCCGGGCCCTGCTGCGCCAGGCGGGCGTACGCATGACGCAGCGCCGCTCCGGCGCGGGCGACATCCCCTCCGGCCTGCGGTCGGTGGGCGTGACGGTGCGGGAGTTCGAGGTGCTGCGGCTGCTGGTCGGGCGGCTGAGCAACCGGGAGATCGCCGGTCGGCTGCACCTGTCCCCGCGCACCGTGGAACGGCACGTGTCCAGCCTGCTCGGCAAGACGGGCCTGCCGAACCGGATCGCGCTGAGCGAGTACGCCGCCGAGGTGGAGAGCGGCTGAGCCGGCCGTCCCGGCCGCCCGGCGGTCCCCGCACCGACGTGCGACCGCTTTGTGGGGCCACCGCCCGACGCTCCGCGCTGGCAGGATGGCCGGATGGACCTCGACACCGGCGCCGGGCTGCTGCACCGGCTGACGTCCTACGAGCCGAGCCGCGAGTGGGACGTGCCCGTGGACGATCCGCGCGTCCGCCACGACCTCGTCCCGAACGACCCCGGGACCCTGCCGCCGCCCATGAAGGGCTACCCGGACGGCCCGGCCGTCCTCGCCCTGCCGCGCGACCTGCCCGACCCCGGCGTCTCCGCGACCGCCGTGCTGGCCGGCGTCGCGGCCCCCGCGCGGCCCCTCGACGCGGCGCAGCTGGGCCGCGTGCTCTTCCTGGGCGCCGGCGTCGTGCGCACCGCCGAGCGCAACGGCCGCCCCTTCCTCTACCGCGCCGCCGGCTCGGCCGGGGCGCGCTTCCCGCTGGAGGTCTACGCGAGCACCCGGGGCGTCGCGGGGGTGCCGGACGGCGTGCACTGGTACGACGCGCGGCGGCACGCGCTCGTCCAGGTGGCTCCCGCCGCGACCGGGGCGGTCACGACGCTTGTGGTCACGGGCGTGCCGTGGCGCACGGGGTGGCGCTACGCCGAGCGCGGCTGGCGACACCTCTACTGGGACGCCGGCACGCTGCTGTCCCAACTGTCGGCGGCCGCCGACAGCGCCGGCCTGTCGCCGCGGCTGCGGTCGCTCTTCCCGGACGCCACCGTGCGCGCGCTCGTCGGCGCGGACGGGGTGCACGAGTACCCGCTGGCCCTGCTGTCCTTCGGCGACGGCGATCCGGCGATCGGGCCCACCGGGCCGGCGCTCCCCGGTGAGCTGCCCCCGGTCGAGCTGCCGCTGTGCACCGCCGCCCAGCGCGCGGGCGAGCGGGACGTGCTCGGCGCGCCCTGGCCGTCGGCGGAGCCGCTGCCGGCGTACCCGCCGTCCGACCCGCTCGACGAGGTCGTCCGCCGGCGCGGCTCGCAGCGGCGGATGGACAGGTCCCGCACACTGCCGCGCGCCCTGCTGGAATGGCCCCTGGCCGCGGCCCTGCGCGGCGTGCCGGTGCCGCACTGGGTCGCCGTGCACGGGGTCGACGGGGTGCCGCCCGGCCTCTACCGGTGGCCCGACCTGTCGACGCCGCTGCGCGCCGGTGACCTGCGCGACGAGTTGCTCCGGGTCTGCCTGGACCAGGCGCTCGCCGGCGACGCCGCCTACGTCGTCGTCGCCGCCGCGCCGATGTCGGCCCTCGACGACCGCGGCTACCGCGACGCCCAGCTCGCCGCCGGGCTCGTCGAGGGCCGGCTGCACCTCGCGGCGTACGCCCTGGGCGCGGGCGCCTCCGGCATGACCTTCCTCGACTCGGACGTCCCGGGGCTGCTGGGCGAGCCGGACGACCTCGCGGCGCTGCTCTTCACCTGCGTGGGCGTCCCCGAGTACCGCTCGCGCGCGGGCGGGCGGCCGGGCGCCCCGGTCGAGATCCGCCCGGTCACGCCCCGCCTCGGCGGTTCGTGACGCCGCCCCGGGAAGCTGGGCCACGCCGGTGCCGGACTACCCGATGACCACCACCCGCGCCCACTCCGGTGGTGCGTCCGGCACGTACTCGGGATCGTCCTCGTTCCACGATCCGGAGTACGTGTGCCGGCGGGGAAACAGCCCGACCACCGTGCGGCAGGGCGGCCGCGCGGCCGGCCAGGGCGTCTGCCCGTCGGTCAGGACCACGACGACGTCCGGGCGGGGCCGGGTCCGCAACGCCCGGGCGAAGCCCGTACGCAGGTCCGTCCCGCCCCCGCCCACCAACGGGATCTCCTCGGCGCGGCACAGCGGGTGCACGGTCCGGGCCGCCGCGTCGCAGGACAGCACGGTGACCAGGTCACGCCGGCCGCCCACGGCGCGGGAGATCGCCGCGACCTCGAGCAGCGCGCTGCCCAGTTCGGCGTCGCTGACGGACCCGGAGGTGTCGACGACCACGCAGACCCGAGGGGGCATGCGCCGCAGGCTGGGCAGGACGACGCCGGGAACCCCGGCGGAGCGCCGCGCCGGCCGGCCGTACGTGTAGTCCTCGCCCGCGCCCGCGCCGGAGGCCG
Organism: Micromonospora sp. NPDC048868; assembly: GCF_043198195.1. Classification (NCBI taxonomy): domain Bacteria; kingdom Bacillati; phylum Actinomycetota; class Actinomycetes; order Micromonosporales; family Micromonosporaceae; genus Micromonospora; species Micromonospora sp. NPDC048868. The sequence goes on from NZ_JBICUN010000021.1 coordinate 96,756, forward strand.
CCGAGCGGATCGCCGCCCCCAGCAGGTCCCGCCACGGCTGGGGCGGGTGGAACGCCTCCTCCGCCCACCTCCGCCAGCCCTGCGGGACGTCCCCGGGACGCCCGGTGATGCCCTCCGCCACCCGGAACCGCACCGCGTCGCGTTCCTGCGCGCTGAGGCCCTGCGCGCCGTCCGGCCCCAGGTCCCACTCCCGCTCCGCCCCGTCGGCGCCGCTGCCGCAGTCCAGCCAGACCAGCCCCTGCGTACGCGGCCCGAGCCGGAACTGTCGCAGGTAGTCCTCCATCAGCTCCCCCTCGGGCAGCCCCAGCGTCGCCGGGTCCACGACGCCGTCGGGCCGGGCCAACCCGTCGCCGAACACGTCGTCGTTGATCTCGCAGTCGGCGGCGATGTTCATCCGGAGCCGCTCCCCCGGCCCGGTCAGTCCCCGTTCCCGCGCGACCCGGTCACTGCGCCCGTGGTGGTCGCGGAGCAGGTGCGAGACCTCGTGCACCCACACCCCGGCGAGCTCCTCCACCGGGGTCCGGTCCACGAACACCGGGGAGACGTAACACCGCCAGTGCTTGTCCACCGCCATCGTCGGCACCCGGCGGGACTCCACCAGGTGCAGGGCGAACAGCGCCGACGCCAGGTAGGGCCGGACCCGGACGGCGTGCAGCCGGGCGGCGAAGAGCTTCTCACGGTCCAGCGTCCCCGGTTCCGGGCTCACCTGCCGCTCCCCGCGGCGGCGAGCCGGGCCTGGTCGGCTCGCCGGGACACCGACACCGCCCCGGCGAGCCGTTCGATCGCCGCCGGCACGTCCCAGTCCTCGCGGCGCAGGGCGGCGAGCGTGCTCGCGGGAACGACCACCAGGTCCGGCGGGCCGGTCTCCAGCGCCCGGACCAGCAGCGTCCACGCGGCCTCCCAGCGCCCCCTCTCCGGGCGCCCGCGGACGGCCTCCACCACGCCGTCCAGCACGGTCTGCCGCAGGTCGCCCCGCTCGGGCAGGACCGCAGCCGCCGGGTCGGCCAGCAACGTCTCGGGGTCGGGGAGGTCCATCCGGTCCATGCTGGCGAGCAGTTCCAGCCCCGGGCCGTCGCCCACCGTGCCCCGTACCAGCATCGAGAGCACCTCCCGGGAGGTGCCCGCCGCGGTCGCGAAGGCGATCAGGCGCAGGGTCATCTCCCAGCTACGGGGCGAGGGCCACGGGCCGCCCCGGCGGGTCTCGTTGCCGGGCAGCCGGTGCACGAGCGCGGGGCGGGCCGACAGTAGCCCGCACACCGCGCGCCGGGCGAAGGTGACGGCCTCCGGCAACCTCTCGGGGTGCAGCCGGGGCGGCGCGGTCCGGGGCCAGGTCCCGCCCAGGCCGCGTACCACGACCTCGTGGTCGTGGACCCACTGGAGATGGACGAAGCGGTTGGCCAGGGGCGGGCTCAGCTCCCAGCCGTCGGCCGCCGAGGACCGGGGGTTCGCGGCGGCCACGATCCGGATACCGGGCGGCAGCCGCAGCGCGCCCACCCGCCGCTCGAGCACGAGGCGGAGCAGGGCGGCCTGGACGGCCGGCGGGGCGGTGGACAGCTCGTCCAGGAACAGCAGCCCGCGGCCGGCGCGGACGAGGCGTACGGCCCAGTCCGGCGGCGCCATCGGGACGCCCTGCGTCGCGGGGTCGTCACCGACGATCGGCAGTCCCGAGAAGTCGGACGGCTCGTGGACGCTGGCGACGACGGTCGTCAGCGGCAGGTCCAGCGCCTCGGCGAGCTGTGTCAGGGCAGCGGTCTTGCCGATCCCCGGTTCACCCCACAACAGCACGGGCAGGTCGGCGGCCACTGCCAGGGTCAGTGCCTCCAGCTGCGTGTCGGATCGCGGTTCGGTGGTGGTGTCGCGCAACAGGGAGAGCAGCTCGGCGGCGACGGCGAGCTGCGGATCGGGGGTCCGGTCGACGGCAAGGGACATGGTGATCACCTGTGGTTTCTCGTGGTGGGTGCAAGAGCGAGGTGGTGCGGGGCCGGGGCCCTCGGTCAGCGGGCGATGCCGTGGCGCGGACGCGAGCGACGGTCGCGGGTACGGCGACGCTCTGCGGCGGCGGGGCCGGGGCCGGTCCCGGCCAGTCCCGCCCGGAACAGCCCGTACGTGACCCGCCGCAGTGCGGCCGTCTCGAGTTCGTTGCGCAGCGCCCCGTCGCGCACCCGCGCGTCGGGTCCGAGCAGGGCCTCGACGACGGCGAGCGCGCCGGCGGTGTCGCCGTGGTCCAGGCGGGCCCGGACCTCGGGGAGGCACTCCGGGTGGCGGTGTGCCTCGTCGATCGCCTGGAGGCAGGGCAGCGGGGTGCCGGTCAACGCGGCCAGGAGTTCCTCCCGGCGCACCTCGGCCGGGTCGTGGTCGAGCGCGACGAGCGTCCCGCCGGCCAGGCCGATCCGGTGCCAGGCTCCCCGGCACCGCACCCGGCGCGGCTGTCCCGCCCGGTCCGTCGTCCGGGGCGCGGTCCCCGCCGGGCGGCCGGGTGCCAGGGCCGACGCGACCAGCGGATGCAGCCGGTCGGCCTCGATCAGCCCGCTGCGGAGCAGTTCCAGGTCCGGCGACACCCAGGTCGCGGCGTCGGGCAACACCGGCGTGGACCCGTGCGTCCCGACGCGGCTTCGCATGGGCGACGACGCGGTCCGCAGCTCGGGCGGGCCGGGACCGTCTCCGGCCGCCACCTCCAGCAGCAGGTGGCGGCGCGCCCCGACCCGTACGACGACCGGACCACCGGCCCGTCCCTCGGCGCGCAGCAGGATGGCTGCCTCGGCGGGCCACCTCCGCACCGCCCAGCCCCGCCGTCGCCCGGCCGTCCGCAGCGGTTCCGGTAGGACGGCGCAGGGGTCGTCCTCGGGCGGCCGGTCCGCCCCCGACCGGACGCGCAGCTCACCGGCCCGCCGCGCGTCCCACAGGTGGCGGTGCAGGTCGAGACGGAACCGGCGGTCGGGGTGCGGGTGCGGATGGCGACAGGGCCCGGAGCCGGAGCGGGACCCGTCCCACAGCGCCAGGCTGAACCGCTGACCGGCGTCGGCCCAGGCCGGTGGCGTCCGGACCACGAGGTGCACGGTGTCGGCGGGGCGTCCGCCCCGGTCGTAGCGGGCCAGCGCGATGGTCAGGCCGGGGCGCAGCAGCCCGTCGGGCGCGATCCTCGGCAGATGCCAGCGCAGCAGGTCGGGAGCCAGGTGGCGAAGGTCGGCGCGGAGCCGGTCGGCGAGTTCCCGACCGTGGGTACGGGCCACGGAGCGCATGTCGACATCGGCGTCGACGCGGGCGGCGGCGCACGCCCCGGCCCAGTCCCCGACGGCCCGACGGGCGGTGGCAACCTCGATCATGGACGGCGGCACGGCGAACTCGCGCACGTGCGGCCAGAAGGACGGACGAAGGTCCGGACTCGCGGGTCGGGAGTGCATCAGCACTCACCTTGCGAGAACCGGGCCTCCGATCTGGTGAGAGAGGAAGTCGTCATCGGCGGGGAGCATACCGGTGCGGGCACCGGACCCGCCAGGCCCTATCCCGTCCCGGCCGGGGCCGCCCGCTTCCCGCCCGTCCACTCGGCGCGGTGGTGCCACGGAGGCGCCCGGCGCACCAGGTTGAAGGTTTCCGCCACCTCGCCGCACCGCCACGGAGGGCATTTACATCGCCGTCCGTCGCGGTGTACGTTACCGCCACCCGCCGATCCTCATCGACATTGGCGAATATTGTGAGGGGTGCAGATGACTGCTCGACTCGCCGCGCGACGCAGGCGTGGGCTGCTCAGCGCCATGCTGGCCGCGACCCTGCTCCTGACTGCCGAATCAGCCCTGGCCGCCGCGCCCGTGTCGGCCGCCCCGGAGGGGGCCCCACCGGCGGCCGCCCGGCTGGCCACCGCCTTCGACACCGCCGCCGGCCGGTACGACGTCCCCCGCGACCTGCTCGTCGCCCTCGGCTACGCCGAGACCCGCCTGGACGGGCACGGCGGCGCACCCAGCGCGGCGGGCGGCTACGGCATGATGCACCTGGTCAGCAACCCCAAGCTGCACACCCTGGACGAGGCGGCCACGCTGACCGGGCTCAGCCGTGCCGCGCTGCGCACCGACGCCGCCGCGAACGTCGCCGGAGCGGCCGCCGTCCTGCGCTCCTACGCCGACCAGGCCGGCCTGAGCGCGGCCGGGCGCGACGACGTCGACGAGTGGTACGCCGCGGTCGCCCGCTACGGCGGCGCGGCCAGCCCGTCGCTCGCCCGCCTCTACGCGGACGCCGTCTACGACCTGCTCCGCACCGGCTTCGACACCGGCCATGCCGGGGTGGCGCGGGTACCCGGCCGCCAGGTGGCACCGGATCGGGACCTGCCGGGCGGCGAATCGGACGGGCCCGGCACTCTCAGCACCGACTACGGACCGGCCGCGTGGGCGCCGGCGAGCACCAGCAACTACACGGTGGCGAGCCGACCCACCAGCCACTCCGTCAGGTACATCGTCATCCACGTGACGCAGGGCAGCTACGCCGGCTCGATCAGCTGGTTCCAGAACCCGGCCGCCCAGGCCAGCGCGCACTACACGTTCCGCTCCTCCGACGGGGCGGTCACCCAGTCGGTGCGGGAGAAGGACATCGCCTGGCACGCCGGCAACTGGACCTACAACACCCAGTCCATCGGCATCGAGCACGAGGGGTACGTCAACAACGCGGCCTGGTTCACCGACGCGATGTACAGGGCTTCCGCGACGCTCACCCGCAGCCTCGCCAACAAGTACGGCATCCCCAAGACCCGGACGCACATCATCGGTCACCACGAGGTCCCCGGGGCCACCCACACCGACCCGGGCCCGAACTGGAACTGGTCCTACTACATGCAGCTGGTGAACCAGCAGACCGGCGTCGGCTCCGGCACGGTGAACACCGAGGGGGTGAGCCTCAACGTGCGTTCCGGGCCCGGCACCGGCTACGCCGTCGTGGGTTCCGTCGCCGACGGCGCGACCGTCAGCATCTACTGCCAGGCCGTCGGCACGACGGTGACCGGCCCCTACGGCACGAGCAACGTCTGGGACCGGATCGGCACCAACCGCTACGTCTCCGACGCGTACGTCCTGACCGGCCACGACGGCTTCATTCCCGGCGTGCCACGCTGCTGACCACCACGGCCGCTGCCGTCCGCCCGCCGGGTGGACGGCACCGGCGCGTCAGCACCGCGCGACGACGAGCTCGTGGATCGCGGTGAGCAGCTCCTCGTCGCGCTCCGCGTGCGCGGTCACCGTGACGGCGGCCCGGCGCGCGGGGCTGACCACCACGTACTGGCCGTAGCGGCCGTCCAACCGGTACGTGCCGGCCCGGTCGAGCCACACGCCCAACCCGTATCCGTGGGTGTACGGCTCGCCGTACGTCACGGCGCTCGTGTCGACCCGCTCCCCCGTCATCCGCCGCACGTACCGCGCGGGCAGCACCTGCCGGCCGTCCCACCGGCCCTCCTGCAACAGCAGCCGGGCGAACCGCGCGAGTTCCTCCGTACGCAGGAAGAGGTCGCTCTCCGCGAGCGGGTGGCCCAGCGGACACGCGTGCCAGGCCGGGTTGTGCAGGTCCAGCGGCGCGAACAGGCGCGGCAGCAGGAACGAGCGCAGGTCGGCCCCGGTGACCCGGGCGATCACCCGGCCGAGGGCGTACGGACCCGAACCCGTGTACGCGAAGCGGGTCCCGGGCGCGGCGGCGAGCGGCGCGGCGACGATCTCGTGGAGCAGGTCGGCGGCGGTGATCCGCTCGTCGGCGAACCAGCGGTGGCTGGTGCCGCTGGTCATCGTCAGCAACTGCCGGAGCGTGACGGCACCTAGCCCGTCGGCGGCGATCGGCCGCAGCTCGGGCAGGTGGTCCAGGAGGCGGTCGTCGAGGCTCAGCCGTCCCTCCGCCTCGGCCAGCCCCATGGCCACGGACGTGAACGTTTTGGCGACGGAGTACACGTTCACCCGGTCGTCGGACCGGAAGCGGTGTGCCACGGGCGGGTGGCCCTCGCGGTGGACGTGGATGCCGTACGTGCCCAGGGCACGGTCGCGGTCCGCCCGCACGAAGTCGTCGAGGAGTTCGGCGCTCACGGGCGGACGATACGCGTCCGGTCCGCGCCGCGCCGCCGCCCGTGCGGCCAGCGCGGCGGGGCTGTCGCGGTCAGTCCCACCTGTCCTGGTTGAGGAAGCGGGCGAAGCCGCGCCACGAGTTGGGCCCCATGACCCCGTCGATCGGGCCGGTGTAGCCGTGGCCGGAGGCGAGGCGCTGCACGGCACGCCAGGTGTTCGGGCCGGGCTGGCCGTCGATCGGCCCGGTGTAGCCGTAGGCCCGCATGGCCCGCTGGAGGGCGGCGTAGGTGTTCGGCCCGGGCACGCCGTCGACCGGTCCGGTGTATCCGGCGGTGAGCCGCAGCCAGTTCTGCATGCGCTGGTAGAAGATGACGCCGGGGACGCCGTCCTGCTCGGTGGAGGTCTTGGGCAGTCGCCCGGGTACGGGGTTCTGCCCGATGTAGGCCAGCGGGTCGATGCGTACGCCCGCCGGGTTGATCATGTGCCAGTGCACGTGCGGCCCGGTGGACGAGCCCGAGCCCGGCGCTCCGGCGGCGCCGCCGGAGAGGCCGACGACGGTGCCGCCGGCGACGGCCGCGCCGTTGCCGAGCAGGAACTGCGACAGGTGCATGTACTGGCTGCGGTACCCGTCCGCGTGGTGGATGGTGACGGTGTGCCCGCCCGTGCCGTTGTACGGGATGTTCTGGACGGTGCCGGCGCCGCAGGCGGGCAGGCGGGTGCCGACCGGCATGCCGAAGTCGACGCCGCCGAGCGAACCCCGGTTCAGGTGCTCCTGCCAGGTGCCGGTGACGGGATACCCGGAGAAGGGGTGGTAGATGGCGGGGGCGGCGTACGCGCGGCCGGGGATGGCCAGCCCGGCCAGGGCGCCCGCGCCGAGGGCGGCGCCGAGCAGCACCGCGCGGCGGTCGACACCGGCGACCGCCGGTCCGTCGCCACAGCACGCGGGTGGGTCGAGGTGGTCCATCGCGTGCTCCCTGCGGGTCGGTACGCCGGTCGAGCCTGTGACGATACATAGCCGCAAATGAATCTGTCGACCATCACGCTCCGCCACGGGCGACGGTCCCGCGCCGTACCGCACCACCGGGTCGCTCAGCCGCCCGGGCAGCGGCTGTCACCGCCGCTGTGCTCCTGGCAGGTCGTCGGCGCCGGGAGCGGCGCGGCCGGCGGCCGGAGGGTGCGCGCGGCATCCGCGACCGCCGGCGCCAGCGCCGCCGCAGCCACGACGGCGAGGAGCAGGTAGACCAGCCCGGTGCGGCGGTACCGGCAGCCGAACGCCACAAGCGCGATGACGGCCGGCCCGCCCGCTGCCGTCGCCGCCAGGCACAGCAGAGCCTGGGCGGAGCGGCGCCCGAATTCCGCCGACCGCCCGCCACCGTTCGAGTGGTGGTCGGCCCAGCCCTCCATGCCGATGGTGAACAACCACCACAGCAACGCCAGGCACGCCACCACCCAGACCACCGTGAGGAGCACGAGGGCGTACCGGGACCGGGCGGCGGGTGTCGACGAGGTCATGCCGTACAGCCTCGCGGAGCCGGGGCCGCGGGACGTGAGCCCGGGTACTCACCGCGCGGGATCTCCCGCACCCCGACGTACGCGCGGGGGCCGGGTCGGCGCTGACCACGCGTCAGGCCGCGGCGCTTGCGGCGGGAGGGGCCGCCGCCGAGGACGGCGGCCCGGCGGGGGGGGGGGGGCGGGCGCCCCCCCCCCCGGGCCCGCCCCCCGCCACCCGGGGGCGGTGGGGCCGGGGCGCGGCCCCCCCCCGCGCGGGCCGCGC
>NZ_JBICUN010000021.1:104565-128173 GCF_043198195.1 Micromonospora sp. NPDC048868
CCGGTGCGGTCGCGACGGCGACCGCACCGGCGGGCCCGGCCACGTCACCGACGGGCCTGGTGGGACGGTCCGCTCACCACCCGCGGCACTGGCCGGACGTCGGGCCGCTGACCGTGTTGGCCACCCCGTTGTCCACCGGTGGCGGCTGGTTGCCGACGCACCGCAGCGGCCCGTCGATCCGGTTGCCCGACACCACGACCGGCGTGCCGCCGGTGCGGCTGTCGACCACGCTGACCGGACCGGTCACCCGCGTCCCGGCGATCAGCACCGAACCGGTGACGCCGGTGACCGACAGCGGGCCGTCGACCGTGCTGCCCGTCAGCTCCACCACCGTGGCCCCGGTGGCGGTCACCGGGCCGCTGACGCTGGCGCCGAGCGCGATCAGGCCCGCGCCCTTCGCGACGTTTACCGGCCCGAACACCGTGGCACCCGGCGCGAGGCAGGTCACCCCACCGTTGACCGGCAGCGGACCCCGACGCTCACCGCTGACGACCTGGGCGCAGGTCTGGTCGGTGACCTCGAGCGTCACGGGCAGCGTCGACAGCCGGTTCGACGGATCGTCGCTGGTGACGCAGAGCTGGGCCCGGTACGTACCGGCGGCCAGGCCGGTGCTGTCCATCGAGAGCGTCACCTCGGTGGACTTGCCGGCGCCGGTGCCGCCCGACGTCCGCGACGCCGTCAGCCACGGCACCTCGTCGGGCGTCACGCACGGCTGCAGGTCGGGCAGCCGGACGTGGGTGATGAACCGGGCCGCGCCCTTGTCGTTCTCGACCTCGACCAGGCGGCCGGAGCGGTCGATCTCGTGGACCCCCTTGGAGCTGGTGGTCAGGATGTTGCCGTTACCGAGCGGGTGGACGCCCTGGTAACCGCTGCCACCGGGAGGCGTGTAGACGCCGATGAGCTTGCCGTCGCGGTCCATCTCCCAGACCCCGGGGGCGGAGCCGCTGCCCCAGCTCGCCGCGAGCACGTTGCCGTTCGGCATCTCCGCGAGCTGACCGGGCCAGCTCAGCCCCTCGAAGAAGCGGGCGTTGGCGGCGGAGCCGTCCTTCTTGAAGCTGTGGATGGCGTCGCTGTCGCTGCCCGAGACGAGCATGTCGTCGCCGCGGAACAGGATGCCCCACGGTCCCTTCAGCCCGTCGGTCCCCGGAGCGACGAACGTGCCCAGGTACTTGCCGTCGGCGTCGAACTCGACGACCGAGTTGGCGTTAGTCTGGGACGCGACCGTCACCAGCACGGTGCCGCGCGGCGAGAGCGCGATACCCCGGGTGTTGGTCATGATCTTCGGGTCGTCCACGCCGCCGGCCGGCGCGAAGATCCGCCGGAAGCTGCCGTCCAGGGCGTGTTCGGTGATCACCGAATTGACCTGGTCGGACATGAGGAAGCCGCTGCCGTCCGGCTTGGCGATGACCTGGAACGGCGTGTAGAGGTTGCTGGTCGGGTCGAACTTGAAGTGCGGGATGAACTGCGGGTCGATCTGCTTTCCGGTCTGCGGATCGAACGCCATCACCCCACGGGTGGCGCTTGCCGAGTTCGGGATCAGCAGGACACCGTCACGCAGGAGCCGGATCCGCTCGTCGTCCGGGCCGGCGTCCGGGTCGTCCAGCCGCCAGTCCAGCACGCCGTGCCCGGCGTTGCGTACCGCGAACTTCTGGCTGGTGACCAGCCCGGCCGGCTGCCGCGCGGAGATCGACTTGGGCGCCACCTCGATCTTCGGTACCGGCACCACCGTCAGTTCCAGCGCGATCGTCGTCGTCGGCTGGTCCTGGTCGTTGCTGGCCAGGCACAGGTTGGCCTTGAACACGCCGCCGTCGTCCAGGCCGGTCGAGTCGAGGGTGATCTGGATGTCCTGGCTCTTGAACGCGCCAAGCGTGCCCTGTGCCGGAGTCACCTTGACCCAGGTCGGCCAGTCGCAGTCGTCGCCGTCGCCGGTCGCCCGCCAGGTGAGTTCGGCGCCGCCGGCGTTGCCCACCTTGACCGTGTGGGTCTCGTTCTGCGCGACGTCCATGCTGGAGCTGAGCGCGGTCTTGTCCACGGTCAGGTCCGGGGCCGCGGGAAGGACGGCGACCGGGAAGTGCGCCTGGGCGATCGACTGCCCCTCCGGCGCGTGCCGGGCGTCGGTGGTCAGGTCGATCGCGCCGAAGAGCCAGTTCTTGCGGGCGGTCCCGGTGACGTCCAGGGTGATGGTCAGCTCCTGGCTCGCGCCGGGCGCCAGGGTGAACTGCGTCGGCGCGACCGTGATCCGCGCGCCGGCCGGGGCCTGCGGCGTGACCTGGTAGGTCGCGGCCACCTTGGCCACGCTGGACACCGTCCGGGTGAAGGTGCAGACCTTGAGGCAGTGGTGCTCCACCACGGCCGGCAGGTTCAGCGTCTGCGGGTCGCCACCGGCGTCGGGGTTGGCCGCGACGAAGTTCGCGGCGGTCTCGTCGAGCACGATGCCGGTCCGGGCGGCCTGGGCCAGGTTGATCCGGCCGGAGCCCATGTCGAACGCGTCGGCCGGCGTGCGGCCGTCCTCCTTGACGACGCCGTCGCGGTCCGCGGTGACCGCAAGCGCGGAGCGGATCCGCGTCGGCGACCAGTCGGGGTGCAGCGCCGCCAGCAGCGCGCCGGCACCGGCGACGTGCGGCGACGACATGGACGTGCCCTGCATGAAGGCGTACGGGGCCGGGTTGTCCTTCGTCGCCATGGTGGCGGCGAGGATGTTGCGGCCCGGGGCGGCCACGGTGGGCGCGAGCATGTCGAACTTGCTGGGACCGCGCGAGCTGAAGTCGGCCACGACGTCGGTCCAGTCGCCGTCGCGCAGCACCTCGCTGCCGGGGTCGACGCGCACGGTGACGGGGCCGTCGGTGGCCGCCGCGTGCTCGCGCAGCCGCTGCCCGTCGGCGAGGGAGACCATCACGGCCGGGATGGTGGTCCCGGCGAGCGCGCCCATCGTGATCGGCGGGCCGCTGTACTGGTTGTGCACGACCACGCCGGTCGCGCCGGCGGCGGTGGCGTTCTTGACCTTCACGGAGAAGTCGCAGCCGCCCCGGGGCAGCAGGGCGACCCTGCCGCTGAACGCCGCCGCCGGCAACGGAAGGCAGGCCTGCACGTTGTCCGCGGCGACGGCGCCGGAGTACCGGATCGCACCCTCGATGGGCGGGTTCGGCGAGCCTTCCCCGATCACGGCGGCGATGCCGGTGAGCGCGGCCGGGACGGGCGTCGGCCCCGTCACGTCGAGCCGGTGGGCGATGACCCGCTCGTGGCTGACCGCGGCGACGGACATGTTCCACGGCGCGGTCTTCGCGACGGTGCTGGGGCCCGGGCCGCTGTTGCCGGCGGAGGCGGCGACGAAGATGCCGGCCGAGTACGCCTCCAGGAACGCCTGGTCGACGAGGTCCTTCCAGGGGTCGTCGCGACCGGAGATCGAGTAGTTGAGGACGTCCACGCCGTCGGCGATCGCCTGGTCCACCGCCGCGATCGTCGCCGAGGAGAGGCAGCCGATCGCCATGCAGACCTTGTAGGAGATGACGTTGGCCCGCGGCGCGACCCCGGAGACGGTGAGCTTGTGCGTGCTCGTGCCGACGGTCATGGTCGCCTCGTGCCGGTTGCCGGCGGCGGTCGAGGCGGTGTGGCTGCCGTGGCCGTTGTCGTCCCGGGCGTCGGTGCCGACCATCGACCAGGCGCCGATCAGCTTGTCGTTGCAGATCGCCTTGTGCTGGGGGTGGCTCGGGGCGCAGACGCCGACGTACCTGCCCGCGCCGTACGGGTTGGTGTGCCGGTAGCCGTCACCGTCCACGGCCGCGAACGAGGGGTGGTCGGGGTTGATGCCGGAGTCCAGGATCCCGACGATGGCGCCCTCGCCACGGGTCCCGACGTTCTCCGCCGTCCGGCCCTCCCACACCGCGGGCGACTGGATCAGCGCGTTGCTGGTGTCGGTCGTCAGCTCCAGGATCTCGTCGGGCACGACCGCCTTGACCCCCGGCAGGCCGGACAGCTGCGCCGCCTCGTCCGCGCTGAGCGCCACCGCCAGTCCGTTGACCACGTTCCGGTAGGTGTGGGCGACCCGCACGGAGCGCCCCAGGACGGCCTCCATCTCGTCCACCACGGTGTCCTGCCGCTGCGCCAGTTCCCTGGCGTAGGGGGTGCTGGCCGCGGACCGGGCGTCGATCCTGCCGGCGCGCGCCCCGGTGCCCCGGGTGGCGGCCATCAACGACGGCTTGTCCAACTGCACCAGCCAGAGCCCGCTCTTGGATTGCGGCAGGCCGGACGCCGGGCGGGGCGGCCCCTCGGGTGCCTGCCGGGTGGCCGACAGCGGCGCGCTGGAGGGCGCCGCGGCTGCGGACACGGGGGCCGCAGCGAGCAGCATGGTGCTCGCCGCCACCGCCGCGACCAGACGGGCCGGTGTTCGCCGACGGGAGGGGTGCTGTGCCACGGTGAGCTCCTAAGTCACTGAGCGGCGCGATCGGTGCTGTCTCGCTGCCTGGCCAGAGCCGGGGAGTGCTCGGTGCGGCTGGGTGCGATCGTGTGAAACCTAGGTGATCACCGAGACCGAGGCAATGGTGTCCGTCCATCCCTGCCGGGCCAGCAGCGCCGACGCCACGGTCGGCCGGAGTCCCCCACCGGTGGGCCGGTTCCGACGGTCGTGCCGGGCTCGCCGGGGCCGGTCCTCATCGTCGGGTGAAATCGGACAGCCAGCGCTCCAGGGCCGCCGGGGAACGGAACAGCAGCACCGGTGGCCCGGCCGGATCGGCCTGCCAGGCGCGCATCCGCCGCCGGGCCCGACCGAACGCGGTGACGTGCCACACCAGGATCGACTCCCGGGACAGCACGCTGCGCAGCGACTCGCGGTTGCCGTTGCAGATCTCCTCGCCGCTGACCAGCCGGCGGACGGTACGCCGCAGCAGCCGCCAGAAGGAGAGCCAGCGTGGATAGTCCAGGCCGACGACCAGGTCGGCGCGCGCCAGCACCACGTCGCGCCACCCGTGGTACGCCCCGTCGAGGATCCAGCGGTCGCGGCGGCAGACCGCCTCGATCCGGCTGCGCTGCTCCGCGACCGGCACCTCCACCCAGCCCGGCTGCCACAGCAGGTCGTCGACCGGATGCCACGGTGACCCGAGCAGCTCGGCCAGCCGCGCCGCCAGCGTGGACTTGCCGGCGCCGTACACCCCGTAGACGAGGATGCGGGCCGGTGCGGTCATCGCGGCAGCGTACGCCGCCGGCGCCGGGCGGGTCCCGGCCCGGTGCCGCCCCCTCCGGGCGGGTGCGGGCGGACGGCGGCGCCATCGGTTCCGGTCGCGGCGACGGCGGCGGGCCGGGTCGCCGCACGGCGGGCCGTGACCGGGGCCGCGCCCCCGGGTCATACACTCATCCCCTGGTCACGCGCCCGGACGCCGCTCACGTGGGGGCCGGCGACGCACCGGAGCCGGGCGGACGACAGCCGGTCACGACGCCCGGCGGGGCGCCCGGCCGGCGGGGGTGGACCGCCGGTCCGCGAACCGCGCCGGGCCGCCGGACGGGCGGACCGGCACTGAAGGGACTGCGGGTGAGGCGACGAGGCAACCGGACCCGGAGGCTGCGGGTCGCGGCGGGGACGGTCGTCGTCCTCGCCGTCGCGACGGCCCCCGGTGCGGCCGTGGCCGACCCGACACCCGCTGCGGCCCCCGGTACGCCGGTGTGCGAGGTGCGTGGCGGCCGGCTGAGCGAGATCTCCGGCATGGCCGCGACGGATGGCGGCTTCGTCATGATCAACGACGGCGCGGACGACGAGGCCCGCCGCCGCATCTTCTTCCTGGACGACAGGTGCTCCGTCGTGCGGACCGTGTCCTATCCGTCCCGGCCGCGCGACACCGAGGACCTCGCCGTCGGGGCCGACGGCACGGTCTGGGTGGCCGACATCGGGGACAACGACCGGTCCCGGCAGACGATCGCGGTGTGGAAGCTGCCGCCGGGAGCCGGCCGCCCGGTCCTGTACCGGATGGCCTATCCGGACGGCCCGCACGACGCGGAGGCCCTGCTCGTGACCGGCGACGACCGGCCGGTGGTCGTCTCCAAGTACTCGGCCAACCTGTACGCCCCGAGCGCCGCCCCGCGTCCGGGTGCGACGACACCGCTGGTGAAGGTGGGACAGGTCCGGCTGCCGGCCTCCACGACGAGCAACCCGTTCGGGGCGCTCGGTCGCACGGCGGTCACCGGCGCCGCCACCGCACCGGACGGGCGCCGGATCGTCCTGCGCACCTACGCGGACGCGTACGAGTTCGATGTGACCGACGGCGACGTGGTCGCCGCGTTGACCGGCGGGATGCCCCGGATCGTCGCGCTGCCCGACGAACCGCAGGGCGAGTCGGTCACCTACAGCCGCGACGGGCGCTCCCTGCTCACCGTGTCCGAAACCGCCGACCAGCCGCCGGGGACGCTGCCCGTGGTCCGGCGCTACCCGCTGCCGGCGGCCGTTCCTTCCTCCGCGCCGCCCACCACGCCCGGGCCGACGGCCCGCGCCGCCGGCGACGGGACCGGCCGCGCCAGCGCCGTGGTGACCTACCTCCTGGCGGCCGGAGCGCTCGGACTGGCGCTGATCGCCGTGGGGCTGGTCGCGCTGATCCGCACGCGGCGCGCCGGATCGCGCTGACCCGCGACGCGGCGGGTCGGGTCGCGCCGATCCGCCGCGCGGCGCGCCAGGTCGCGCCACGCGGTACGCCGGACCGCACTGACCTGCACGCGGCGGGTCGGGTCGCGCCAGCCGTCCCGGCTGCCGGGGGCGCGTGCCCGGGTCAGGCACCGCCTCCAGGGGACGCCGCCGCGGTGTGGAGGCCGGTGAACAGCGCTGCCAGCAGTTCGCAGCGCGCGTCGATGCCTGCCGCCGAGACCCACTCCTGCCGGGCGTGTGCGCCACCACCGGGCGGGGCGAGCCCGTCGACGGTGGGACGGCCGAGCGCACCCGTCGTGTTGGTGTCGGCGGCGCCGTCCGCCGGCCGACCGGCGAGGCGTTGACCGAGGCCGGCGGCGATGTCCACGATCCGGTCGAGCAGGTGCGCACCCGCCTCGTCCGGCCGCCAGGTGGGCCGGTGCGAGAGCAGCCGGGCGTCGAGCCGGGCACGGTCGCGCACCGGGCGCAGCGACCGCAGGCCGGCGAGGACGGCGTCCTCGTCGGCCGGGTCGGTGAAGCGCAGTCCCAGCTCGACGTGGGCCGCGCCGGCCACCACGTTGGTCCGCCCCCCGCCGGCGATGGTGCCGGTGTTGAGCAGGACCGGCCGGCCCTGCACGAGTGCGCGGAGCCGCACGAGCTGGTCGACGAGCTCGTCGATGGCGTTGACGCCGGCGTCCGGGTCGAGCGCGGCGTGCGCCTCGACCCCGGTGACCTCGATGCGGACCCGGGTGCTGCCGCGTCGGCCGGTCTTGAGGTCGCCGCCGGGGTGCGGCGGTTCCAGGCCGAGCACCGCGCGGGCCCGGGCCGCCTCGGCCCGGACCAGCCCGGTGGCGGTGGGCGAGCCGATCTCCTCGTCGGCGACGACGAGGACCCGGATCTCGGGGTGCGGCGCACCCTGCCGCTCGACGCGTGCCGCCGCCGCGAGCAGTGCGACGATCCCGGCCTTGGTGTCGTAGACGCCGGGACCGCGGACGACGTCCCCCTCGACGGACCACGGCATGCCGGACAGCGTGCCGACCGGCCAGACGGTGTCGTAGTGGGTCAGCAGCAGCACCGGATCGCTCGCGACCCCTCGCGCCGGGAGGGTCCAGACCAGATGGTCGCCGCTCGGGTGCGGCACCCGGGCGGTGTCGAAGCCGGCGCGGGCGGCGTCGGCGTCGAGCACGTCGGCCAGCGCGGCCAGCGCCCGCCGGTCACCGGTCGGCGACTCGTGCAGCGTGTAGCGGTGCAGCGCGTCGAGCGCGGCACTGGATCCCGAGGACGACATATGCGGACCATATGTTTCACTCGAATGTCTTGTCAACGGGCGCGATCAACGGCAGCATGTGCAACATACGATCGCTATCATTGCTAGGGAGTGGCTGATGACCGCTGACGCGCAAGGGATCGTGGCGCGTGACCTCGCCGGGCTCGCCGAGTGGACGGCGGCGTCGGCGCTCTACCGGAGCGTCTTCGGTTACGAGGGCCCCGAGCACGCCGTCAGCCCCCGCCTCCTGGCCGCGCTTGGCGAGAACGCGGGGACCGCGGTCGGCGCGTTCGACGAGGACGGCTCCCTCGTCGGCTTCTGCTACGGCTTCACCGGCGTCGAGCACGGCGAGCTCTACCACTACTCGCAGGCGGCCGTCGTCGACGCGCGGGCGCAGGGGCGCGGCGTCGGCCGCCTGCTCAAGCACGCCCAGGCCGAGGCCGCACGACGGGCGGGCGTGCACACGATGCGGTGGACCTTCGACCCGTACGCGCTGCGCAACGTCCACTTCAACCTGAACGTGCTGGGCGCCGTCGGGATCCGCTTCCTGCCCGACTTCTACGACGACGGCGACAGCGACCGGGTCCTGGTCCGGTGGGACCTCGACCGTCCCGGGGGCAGCACCTGGGCGCCGGGGCACGGGCACGCGGCCGTCGACTCGCCCGCCGACGACCGTACCGCCGCCCGGGGGCCCGACGACCGGGCGCGGCTGCGCCTGGAGCTGGCCGGCCGGTTCGCCGCGGGCGGGCGGCTCGTCGGCGTCGCGCGGCGGGCGGACACCCCCGGCCGCGTCAGCTACCTGTTCGCACAGGATTGAGGCATGACCACGAAGAGATCGACCCCGGCGGAGCGCTTCGACCGCAACGTGCAGCGCAGGTCCGCGCAGGTGCTCAAGCAGCGGGTCCTGGAGCAGCAACGCAGCGAGTTCGGCAAGGCGCTGGCGTGGGCCGCCGAGCAGGACGCCATCGAGCGGGCCGCGGCGCTCATCGTGTCGGCCCGCCGGCGGTACCTGCTCGGCCACGGCAAGTCGCTCGGCTTCGCGTCCCTGCTCGCCGCCGACCTCAGCGCCGGGCTCTCCGGCGTCCACCTCGTCGACGGCGCGGCGCTGCGGCCCCTCGACGTGCTCAGCGACATCCGCCAGGGCGACCTGCTCGTGGCCGTCTGCATGGCGCGCTACCGGCGCGAGACCATCGACGTCGCCTCCGCCTACGTCCGCCACGGCGGCCAACTGGTCCTCGTCACCGACGCCGAGGACGCGCCGCTGGCCGAGACCGCCGCCGTCCGCATCGTCATCGGCACCGACAGCGCCTCCTACGCGAACTCCCCCACCTCCGTGGTGCTCGCCCTGCACCTGCTCGCCACCCTGACCATCGCCAGCTCGAAGGGGGCCGGGCGCCGCCTGCGCGAGCGCGACGCCCTCGCCGCCGAACTCGATCTCTACCAGGAGGAAACGTGACCGACCGCAGGCGAGGCGGAGGGGCCGATAACGAGCTGGCCGGGGACCGCCGGCACGGCGAGGTGACGGCGTGAGGCGGATCGAGGCGGTGGAGCTTCGCCGGGTACGGCTGCCGCTCGTGCACCGGTTCCAGACCAGCTCCCACGCCAAACGGGAGCTGGAGCACATCCTGGTCACGCTCACCGACACCGACGGCGCCGTCGGGTGGGGCGAGATCGCGTCGCCGAGCGGCCCGTTCTACTGCGCCGAGACCGTCGAGAGCTGCTGGGCGGTCGCCCGCGACCACCTCGCGCCGCTGGTCCTGCGTACCGACTGGGAGCACCCGGCGGACCTGGCCGCGACGCTCGGCCGGGTCCGGGGCAACCACTTCGCCCGCGCCGGCTTCGACATCGCCGCCTGGGCCCTGTGGTCGGCCGCCGAGGGCAGCTCCCTCGCGCACGCGCTGGGCGGCACGCGCGGCAGCGTCGAGGCGGGGGTGTCGCTGGGGATCGAACCCACCGTCGACGACCTCCTCGCGCAGGTGCGGCTGCGCGTCGACGAGGGCTACCGCAGGATCAAGCTCAAGATCGCGCCCGGCTGGGACGTCGACCCGGTGCGGGCCGTACGCGCAGCACATCCGAGCGTGCCGCTGCACGTCGACGCCAACGGCGCCTACGAGGACACCCCGGAACACCGGGCCGTCCTGGCCGAACTCGACGGCCTGGGCCTGCTGATGATCGAGCAGCCGTTCGCGCCGCGCGCACTCGTCGCGCACGCCGCCCTGCAGGAACGCATCGATACGCCCGTCTGTCTCGACGAGTCCGTCGAGGAGCTGGACGACCTCGTCACCGCGCTGCGCCTGGGCGCCGTACGCGTGCTCAACGTCAAGGTCTCGCGGATGGGTGGGCTGACCCACGCCGTACGGGCGCACGACCTCGCGCGCGAGCACGGCGTCGGAGTGTGGTGCGGCGGGATGCACGAGTTCGGGATCGGCCGGGCCGCCAACGTCGCGCTGAGCGCGCTCGCCGGCTTCACGCTCCCCTCGGACGTCTCCGGCTCCGACAAGTACTACGCCCGTGACGTCACCACCCGCCCGATCGTGAGCGCCGACGGGCTGGTCGAGGTGCCCGCCGTGCCCGGCCTCGGGTGGGACGCCGACCTGACGTACATCGGGGAGCGGACCACCGACCGGCTCGTGCTGCGCGCGGACGGCGCGGTGTGACGGGTCCGTCGCGGCTGACCGGTCAGCGGCAGCGCGCTCGATACCCGGCCCCCGGTGACGGCCATGGCGACGACCAGCGTCACCGGCGGGTCGGGCCCGCAAGGTGCTCCCGGTGGTGCACCACCGGCCGGTGAGCTGACCGACCGAGCCGGGATGGTGGGACGCCGTCCCGTGACGGATCACCGTCGTCGCCGGTCCGGCTCGCGGGACGCGTACGGCTGCCGGTGCCCTGCGGGCGACGTCCCACCAGTCAGGTCACGGGGTGGGGCTGTTGGCCACGACTCCGATGTCGACAGTGATGGTCTCTCCCGCCACCACGGACAG
Organism: Micromonospora sp. NPDC048868; assembly: GCF_043198195.1. NCBI lineage: Bacteria > Bacillati > Actinomycetota > Actinomycetes > Micromonosporales > Micromonosporaceae > Micromonospora > Micromonospora sp. NPDC048868. Next base: position 115,415 of record NZ_JBICUN010000021.1, read on the forward strand.
GACCGCCGTCTCACCGTTGCTGGTGTAGGTGGTTTCGGAGACCTGCACCACGTCCGAGTCGACGGTGTCGTCGACGCCGACGTTTGGCGTGGTGAACCGCCAACTGCTCTTGTACAGCTGGACTCGGCCGACGTAGTGCTTTGCCGGGACGTCGAAGCGGTAGGTGCCGTCGTAGGAGTTGGAGAAGCCGTACTGGTCGTTGTCGTCGACGCTCCAGAAGCTCAGCCCCACGTTGGTGACCAGTGGCTCGCCCGCCTCCCGGATGCCGTCGGCGTCCAGATCGTTCCAGATCACGCCGCGGAGCGTGCCCTTGCCGACAATCTGGAACTGCTTGGTGTCCGTGTTGTTGCCGACGGCCTGCTCGGTCGTCGTGGTGGAGACCGTGGCGACGGCCTCGATCGGCGCGCCGATCGGCGCGCCGTAGAGGTATCCGGTGAGGTTGACGGCGGGCGCCGACGCCCCGGGGGCCAGGTCCTCCGCCAGGTCACAAGTGACGGTGGGCGTGGCGAAGCCGCAGGTCCATGCGTTGCTCGTGGCAATCTGCCCGATCTGGAAAGGCTCGGGCAGGGTGAAGACCAGCCGGACCCCCGCCGCGGCCTTGGTGCCGGCGTTGCGCGCCACCGCATCCACCGAGGTCCAGCCGTCGCTGGGCAGGATGAAGCGCTCGCTGGTCACGTCCACGGTCACGTCCGGCACCTTGGGTGCGGCGGCTGCCGGGACCACCGAGAACACGACCGAGCCGAGGCCGGCCGCCACGGCGACGGCCATCTTTACAGACATCATTGATCTCCCCGTGTCGATGAGCACCCACCATAGGTGACACTGTCGTCTCGGTCAGCTACGGGGCGGGCGGCTATGGGCGCCCGGGTAGCCTGACCGGCACCATGGACGGTCACCGATTCGCCGTGTCCCGGCTCCTGCCGCCGCCCGGGCTGCCCCGGGCTATCGCGTACCAGTCCGCCATGGTCGCCGTCGGCAGCGGCACCTTCCTCACCGGCAGCATCGTGTTCTTCACCGAGGTCCTCGGGCTCAGCCCGGTGCAGATCGGGGTCGGCTTCTCGATCGCGGGCCTCGCCGGGGTGGCCACCTCGCTGCCGCTGGGCGCGCTGGCCGATCGGATCGGCGGGCAGCGGTCCTGGGCCCTCGGCGCGCTCGGTTCGGCGCTGACGTTCGCCGCCTACCCGCTCGTGACGTCGTTCGCGGGCTTCGTGGTGCTGATGGTGGTGGCCGCCGTCACCGACTCGTTCGCCAACGCCGGGCGCACCATCTACACCGCCGCCGCCATGCCGACCGGGGACCGGGTACGGACGATGGCGTACGCCCGCTCGTACCTCAACGCCGGGTTCACCGTCGGCACCGGTCTCGGCGCGGTGGCGCTGGCGTTCGACTCCGCCGCCGCGCTCGTCGCCATGGTGCTGCTCAACTCCGCGTTGTCACTGCTCAACGCCGGCCTCGTGACGCGGCTCCCGGCCGCGCCGGTCGTGCGGCACGAGCGGACCGCCACCGCCTCGCGGTGGGCGGTGCTGAAGGATTTGCCCTACGCGACGAGCGCCGTGCTCCTCGCCGTCATGATGTTCCACTCGGTGATCCTCGTCGAGATCCTGCCGCTCTGGGCGATCACCCACACCGACGCCCCCAAGCCGCTGCTCGGCGCGATGCTGGCCCTCAACACGGTGCTGGTGATCACGTTGCAGGTGCCGGCGGCGCGCGGCGCCGACTCGCTCCCCGGCGCGGCCCGCCTGATCCGCCGGGGCGCCCTGGTCACCGCGCTCGCCTGCCCGCTGGCCGCGTTCGCGGGTCGGACCGGCGGCGGGTGGACCGTCGTCGCGCTCCTCGGCGTCGTGGTGCTGGTGACCACCACCGAGCTGTGGTTCTCGGCGGCGCTCTGGTTCTTCCAGACCAACGTGCCGCCGGCCGCGTCGCGCGGGGTGTATCTCGGCACGGCGCAGACGATCAGCTCGGCGGCGGACGTCTTCGCGCCGGTCGGCCTGACCCTCCTCGCGATCCAGACCGGCGGCTGGGGCTGGTGGGTCGTCGCGGCGATCTTCGTGGGCTGCGCGCTGGCCGCCGGCCCGGCCGTCGGCTGGGTCGCCCGGACGCCGCGGACCGGCGCCGGCGCCGGCGCGCCGCCACCGCCGTCCACAGAGGAATCGAAGCCGGCCGTACGGCCCACCTCCGCCTGACGTCGGAAGATCGACCGATCCTTGACACGGAATCGACGCGGCTGAAATCCTTCCCGGCGAAGGGGGTCCGATGAGCGCTGAGGACGACGACACCCGGACGTACGCCGTGGTCGTGAACGACGAGGAACAGTTCTCGATCTGGTGGGACGACCGGGAGGTGCCCGCCGGCTGGCGGCGCGAGGGCACCACCGGGACACGCGCCGAGTGCCTCGCCCACATCGACGAGGTGTGGACGGACATGCGGCCCGCATCGTTGCGGCGTTGGATGGACGAGCACGCCGCGACCGGCTGACGCCGCACCGGACGAGGGCGCATGAGCGACAGTTGCCAGCGGTATCCGGCCCTCGCCGTGCAACGCGGGATGGTGCTGCAGACGCTCCGGCAGCCCGCCGGCGGGGTGGACGTCCAGCAGGTCACGATCAGGTGGGACGGCATGCCGGACCGGGACGCGTTCAGCGCCGCCTGGCAGGCCGCGACCCGGCGGCACGCGGTGCTGCGTACGGCCTTCGAGGTCGACGGCGACCACGGCGTGGCGCAGGTCGTCCGGTCCACCGTGGCACCCGACCTGCGGTGGCGGGAGACGACGCTCGACGACTTCCTCGCCACCGACCGGTACGAGCCCTTCGACGTCGGCCGGGCGCCGATGCTCCGGGTCACCGCGCTGAGCGACCAGCACGTCGTCGTCACCTTCCACCACGCGATCCTCGACGGCCGCTCCACCCGGATGCTGCTCGACGAGGTCCTCGCCGACTACGCCGCGCGCCGGGCCGGCCGGGTGCCGGATCCGCCGCGCCGGCCGCCGTTCGCGGACTTCGTGCACTGGTGGGGCACGCGCGACCCGAGCACCGGCGACGCGTTCTGGAAGGGTCACCTCGCGGGCGCCCCGATGCCGCGGGCGCTCCCGGGCCGCCTCGACACGGATCCCGACGCGCGGGGCGTGCCCGTCTCGCACGAGGTCGTTGTCACCCGGCCGGACTCCGACCGGCTCCGCGCCGCCGCAGCCGTAGCGGGCGTCGGCGTCAGCGCCGTGGTCCACGCGGCCTGGGCGCTGCTGCGCGGCGGCTACGGCGGGGTCGACGACGTCACCTTCGCGGTCACGAGATCCTGCCGGTACGACAGCGTCCCGGACGCCGAGAAGATCCTCGGGCTGCTGCTCAACACGGTGCCGCTGCGGATCCGGCTCGATCCGGGGTGGACGGTGCGGCGGCTCCTCGCCGACGTGGCGGGCCGGATCCGGCGGATCCGCGAGCACCAGCTCACCCCGCTGCACACCGTCCTCGACCAGGCGGGCCTGGCGCCCGACACGCCGCTGCTGGACAGCCTGGTGGTGTTCGAGCGGCAGCGGCTGTCCACCGCCCTGGCCGAGGGCGGGCCGGAGGAGGCCCGGCGCTCGGCCCGCGTACACCGGATGCCCGGCTACCCGCTGACGGTGCACGCCTTCGACGAACCGGAGCTGCGCCTGGGCGTGACGTGGGACGGCACCAGGCTGCTGGACGCCTCGGCGCGGCGGATCCTCGCGCAGTTGCACCGCACCGTGCTCGAGTTGGCGGAGCGGCCGGACGCCCGCCTGGCCGACCTGGACCTCGGCGCCGCCGGGGAGGCGCCGCTGCGCGCCGCCTGGAACGCCACCCGGCGGCCCTACCCCCGCGACAACTCCGTCCCCGAGGTCTTCGCGGCCCGCGTGGCCGACGACCCGGCCGCCACCGCGCTGGTGGTCGGCGACCGCGCGGTCGCCTACGCGGAGCTGGACCGGGCGGCCGACCGGCTGGCCTGGACGCTGCGCCGGCACGGGGTCGCCGGGGAAACCCCTGTCGCCGTGCTGCTCCCCCGGGGCGAACCGCTGATCCGGGCCCTGCTGGGCGTGCTCAAGGCCGGCGGCGCCTACCTTCCCGTGGACGCGTCCGCCCCACCCGCCCGGATCGCGAATCTCCTCGCGGCCAGCGGCACCCGCCTACTGCTGACCACCGCCGCGACCGCCCCCGACCTGCCGGACCTGGGCCCGGTCCGGGTGCTGGACGTCGACGCGCCCGCCGGGGAGCCGGCGCCGGCCGGCCCACCGCCGGGGCGGATCCACCCGTCGCAGCTCGCCGCCGTCCTGCACACCTCCGGCTCGACCGGCGCGCCCAAGCGGGTCGGGATCACCCACCGGGGCGTGGTGCGGCTGGTGGCCGGCCCGGACTTCGCCACCCTCGGCCCCGGCGAGCGGCTGCTCCAGGTCGCCCCGACCGCGTTCGACGCGTCCACCTGGGAGATCTGGGGCGCGCTGCTCACCGGCGCCACGGCGGTGGTCGCGCCCCCGGATCCCGTCGACCTCACCCGGCTGACCGCCCTGATCCGCGACGGCGGGGTCACCGTCGCCCTCCTCACCGCCGGGCTCTTCCGGCAGCTCGCCGAGGAGGACGTCACGTCCCTCGCGGGGGTCCGGCAGCTCCTCACCGGCGGCGACGTGGCCGACCCGGGCGCGGTCCGCGCCGTGCTCGCCGCGCGCGACGGGCTACCGCTGGTCAACGCGTACGGGCCGACGGAGAACACGACGCTGACCAGTTGCCACCGGATGAGCGGCGGCGGGCCGGTGGGCGACCGGGTGCCGATCGGCCGTCCCGTGCCGCAGACCACCGTCCACGTGCTCGACGGCAGCGGCCGGCCGGTGCCGGTCGGGGTCGCGGGCGAGCTGTACACCGGCGGCGACGGGCTGGCCCGCGGCTACCTCGGCGACCCGGCGGCCACCGCCCGGGCCTTCGTGCCGGATCCGCAGGCGCCCGGCGAGCGCCTCTACCGCACCGGTGACGTCGTGCGCTGGCGCGCGGACGGGGTGCTGGAGTTCCTCGGCCGCCGCGACGACCAGGTGAAGATCCGGGGATTCCGGGTCGAGCCGGGCGAGGTGGAGGCGGCGCTCCGGGCGCACCCGCAGGTCGCCTCGGCGGCGGTGGGCGTACGGGGCGACGGGCCGGAGCGCCACCTGGTCGGCTACGTCACGCCGGCCGGCCCGGCGGCGCCGACCAAGGCGAGCCTGCGCGCGCACGTCGCCGCCCGGCTACCGGCCCACCTGGTGCCGGCCGCGTACGCCGTCCTCGACCGGCTGCCGCTGACCGCGTACGGGAAGGTCGACCGGGCGGCGCTGCCGGCACCCGGGCCCGCCGAGGAGGATCCCGACGTCGCCGGACCCGCCTCGCCGACCGAGCACCGGCTCGCCGAACTCTGGTCCCGGCTGCTGCCCGGCGGGCGCCCGCCCGCGCGCATCGGCCGGGAGAGCAGCTTCTTCGCCCTCGGCGGCAACTCGCTGACCGCCACCCGGCTCATGTTCCGCATCCGCGAGGCGTTCGGCGTGGAACTGGGCGTGGGCCCGTTCTACCGGGCGCCGACCCTGGCCGCGACGGCGGCGACGATCGACGCGACGACCGGATCGGCACCCGGGGACCGGGCACAGGCCGGGCCGGCGCTGCGCCGCCGGGACCGGGTGCCGCACGGAAGCGGACGGGACCTGCCGGCGCACCTGGCCCGGCTGACCGACGGATGGGCCCTGTGGCGGACCGTCTGCCTGCGGGGCGCGGGCCTCCCGGTCGACCTGCTGGCCCCGCTCGGCGACGCGGAACTCGCCGCCGCCGCCGACCGGGTGGTGGCGGCCCGGGCCGACGGGGACCCGGCCGGCGTCGCCGCCGCCGAGGCGGCGTACGCGGCGGCGTACCCGGAGGCCGTCGGCCGGCTCGCGGTCGCGCTGCACACGGTGGCGGCCCACCCCCGCTTCCGCGAGGCGGTGGCCTGGCAGAACCCGCACGCGTTGCGCACCGGCGTCGACGCGCTGCTGCGCCGGGGCGCCGACGCCCCGACCCGCAACACCAAGCACCGCCAGCACGAGGCGCTTGTCACCAGCTACCTCCAGCGCTACTGCGCAAAGAACGACACCATCGGGTTCTTCGGGCCGGTCGGCTGGGCGCGGATCGAGCCGGGCGCCGGCGTACGGGTCGACCCCGCGGACCCACCGGCGCTGCTCGCCGAGCGGACCGTCTACCTGGAGGGCTGGGCGGTCGCCGCCGTGCTGGCCCCGTACGCGCAACGGCTGCGCCCGTGGCTCGTACCCCGGCTCATGCCCTTCCTGGAGCTGGCCGGGACGACGCTGCGGGTGCCGCTCGCCCCGCCGGTGGCGCTTACCGACGCCGAGGCGGCGGTGCTGCGCGCCTGCGACGGGGTCCGCGACGCGCACGAGGTCGCCGGGGCCGTGCTGGCCGAGCCGGGTTCGGGACTGCGCTCGACGCGGGAGGTGCACGAGGTGCTGGAGACGTTGGCCGGGGCCCACCGGATCGCCTGGCAGCCGGAGGTGGCGCCGCACGACACCCGGCCGGAGCGGACCATGCGGGCCCGGCTGGCCCGGGTCACCGACGAGGCCGTGCGCGCACCCGCGCTCGCCGCCCTGGACGAGCTGGTCGCCGCCCGGGACGCGCTCACCTCGGCGGCCGGCGACCCGGAGCGGTTGACAGGTGCGATGGCCGGCCTGGAGGCCACCTTCACCCGGCTGGCCGGCGTCCCGGCCACCCGGCGCGCCGGCACGATGTACGCCGGTCGCACCCCCGTCTACGAGGAGTGCCTGCGGGCCGGCTCGGTCGGCGTCGGCGAGGCGAGCCTCGACGGGATCCGCGACGCGCTCGGCCTGGTGCTGGAGAGCGCACGCTGGTTCACCGCCGCCGGCGCGACGCTCTACCGCCGCCTCTGCGCGGAAATCTACCGCCGCCGGGCCGCCGAGCTGGGCACCGACGCGGTGCCGCTGGCCGACTTCTGGCTGCTGGCCGGCGAGGCGCTGTTCCATCCGCCGCGACGGCTGACCGACCTGCTGACCGCCGCGCTGCACCGGCGCTGGGCCGACGTGCTGGCGCTGCCGCCGGACCGGCGGCGGATCCGGCTCACGGCGGCGGAGCTGGCCCCGGCGGTGGCCGCCGCCTTCCCGCCCGGGCGGCCCGGCTGGCCGACCGCGCGGCAGCACAGCCCGGACCTGATGCGGGCCGGCGACGAGTGGGTCCTGGGCGAGCTGCACCCGGGCGTCAACACCCTGCGGTACGCCACCTGGGTGGCCTACCACCCGGAGGCGGACGCGCTGCGCGCCGCGCTGGCCCGGGACGTGGGCGCCGGGGCGGTCTATCCCGCCGAGACCGGCCAGGAGGGCGGCGTGCCGACCAGGCAGAGCAACGCGCTGGCCGGGCCCGACGACGTCCGGTTGGTGTTCGCGCACGACTCGTTCGGGCACGACCCGCGCCGCAGCCTGCGCGTCGGCGAGTGCGACCTGGTCGAGGTGGCCGGCGGGCTGCGGGTGCGGTCGCGCGACGGGCGGTTCGACGTGGACCTGCTGCACGTCCTCGGCGACGTGGTCGGCGCCGGGCTGTCCCAGCTCTTCCGCGTCCTGCCCCCGGCGGCGCACCAGCCCCGGATCACCATCGACTCCCTCGTGGTCAGCCGCGAGTCGTGGACGTTCGCCGCCGCCGACCTCGCCTTCGCCGACACCCGCGACGAGGCGCTGCGGTTCCGGCAGGCGCGGGCCTGGGCCGGCGCCCACGGCCTGCCGCGGCACGTGTTCCTGCGCTGCGCGGGCGAGCGGAAACCGGTGCACGCCGACCTGACCAGCCTCGCCTCGGTCGACCTGGTGTCCCGGTCGGTCCGCCGGGCCCGCCGGCACGGCGGTGACGACGCCACGGTCGGCGTGGTGGAGATGCTGCCGGCGCCGGACCAGCTCTGGCTCACCGGGCCCGACGGCCGGTACACCGCCGAGCTGCGGGTCGTCGCGGTCGACGGGCAGGTGCGCTGAGATGGCCGTGTTCGAGTTCCCGGCGTCGGCCGCGCAACGCCGGATGTGGCTGCTCGACCAGCTCGACCCGGGCCAGCCGACCTACCACGTCGGCTGGGCGGTGTGGCTGGACGGCCCGTTGGACACCGCCGCGCTCGACGGGGCCTGGGCGGCGGCGGTCGCCCGGCACGAGATCCTGCGGACCCGCTTCCGGGCCAACGGCGGGCGGCCGATCCAGGTGATCGACGACGACGCCCCCGCGACCGCCATCGAGGTCGTGGCCCTGGACGGGCTGCCCGAGGCGGACCGGGAGGCCGCGGCCCGGGCCGCGCTGCGGGAGCACGCCCGCACCCCGCTGCCGCTGGAGCGAGGCCCGCTGACCCGGGTCAGGCTGCTGCGGCTCGCCCCGCAGCGGCACGTCCTGGCGCTGGTGGCGCACCACGCGATCATCGACGGCTGGTCGGTGCGGCTGCTCCTCGACGAGCTCTCCGCCGACTACGCGGCGCTGCGCGCCGGCCGACCGCCAGTCTCCGTCGAGCCGCCCCTGCAGTACGCGGACTTCGCCCTCTGGGAGCGGGAGCACGACGACGCGGGCGGCCACGCCGAGGCGGAACGCTTCTGGCCGGCCGAGCTGGCCGGTGCGCCGCCGGAGGTGCCGCTCCCGGTCGACCACCCGTACCCCGACCGGCTGTCGCCGGCCGCCGCCGAGGTCGCGGTGCCGGTCGACGGGGAGCTGGCCGGGGCGCTGCGCCGCCTGGCCGGGGCGCGGGGCAGCACCCTCTTCACCGTGCTGCTGACCGCGTACGCGGCCCTGCTGTCCCGGCTCGGCGGCGCGGACGACGTGCTCGTCGGCGTGCCCGTGGCCGGGCGCACCCGGATCGAGACCGAGCCGATGCTGGGCCTCTTCGCCAACACCGTCGCGATCCGGGCGACGCTGCACGGCGACCCGACGCTCGCCGAGCTGCTCGACCGGCTGCACGCCGCCACCGCGCGCGCCCAGGCCCACCAGGACCTGCCGTTCACGCGGGTGGTCGAGCTGTGCCGGCCGCAGCGGCAGCCGACGCGGGCGCCGCTGGTGCAGGTGATGTGCACCGTCGAGGAGGCCCTGCCGACGCTGGAGCGGGGGGCGCTGCGCTGGCGGCCGGAGCTGGTGCCCACGGGCACCGGCAAGTTCGAGCTGGAGCTGGCCGCCGTCGCCGGCCCGGACGAGCTGACGGTGCGCCTGCGCTACCTCACCGACCTCTTCACCCCGGACGGCGCGGGCCGGTTGGCCGACGCCCTGGGCGCGATCCTGGCCGCGCTGGCGACCGCCCCGCAGACCCGCGTCTGCGACGTGGACCTGCTCTCCCCCGCGACGGCGGACCTCGTCACCCGGGTGTGGCCGGCGGCCCGCTCCGGGTCCCTCCCGCCGCCGGAGTGCACCGCGGCGGCGCTCGTGGCCGACGTCGACGCCGGCGACCGGGTGGTGATCGAGGGCGACGACGCGACCCTGACCGGCGCCGCCGTGCGCGGGCTCGCGGGCCGGATCGCCACCGGGCTGCGCGGGCTCGGCGTACGGGTCCAGGAGACCGTGGGCATCGTCCTGCCCCGGGGAGCGCGTCCGCTCCCGGCGCTGCTGGGCGTCTGGTGGGTCGGGGCGGCGTACCTGCCGCTCGATCCGACCCACCCGCCGGGGCGGCTGCGCGGGATGCTCGCCGACGCGGGGGTGCGGGTGGTCGTCACGGACAGCGGCGGCGTCCCCGCGCCGCTGCTGGCCGAGCTGGCCGCGTCGGTGACCCTGCTGGACCTGGCGGAGCCGGCCGGCTCCGGGGCACAGCCGGCGGTGCCGGCCGGCGCGGAGGCGCAGCCGGTTCTGCCGCCGCCGTGTGCGGTGCCGGCGTCGGCGGCGGCGTACGTGCTGTTCACCTCGGGCTCGACCGGCCGGCCGAAGGCGGTCACCGTCACCCAGGGCGCGGTGGCGCACCTGCTGCACGCGTTCCGCGAGATGGTCCCGTTGGGGCCGGCCGACCGGGTCCTCTCGGTGAGCCCGTTCGCGTTCGACATCGCCCTGCTCGACCTGCTCCTGCCGCTGCTGTGCGGTGCGCCGGTGGTGGTCGCCGGCGACGACGACGTGATCGACGGCAACCGGCTGCGGCGGCTGCTCGCCACGACCGGGGCCACGATGCTCCAGGCGACGCCGACGACGTGGCGGATGCTGGTGGCGGCCGGCGGGGTGCCGGCGGGGGTGCGGCTGCGCCTCAGCGGCGGCGAGGCGCTGCCCCGGGCCCTCGCCGACGCCCTCGCGGAGCCGGGCACGCGCCTGTGGAACCTCTACGGTCCGACCGAGACGACCGTCTACTCGACCGGGGCCGAGGTCGAGCCGGGGTCGGCGCCGCCGGACCTCGGCCCGGCCGTCACCGGCAGCCGGGTCTACGTGCTGGACCGGTGGCTGCGGCCGGTACCGCCGGGCGTGGTCGGCGAGGTCTGCATCGGCGGCGCGGGGGTCGGCCGGGGCTACGCCGACGCGCCCGGCTGGACCGCCGAACGGTTCGTGCCCGACCCGTTCACCCCCGGCGGCCGGCTCTACCGCAGCGGGGACCTGGGCCGCTGGCTGCCGAGCGGGCGGATCGAGCCGCTGGGCCGGGCCGACCGGCAGGTGAAGGTGCGGGGGTTCCGGGTCGAGACGGCGGAGGTCGAGGCGGTGCTGCGCGGCCACCCGCAGGTCCGCGACGCGGTCGTGACGGCCGTGTCCGACGTGGCGCACGACGGCGTACGGCTGGTCGGGTACGTGGTCACCGACCCACCCTCGGCCGACCCGCCGGCGGACCTGCCCGAGTACGCGCGCCGGTTCCTGCCCGCGCACATGGTGCCGGCGGTCCTCGTCGCGCTGCCCGAGGTGCCCCGCACCTCCCGCGGCAAGCTGGACCTGCGCGCCCTGCCACCGCCGGGCCGGGGTGCCGGCTCCGGCGAGCCACCCGTCGCCCCGCGCAGCCCGCTGGAGCGGGAACTGGCGGGACTGGTGGCCGACCTGCTGGGCCTGCCCGGCCCGGTCGGGGTCGCCGACAACTTCTTCGTCCTGGGCGGGCACTCCGTGAAGGCCACCCAGCTGATGGCCCGGGTCTGGACGACGTACGGGATCGACCTCCCGGTCCGGACGCTCTTCGACGATCCCACCGTGGCCGGGCTGGCCGCCGCGGTCACCGCCGCCGGGGCGGGAAACCGCGCGACACCCGCCGGCGCCGCACCGGCGGGAACCGGCGCGCCGGGGGCTGGCGCGCCGGCCGGGCCCGACGGCGCGGGTTACCTCGACACGCTGACCGACGACGACGTCGACGACCTCCTCGCCGGCATGGACGGGCCGTCGAGGTGGGACGGATGAGCGGTCCGCCGGAGCCACCGGCCTGGCTGGCGGCGGTGCTCGCCGCGCTCGCCGAGGGCCACGACCCGACCACCCCGCCGGACTGGCGGCGGCGGGTCGACGTGGAACTCGACAGGCTCGCCGGCCGGGTGCCGTTCCCGGTGGTGCACGACTGGCAGGCGCGCGTGCTCGCCTCGACGCCCGGCGGCGACGCCGGCCGGCTGGTGGGTGACCTGCACCGACGGGCGCTGGCCGGCGACCGGGTCGGGGCCGACGAGTGGCGCGGCGCGCTCCGGCCCGCCCTGCGCGAGCTGTACCGGGCCGCCTACCCGTACGCCGAGGCCCGGACGGTCGCGTACGCCAACGCCGAGGTCTACGCGACGGCCAACGGCTACGGCCCCGACGAGGTCGGCGAGTTCGCCGCGCACTACGCCGACCTCAGCACCGGGGCCAACGCCGAGGCGTTCGCCGACGCCAACGCCATCGCGAACGCCGACGCGCTGGCGGGCGCCCTGGCGCTGGCCGACGCGTCGGCGTACGCCGAGACGTACCCGGCCGCCCTGGTGCGCGCGTACGCCCTGGCGGCGGCCAACCGGGCCGGCGCGGCGGGTGCCCCGCACGTGCTGCGGGCGGCGTACGGACGGCTCGCCGACGCGCTGGCCGAAAGTCTGAGCCGCGTGTCGGATTGAGGTCCCCGGACCAGCCCGTCGGTCCCTGGTCCCAACCTGTCGAGTCGTCTACTGTGGATCCACTTCGGCCGATGTCAGGTGGCGCAGTCAGGTGGCGCGACGGGCCGTCGGGCAATCGAGGGGGCGCACTTGCCGGACGACAAACCGACCCGTGTTCCGGCTCCCGGTCGCGTCCCGGCGGCGCGGACACCCGCCGAGGTCGAGCGCCTGCCGGACCGCTCCGGCCTCCTGCCGCTCTCCTTCGCGCAGCGGCGGTTGTGGTTCCTGGAGCGCCTCGGCAGGGTCGGTCACGCCTACCACATGCCCCTCGCCCTCCAGCTCGACGGCCGGCTCGACCACGACGCGCTGCGGGCGGCCCTGAACGCCCTGGTCGCCCGGCACGAGGTCCTGCGTACCCGCATCGTGCCCGACGGCGCCGAGGCGGCCCAACGCGTCGACCCGCCCGGGGCCGCGTTCCCGCTCCGGCTCGACGACCTGACCGGGCACGCCGATGCTGCCGGCGCCCTGGCCCGGCTCCAGCAGGAGGAGAGCACCGCCCCGTTCGACCTGGCGGCCGGCCCGCTGTTCCGGGGCCGCCTCGTCGCCCTCGCCCCGGACCGGCACGTGCTCCTGCTGACGATGCACCACATCGTCTCCGACGGGTGGTCGCTGGGGGTCCTGACCCGTGAGCTGGGGGTGCTCTACGCCGCGCACCACCGCGGCGAACCCGACCCCCTGCCGCCCCTGCCCGTGCAGTACGCCGACTACGCCGCCTGGCAACGCCAATGGCTCACCGACGGC
>NZ_JBICUN010000022.1:0-116109 GCF_043198195.1 Micromonospora sp. NPDC048868
GTGTACGGGCAACGCGGGGCCAACGGCCCCCGGGTGCCCCCGGCGGGGCCGGCGGTCGGGTACGCCGCACAAGCCGGGGGGGGGGGGCCCGGGGGGGGGGGGGGGGGGGGGTGCCCCCCCGCCCCCCCGCTCGACGTTCGCGTCAGGACGCCGGCCCGCCCCCGCGCGCCGAGACGACCACGTCGCCGCCGAGCCGGCCGTGCTCCGGGTCGCGGGTCGCCTCTCCCGCGTCGAGCAGGCCGGTCAGCGCCCGGACGGCGTCGGACGACCGGTAGACGGTCGCCGTGAGGGCGTGCCGGCGCAGTTCGGTGACCGTACGCGGGCCGGAGCGCGCCAGCTCCGCCAGCAGCTCGCGGCGCAGCGGGCCGGGCTCCGGGGCGGCGACGACGTCGAGCAGCCGCCCCGCCGGGTCGCGGTAGCGCACGCCGGCGGCACCGTCGACCGCCCAGAGCGCCTCCTTGAACGCCTCCAGGCTCTTGTCCGACCCCGTCGCGAAGGCGAACAGCCGCGCCGGGGCCCCGTCGGCGGGCACCAGCTCCACCTCGGTCGTCAGCGGGAACCCGGCGTCGGCGAGGGCGGCGCGCGCGGGGGTGCCGGCGGCGGTGGCGAGCAGCACGTCGGCCGGCTTGCCGATCGCCGCGGCGGTCAGCACGGCGGGATCGGCGGCGGCGTCGTCCACGACGGACAGCAGGGGCGCGCCGGCCGCGCCGGCCGCCTTGACCGCCACCGGCAGCCGGGCCGGTCCGCCGGGCACGAGGTGCACGGCGACGCCCGTCGGCAGCTCTGCCTCCACGGCGCCGAGCCGGGCCGGCAGTTCCTCGGTGCCGTCGGCGAGCACCAGCACGGTGAGCTGGCGACCCCGCAGCCGGTCGGCGTGCCGGGCGACCACCCGCAGCGCGGCCTCAGCGGAGCCGGCGTCGCCGCCGGCGTACGCCAGGGCCAGGGTGGCCCGCCGGGCGCGGTGCAGCGCCCCCGGCAGCCAGGTCTCCAGGTGTCGGACGAGCAGCTCGCGCAGGACGGCGTCGGTCGGCATGCTGCCGTTCTACCGCACGCCCGTCCCGGGCCGGGCACAGCTCCCCCATCCGGGCCGGACGGCGCGTCGCGCGGTCGGGGCGGCGTCCCGTCCCCGGCCGGTCAGGACGGGACGCCGTCGGACCGGTCGGGGTCAGGCCGGGACGGAGACGCCCACGCCGCCACGGGTCTGGCCGCCGTAGCGCCGCCGCTCGGCGTCCAGGTCGAGCCGGCCGATCCGCTTGCGGGCGGCCAGGGCGGCGTCGTCGAGCCGGTCGGCGGGCACCAGCCAGACGATCTCGAACTCCAGCCCGTCCGGGTCCTGGCCGTAGAGGCTCTTGGTGGTGCCGTGGTCGGACGCGCCGCCCAGGGCGCCGGCGGCGGCGAGCCGCTGGGCGGTCACCTCCAGCTCGTCGAGCGTGTCGACCTCCCAGGCCAGGTGGTAGAGCCCGACGGTGCCGCGGCCGGCGGTGGAGGGGCCGGTGCCCGCGCCGACCTCGAACAGGCCGAGGTCGTGGTCGTTGGTCGAGCCGGGCGCCTGGAGGAAGGCGGCGCCCCGGAAGCCGTCCGGCGTCATCGGGATCGGCCGGAAGCCCAGCACGTCGCGGTAGAAGGCGACGCTGCGGGTGAGGTCACTGACGTAGAGCACGGCGTGGTTGAGGCGGTGGATTCCCATGCCACCGACGCTAGCGCGGTTTTGTTGAGCGTTCAACTATCTGGCGTATGATGGGCGTCATGACCCGCTGGCTGAACCCCGACGAGCAGCGCACCTGGCGCGCGTACCTGACCGCCTCCCGGGCGCTGATGGAGGCGCTGGACCGGGAGCTGCAACGCGACGCCGGGATGCCGCACGCCTACTACGAGATCCTGGTCCGGCTCTCCGAGGCGCCGCAGCGGCGGCTGCGGATGAGCGACCTCGCCGAGGCCAGCGGCTCGTCGCGCAGCCGGCTCTCGCACGCCGTGGCCCGGCTGGAGGCGGCCGGCTGGGTCCGCCGCGAGGAGTGCCCCACCGACCGGCGCGGGCAGATCGCCGTCCTCACCGACGAGGGATTCGCCACCCTCGCCGCTGCCGCGCCCGGCCACGTCGAGGGGGTACGCCGGCACCTCTTCGACGCGTTGAGCCCGGCCCAGGTGGACCAGTTGCGCCGGATCAGCGAGACGCTCGCCGCACACCTGACGAGTTCTTGACCAATACACTCCCGCTCGGGTCTTGTACTTACCGTCGTCGGATGAGCACGATGGGGCGTGCCTTCCGGCTTCGGTGAACTGACTGACCAGGCGCACCACCTGGTGTCCTCCGGCGACCTCGCCGGTGCCCAACGGCTGCTCGCCGACGCGCTGACCGACGCCGACCCGCGTCCGGCCAACGCCACACCCGAGCTGGCCGAGGCGGCCAGCCTCCAGGCCCGCGTGCTGGTCGCCCTCGGCGAGCCGCACTCGGCCCGGGGCTGGGCCGCCTTCGCGTACGCGGCCGCGACCCGGCTGCACGGGCGCTCCGACCAGCGCACGGTGGCCGCCGCGGCCACCCTCGCGGCGGTGCTGCACCGGGTCGGCAGCTGGTCCCGCGCCGCCCGGCTCTACCAGGAAGTGATCATCGAGCTGACCGCGCTCGACGGTCCCGAGTCGCTGCGGGTGCTCGCCGCCCACGCCGACCTGGCCACCGTGGAGTACGCGCGCGGCCAGTGCCAGGTGGCCCGCGACCGGCTGCTGGACGCCTGGGAGCTGCACCGCGAGGTCTACGGCGACGGGCATCCCAGCGGCATCAAGATGCTGGCCCGGCTCGGGGCGATGCGGCGCGACTGCGGGCAGTTCGCCGAGGCGCACGACAACCTGGCGCTGGCCCGGGAGCTGTGCCGGCAGCACCTGCCGGCGGACGACCCGCTGGCCACGCAGGTGGCGGGGCTGGCCAGGGCGGCGGCCAACCCGGACCACGTCTGCGCCGACACCGCGCCCGTCGGGCGGGACGGTCCGATCGTGCCGTCCGCGCGCACCCCGCCCCCGGGCGACGGGCCGGCGACGGCACAGCACCCCTCGCAGGCGGGCTACCGCCCGGCGGAGCCGGACCCGTACGCCGGGCCGCCGCACGTGGTGCCGACGCCCCGGCAGCCGACGGAGGACCCGCCGCCCGGCTGGTGGCCCCCCGAGGCCGACGCCGGGGACGGGCCGGCCGACAGCGCCGTGCCGCCGGCGGTCGTCCCCCTGGCCGGCGGCGCCACCGAGGAGGCCGAGGGGGTGCACCGGGTCCGCCAGCCCGGCGCGCCCGAGGAGCCCTACCAGCCGTCGCGGCTGCTGCCGGTGCCGGTGCACCGCGCGCCGGCCCGGCGCCCCAACCGGCTGCTGCCGCTCGCCATCGGTGGCGTCGCGGTGGTGCTGCTGGGCACGGTCGCGGTGATCACCGGGGTGGCCGGGATGGACGGTGCCCCCGACCCGGTGCCCCCGGCGGCCACCGGCGCACCGGCCTCCACGCGGGCCGGGGACCCGGTCGGCACGGGCGCCCCGTCCGCCGCCGGCCCGACGGCCGGGGCCGCGGCCTCCCCCGGCAGCCCGCCGGGTTCGGTGACGCTGCGGGACAACCGCGACAACGTGGCGCTGCGCTGGACGTACCCGGCCGGCGGGGAGGGCCCGGTGGTCATCTCGGGCGGCCGGGTCGGCCAGGCGCAGACGGCCTTCGCCAACCTGCCCGCCGGCACCACCGCCTTCGTCGTCTACGGACTGAACCGCAGCACCGACTACTGCTTCACCGTCGCCGTCGTGTGGTCGACCGACACGATCGCCCGGGCGCAGCAGGTCTGCACCCGCCGCGGCTGACGCCCGTCGCAACCGCCGGCCCGTCGCGACTGACGGGCGCCGCGACTGACAGGCCGTCGCGGGTCCCGGGTGGCGCGGCGCCGAGGGTGCGCCGGGCGGTCCGGCTGGGCCACCGCCCGGCCTGGCCCGGTCCGTCAGGGCCGCTCCGGGTCGGGCAGGGCCGGCAGCAGCAGCCGTACCCGCAGCCCCGGACCGTCGTCCCGACCAGGGTGGGCGTCGGTCAGGACGATGCCGCCGCCGGCCCGGCGGACCAGCTCGCGCACGATGGCCAGCCCGAGGCCCGCGCCGCCGTCGTCCCGGGCGCGGGCGTCGTCGAGCCGGGTGAACCGCCCGAAGACCCGCTCCCGGTCCGCGGCCGGGATCCCCGGCCCGTCGTCGGTCACCGTCACCAGGTGGTACGCCCCGTCGCCGGCGCCGCTGCCCCCCGCTCCCCGGCCGGCGGTCCCGCCGTCCACCGCTCCCCCGCCGCGGGTCCCGCCGTCCACCGTTCCCCGGCTGGCCGTCCCGCCATCCGCCGCTCCCGAGCCGGCCGTCCCGCCATCCGCCGCTCCCGAGCCGGCCGTCCAGCCGTCCGCCGCTCCCCGGCGGGACGGCCCGCCGTCCACCGCTCCCCGGCCGGCCGTCCCGCCGGATCCGCCCGCCTCGTCGGCGCCCGGGCCGGCGGTCAGCACCACCTCGCCGTGGGCGTGCCGGACCGCGTTGTCGACCAGGTTGGTGAGGATCCGGCGCAGCTCGTCGGGGTCGCCCTCCGTCCACAGCGGCGTCGCGGGCGCGTCGAGGCGGACCGGCGGCGACGGGTACCGGGCGGCCACCGCCGCCAACAGGGCCCCCAACTCGACCGGCCCGGTGGCCCGCGCCGTCGGCCGCTCGTCGAGCCGGGCCAGCAGCAGCAGGTCGTCGACGAGCCGACCGAGCCGCTCGGTGTCGGCGAGCAGGTTCGCCGACACCGCCGTCCAGTCCGTCCGGTCGGCGAGCCGCCGGGCGACCTCCAGCTCGGTACGGATGTTCGTCAGCGGGCTGCGCAGCTCGTGGGCGGCGTCGGCGACGAACGCCCGCTGCCGGTCCCGGGCGGACTCCAGCCGGCCCAGCATCCCGTTGAGCGTGACCGCCAGCCGGTGGATCTCGTCCTGCGACGCCGGTACGGGCAGCCGCCCGCCCCCGTCCCGCCCGGTGATCTCCTCGGCGCCCCGGCGCAGCGCCTCCACCGGGCGCAGGGTCGCGCCGACCACCCGCCACGCCACGGCGGCCAGCACCGCCACCAGCAGTGGGAAGCTCACCAGCAGGATGGTCCGTACGACGTGCGCGCTGTGCCGTACGTCCGCCAGCGACCGGGCCACCAGGACGGTGCGCGGGTCGGCGGCGGTGCCCGCCGGTACGGTCACCACCCGCACCGGCCCGGCCAGGCCGACCCGCTCCCCCGACACCGTCAGCCGCTGCCGCGCGCCGATGTCGATCCGTTCCGGCGACACCATCGGCACCAGCCGGTCGGCGTCGATCGAGGCGGCCCGCACCCGGCCCTCGGAGTCGATCACCTGCACCCGGACCTGTCCACCGGCCACCGGCAGCGGATCGGGCAGGACCTCCTCGGCGGCGAGCAGCGCGACCGCGTCGGCGGTCTGGAACGCCTCGGTGTCCACGGCGCGTTGCAGGGCCCAGCCCAGCACGGCGAGCAGCACGAGCCCGCCGACGGCCAGTCCCCCGGACACCCCGAGCACCCCGACCGCCATGAGCCGCCCGCGCAGCCCGAGCGCGCCGCACACCCCGGTAAGGAAGGGCACCTTCCTGTCGCGTACCCGATAGGAAGGTGCCCTTCCTTCGCTCTTCACGGGGCGAGCCGGTAGCCGGCGCCCCGGACCGTCTCCAGACGCTCCCGGCCGATCTTGCGCCGCAGGTACCCGACGTAGACCTCGACGGCGTTGGGCGCCGTCTCGACGCTGGCGTCCCAGACGTGGTCGAGCAGCTCCGTCTTGGAGACCACCTCGCCGGGGCGGCGCATCAGGTAGTCGAGGAGCGCGAACTCGCGGCTGGTCAGCGCGACCTCGGCGTCCGCCCGGGTCACCCGCCGCCGGGCCGGGTCGAGCCGGAGATCGCCGACCGCGAGGACCGTGGGGCGTTCGGGGGCGCCGCGACGCAACAGGGCCCGCAGCCGGGCCAGCAGCACGACGTACGAGAAGGGCTTGGTGAGGTAGTCGTCGGCCCCGCAGTCCAGCCCGTCGGCCTGGTCGTACTCGCCGTCCTTCGCCGAGAGCATGAGCACCGGGAGCCAGTGCTCCTCGGCGCGCAGCCGGCGCACCAGCTCGTAGCCGGAGAGGCCGGGCAGCATCACGTCGAGGATCATCGCGTCGTACCCGCCGTGCCGGGCCGCGTCGAGCCCCGCCGGGCCGGTCGCCGCCACGTCCACCGCGAACCCCTCGGCCTGCAATCCCCGTTGCAGGGCGGACGCCAGCCGCGACTCGTCCTCCACCACCAGCAACCGCACGGGGTCAAGGGTGCCACCCGTGCGGGCGGTCGTACGGTCGTCCTCAGCGCCCTCACAGCGTCGGGGAGGCAGGATGTCCGGCAGGAGGTGTCACATGTCCGTCCTGAAGAGCCGTCCCGTCCTACGCTGGCTGGTCCCGGTGACCGCCGTCGTGACCGTCATCGGCGGCGGCGCCGCGCTCGGCACGTTCGCCGCCCAGGCCGAGCCGAGCCTGCCGCCGCGTACCGCCGCCCAACTCCTGGTCGACCTGCAGACCTCCCGGCTGGAGGGGCTCTCCGGCACGGTCGTGCAGCGCGCCGACCTGGGCCTGCCGCCGCTGGCCGGCCTGGTCGCCGGCGACGGGCCGGCCGCCCTGCTGACCGGCACGCACACGCTGCGGGTCTGGCACTCCGGGCCCGACCGGCAGCGCATCGCCCTCGTGGACACGCTCGGCGAGCGGGACGTCATCCGCAACGGCCGCGACGTGTGGGCCTGGAACAGCCGCTCCAACACCGCCACCCACCGCACGCTGCCCGAGGGCGCCGCCGGGGCCGAGAGCCGGGAGTTGCCGGTCACCCCCGGGGAGGCGGCCGACCGGGCCCTGGCGGCGATCAGCCCGAGCACCGAGGTGAGCGTCGGCCGGTCCGCCACGGTCGCCGGCCGGGACGCGTACGAGCTGGTGCTCGCCCCGCGCGACGCCGCCTCGCTGGTGCACCAGGTGCGCATCGCCATCGACGCGCGCCAGCACGTGCCGCTGCGCTTCGAGGTCTTCGCCGACGGCAGCGACAAGCCGGCCTTCGAGATGGCCTTCACCCAGGTGTCGTACGCCCGGCCGGACGCCGAGCAGTTCACCTTCAACCCGCCGCCCGGGGTGAAGGTGACCGAGGAGACCGCCGGGAATAAGCCCGCCGACGCGCCCGGGAAGCGCCCGGCGCACGGCGAGCGGCCGGACGTGCGTACCGTCGGCGAGAGCTGGGCCACGGTGGTGGTCGCGCGGCTCGACGGTGCCGGCGCGCCCGCCGACCGGGCCGGGACCGCCCCCGCCGGGGACGGGTCGACCGGCGACCCGGCGGCGCTGCTCGGCAGGCTGCCGAAGGTCAGCGGCGACTGGGGCAGCGGCCGGCTGCTGACCGGGAAGCTGTTCAGCGCGCTGCTCACCGACGACGGCCGGCTCATCGCCGGAGCGGTGACGCCGGAGCGGCTCTACGAGGTCGCCAGGGGCTGAGGAACGGCAGTCCGGGGGCCCGCCACGCGGCGGGCCCCCGCTGTCTGTGCGGGGCGGCCTGTGGCGTGGCCCGGCGCGCTTGGTCGCGACGCCCGGCGCACGGTATCTTTCTCAGTTCAGGCAACAAAAAAGAACGGCTGTCGAAAGCCGTTCCGAGAGAGATGCTAACCAAATGGGAGACGGCTTGTCAAGGCATTCCGCCGATTCCGCCGAATTGCAGTCCGATGACGAAATCGGCCGCGAACAGGAATACGTCTCGATGCTCTACCGCCGGCTGGACGAGCTGCGCGAGCAGGCGTCCCAACGGTTGACCGAGGAGCTGCGGGCGACCGGTGGCACCCTCCAGGCCCGCTCCCAGCGCGACAGCGCGGTGCGGATGTACGCCGACCAGGTCGAGCAGCTCTCCGCCGTCGAGAGCGGCCTCTGCTTCGGCCGGCTCGACACCGACGACGGCGGCCCGCACTACATCGGCCGGATCGGCATCTTCGACACCGGCGGCGACTACGACCCGCTGCTGATGGACTGGCGTGCCCCGGCGGCCCGCGCCTTCTACCTCGCCACCGCGGCCAACTCCCAGGGAGTGCGCCGCCGTCGGCACCTGCGCACCCGGGAACGCAAGGTGATCGCCCTCAACGACGAGGTGCTGGACCTGGACACCGCCTCCCCCACCGCCCACGAGGAGCTGACCGGCGAGGCGTCGCTGCTCGCCGCGCTCAACGCCGGGCGCACCGGCCGGATGCGCGACATCGTCGAGACCATCCAGGCCGAGCAGGACCGGATCATCCGCGCCGACCTGCCGGGCGTACTGGTCGTGCAGGGTGGCCCCGGCACCGGCAAGACCGCCGTCGCGCTGCACCGTGCGGCGTACCTGCTCTACACCCACCGCGAGCAGCTCTCCACCCGGGGCGTGCTCATGGTCGGCCCGAACGCCACGTTCCTGCGCTACATCTCCCAGGTGCTCCCGGCGCTGGCCGAGACGGGCGTGCTCCTGCGGACGCAGGGCGACCTCTTCCCGGGGGTCAGCGCCCGCCGCGCCGAGCCCGCCGAGACCGCCGCGCTCAAGGGCCGCGCGGTGCTGGTCGAGGTGCTGGCCGCCGCCGTACGGGACCGGCAGTGGGTGCCCGACGAGCCGCTGGAGATCGCGCTGCCGCAGCAGGAGGTGCTGCTGCTCGACCCGGAGACCGTCCGCGCCGCCCGGGAGCGGGCCCGCCGCTCCGAGCGGCCGCACAACCTGGCCCGGGCGCTCTTCGACGTCGAGATCGTCCACGCACTCGCGGCCCAGGTCGCCGAGCGGATCGGCGCGGACCCGCTGGGCGGGGAGAACCTGCTCGACGAGGCCGACGTGGCGGAGATCCGCCGCGAGCTGCGCGAGGAGCCCGAGGTGCGGGCCGCGCTGGACCAGCTCTGGCCGGTGCTCACCCCGCAGCGCCTGCTCGCCGACCTGTACGCCTCCACCGACCGGATCGCCGTCGCCGCGCCCATGCTCACCGAGGCCGAGCGGGCCATGCTGCACCGCGAGCCGGGCGGCTGGACGCCCGCCGACGTCCCGCTGCTCGACGAGGCGGCCGAGCTGCTCGGCGAGGACGAGCGCGCCGCCGCCGCCCGCCGGGAGCGGATCCGGGCCCTGCAACGGGAGTACGCCGAGGGCGTGCTGGAGATCGCCCGGGGCTCCCGCTCCATCGACGTGGAGGACGAGGCCGACGGCGGTGAGATCCTCGGCGTCACCGACCTGATCGACGCCGACCGGCTGCTGGAGCGGCAGGAGGAGGCGGACCGGCTCACCACCGCCCAGCGGGCCGCGGCCGACCGGGGCTGGGCGTTCGGGCACGTCATCGTCGACGAGGCACAGGAGCTCTCGCCGATGGCCTGGCGGCTGCTGATGCGCCGCTGCCCGAGCCGCTCGATGACCATCGTCGGCGACGTGGCGCAGACCGGCGCGCTGTCCGGCACCCCGTCCTGGGCCGACGCGCTGGAGCCGTACGTGGCGCAGCGCTGGCGGCTGGAGGAGCTGACCGTCAGCTACCGCACCCCGGCCGAGATCATGGCGGTCGCCGCCGAGGTGCTCACCGAGATCGACCCGGCGCTGCGCCCACCCCGCTCCGTACGCTCCAGCGGTGTCCCGCCGTGGGACCACGCGGTGGCACCCGAGCGCCTGGCGGCGGAGCTGGTCGCCGCCACCACCCGGGAGGCCGCCGGCCTGGACGACGGCCGGCTCGGCGTGATCGTGCCGACCGGTCGGGTCGACGAGCTGGGCGCCGCGCTCACCGCCGCCCTGCCCGAGGCGGCCATCGGCGAGGACCCGGAGCTGGAGAGCCGCGTGGTGGTGCTCACCGTCGGCCAGGCCAAGGGCCTCGAATTCGACTCGGTCGTCCTGGTCGACCCCGACCGCATCGTGGCGGAGTCGCCCCGGGGCCGCAGCGACCTCTACGTCGCCCTCACCCGCGCCACCCAACGCCTGGGCATCCTCCGCCCCACCTGACCCGCCGGCCCCGTTGCGCCCGCCGGCCCCCTGCGACCTGGTCGGCGGGTCACTCCGGGGTGAAGTCGCCGACCTGGCTGGCGGTGCCGGACTGGTCGCTGGTCGAGCCGCCCGCCGGGGTGCTCAGGCCGCCGGTGGTGGCGTCGCCCGTGGTGGTCGGTGCCACCTTGCCGGGGTGCCGCTCCGGCTGGCGTGCCACCCGGCGCACGCTGGCCGGGCCGGCGGTGCCGCCGGTCGTGGTGACGGCGCCCTGCCCCCGGGTCGGTCCGCCGTCGCGCAGCACCTCCGGGTCGACCGGAACGTGCGCCGGGTCGTCCGGGTCCTCGTCCTGGATGACCCGCTGCACGTCGGTAGGGGGCACGGTCACCTCGTCGAGAACACCCTCGCCGTACACGC
Organism: Micromonospora sp. NPDC048868; assembly: GCF_043198195.1. Taxonomy (NCBI): domain Bacteria; kingdom Bacillati; phylum Actinomycetota; class Actinomycetes; order Micromonosporales; family Micromonosporaceae; genus Micromonospora; species Micromonospora sp. NPDC048868. Next base: position 10,378 of record NZ_JBICUN010000022.1, read on the forward strand.
CACCGGCGATCCGCTCCTCGGCCTGCCGGGCGGCGTCCTGTCGCACGTCGTCCTCACGCATGTCCATCACCTCACAGGAGTGGTCGGTCCGACCTGCGTGCCCGCCACCCCCACCAACAAACCCGCCCCGCCTGTCGCCCCGCCGCCTCGCCGTGCCCCGCCCACACCCGGCGTCGATCAGCGGAAGGCCCGCACCGCCGCGACCCCGGCCCCGCCCCTGGCGGCCGCGTCGATCATGCAGTCGTGGTGCCCGTGGGATACCGATTCAGGCATTTTGCACGCCAGCACAACTGCATGATCGACGCCGGGCTTCGGGCCGCGGGCCGGGCTTTCGCGGCGAGGCGGGGCTTTCGCGGCGCAGGACGGGGCTTCCAGGCTTTCGCAGCCCAGGGCGGGCTTCGCAGCCCAGGGCGGGGCTTCCGGGTTTTCGCGGCGAGGCGGGGCTTCGCGGCGTAGGACGGGGCTTTCGCGGCGAGGCCGGGCTTTCGCCCCGCACGGGCGGCGCCAGGCGTTCGGGGCTGAGGCGCCGAGCTTTCGGAACGAGGACGGGGTCTGGTGGGGGCCAGGTGGGGTGCAGGGAGCGGGGCAGGTATCCGGGGTGCCGGGGGTGTTACTGCCCCCGGCGGGTCGGGTAGACGGCGGGTGCCCCCGCCATGCACGCGAACCGTGCCGTGGCCGACACGCGGTAGCGGGGCGAGGGAACGCAGGTACGACTCATCGCATCCTGAGGAGGACAAGATGAGCACGCAGGCTGCTTCCACCAGGCCGATGAACCGGCCGACGCAGGACGCGCCCAACCGGGCGATGCAGGACCGGGCCATGCAGGACCGGGCGATGCAGGAGACGCCCACCCGCCCGATGCCGATGATGCACGACGGGCACCGGGAGGCCATGCATGCACCCGGCACGGAGACCAAGCCGTCGCTGCGTACGACCGAGTTCTGGGTCTACATCGCGGCCGTGATCGGCGTGCTGGCCGCCTCGCAGCTGGTCGGCCGGAACTCGGCCGGTGTGGACATCTTCCGGGCCGACAACGCCTGGTTCATGATCACGCTGCTGACCATCGGGTACCTGGGTAGCCGTGGTCTGGCCAAGGCCGGCAGCAACTGGCGCAGTGGTGAGGAGCGCAAGGCCCGGCACTGACCGGGCGACGCACCACGGCAACGGTGGCCCCCGGGACTACGGTCCCGGGGGCCACCGTCGTGAGTGGTCCTACTCCTCGAAGCCGCCGAAGTCCTCGCCGTCACCCTCGAAGGCGTCGCCGATCATGTCGCCGACGATCATGCCTCCGACGGCTCCCATCGCGGCACCGGCGACGACGCCGCCCATGCCGACGCCACGGCCGTGACCGTGCCCGTGACCGTGACCGCCGAAGCCGTGGGCGCCGCGCAGGCTGCCGTAGCGGGACGTCGTCTCCCGCAGCCAGCCGTCGACGACCTGGACCCAGTCCGTCTTGTCGGCGTCGGCGTGCGAGAGCCGGTAGTGGCCGAAGGCGTCGTGCCCGGGGGTCAGGAACCCGCCGCGCTTGTCGCACTCCAGGATGACCTCGACGCCGTGCGGGCTGGTCACGAAGGTCAGCTCGACCTCGTTGATGGTGCTCGCGTACTGGGGCGAGGCGAAGAACTCGATCTCCTGGTAGAACGGCAGCGTCTGCTGCGTGCCACGGATGTGACCGCGCTCCAGGTCGGCGTGCTTGAACCGGAAGCCGAGCCGCTGGAACGCCTCCAGGATCCGCTCGTGCACCGGCAGCGGGTGCACGTTGACCTGGTCCAGGTCGCCCTTGTCGACCGCCCGGGCGATCGCCAGCTCGGTGCGCAGCCCCATCGTCATGCCGCGCAGTCGCTGGCCGTAGACGTCGGTGATCGGCGTCTCCCACGGGACCGGAAGCTGGAACGGCAGGGAGAGCTGCTGCTTCGGGGCGAGCTGGAACGCGCCGCTGACCGGCAGCCGGTGGAACTCCATCACGCCGGCGTACTCGGTGTCACCGCCCTCGATCTCGACCCGGGTGACCAGGCTGACGACGACCTGCTCGACGTTGGCCGGAGCGTCCCCGCCCTGCAGGTTGACCTGCCCCTCGAGGGTCAGGCCGGGGCGGGTGTTCGGGTTGGTCAGGACGGTGTCGACGCTCGGCCCGCCCACTCCGAACGCGCTCAACATCTTCTTGAAGACCATCGGAACTCCCGTGCAAAGACACCGCACTCCACCCTGGAGCCGGTCGCTGACTGGTCGGGACACTACGCGGAGGCGCTGTGAAGTGCCTGTGAGAGTGCACCACGACGGCGGAACGCCGCAGCTGGGCCGGCATCCCCTCGGACGACCGGGTCGTTGGTGGACCAGCGTCCCGCCGGACGGCCGGGTCGTCGGCCGCCGCCGGCCCGGCCGGGACTGCTGCCTGGGACAACGAGCCGGGGACGGCATGCTGGGGGCAGCTTGACCTCAACCCCGCTTCAGCATGACAGTTCGAGCAGTACGTCGTAGACCCGGGGGCGGCGGTGCGGCACCACAGCCGCGCCATGAGACGCCGTCGGGGCCAGGGCACGTTTCGGGCATGCGGTGGATCTGGCAGGGAGTCGGGCGTGGAGGTCTCGGGTGTGGGGGCAAGCATCGGGCGTACGCGACTGCCTGATCCGCCGACAGCGGTCCTGCCGGAGCCGCAGGCAGCGGTTCCGCCGGAGGTCGCGGCTCGCCTGGTCCGGGAGTTGAGAGTCTGGCTGTGCACCCTGCGCCGCGACGGCTCGCCGCACGTGACGCCGGTCTGGTTCGTCTACGTCGATGACACGTGGTGGATCGGTTGCGGTGGCGAGAGCGTCAAGGCCCGCAACGTGGCGGCCGATCCACGGGTGTCGCTGGCCCTCGAGGGCGGAGAGGCGCCCGTCGTGGCCGAGGGTCTCGCCCGGGTGCGCCGGACCGACTTCCCGGACCCGATCGTCAAGGCTTTCGCGACAAAGTACGGAGGGTGGGACATCCGCGAGCCGGTCGCCCCGGAGAGCTTCCGGGTGTTGCTGGAGATCCCCGTACGGCGCTGGTTGCTCGCGGGCGTGGCCCGTTGATTTCGGCTCCCCGAGCAGCGGAGCGCGTTGCGCTGATGTCGTGGACGGCTCAGCTCGACAGCGCCGGGGCCGCCTCGTAGCCCGCGCATCGGCAGCGGCGGGACGGTCAGGGTGCGGATCAGGCCTTCGGGGCGGCGATGGCGGCAGAGTCTCCGGTGAGCGCGGCCACCGCCCGCTGGATGCGAAGGTGGGCTGCCGGATCGGTGCCGCCCGTGAGGGCGACGTGGTGCAGCACGCCGACCACCGCCAGGGCCAGCGCCGCCACGTCGGCGCCGCCGGCCACCCGTCCGAGTCGCCGCTCGGCGGCCAGGTAGCCGGCGACGGCGTGCTCGACCGCCTGCAGGCAGGCGGTCCCACCGCCCAACACCGTCTCGACCTGTGTCACCAGGTCGGGCCGGAAGGCCATCAGCCGGGCCAGTGCCAGCAGCGTCTCCATCGGCGTAGCCAGGATGGCCTGGTTGAGGTTGCCGGCGACCGTGCCGGACCCGGCGCGCTCCGGGAGGCCGGCCACCTCGCCGGAGACCACGAAGGACCGGTCGATCCAGTACCCGGCCAGGAAGTCGTCGAAGTTCGCGAAGTGCGCGTAGAGCAGCCCGGTGGCGACGCCGGCCTCGCGCGTCACGGCCCTGCCCGTGAGCCGGCTCGGTCCGTCTCGCACGATCAGCCGCTCGACGGCGGCGAAGAGCTGCTGCCGAATCTCCGGGATGGCTACTCCGCGCGGCATGCCTGAAGTCTAGGCGGTGCCGCTGCCCCTCGTTGCGCCCGGTATGAACAGTCGCTCATACTAGTTTGAGCGAACGCTCATTCTTACTCGGGAGTGCTGGATGAAACGTGCAGTGATCGTGGGAGCGGGCATAGCCGGGCTGGCCACCGCGCTGCGACTCGGGCGGGACGGGTGGCACACGGTCGTGGTGGAACGCGCTCCCGCCCGACGCAGCAGCGGCTACATGGTCAACCTGATCGGCCCGGGCTACGACGCCGCCGAGCGCCTCGGCCTGCTCACCGCGCTGTCCGCGTACGACCTGGGTCTGTTCACCACCGTGCTCGTCCGCGCCGACGGACGGCCCAAGTTCACGGTGCCGTCCAGCCTCGCCGAGGCCGCCCTCGGCGACCGGGCCGTGTCGGTGTTCCGCGGCGACCTGGAGTCGACGCTGTACGAGGCGGTGCGCGACCGCGCCGACATCCGCTTCGGCACCACCGTCACGTCCCTGGAGCAGGACACCGAACGGGTACGGGTGGTGCTGAGCGACGGCACCACGGAACACGCCGACCTGCTCATCGGCGCCGACGGGGTGCACTCCGCCACGCGGACGGCCGCGTTCGGCTCCGGCTTCCAGGTCGATCTGCCGTACGTCGTGGGCGCCTTTCCCCTGGCCCACCCGGTGGCGGGCGTGCCGGACTCCTCAGCCACCACGTTCATCGGCCCGGGACGCACGGCGGCGATCGTCAACCTGGGCCCTCGGCGGTCTTCGGCGTTCTTCACGTACCGCAGCGCGGACCCGGCTGCCGACCTGCGGCGCGGAGCGGTGGAGGCGCTCGACGCGGCGTTCGGGGATCTCGGCGGGGGCGTCCCCGATGCGATCCGCCACCTCGGGAAGGACCCGGCCGGCGCCTACTTCGACGCGATCAGCCAGGTGGTGATGCCACGCTGGAGCACCGGCCGGATCGTGCTGCTCGGAGACGCGGCGTGGTGCGTCACGCTCTTCGCCGGGCACGGGGCCACCCTCGCGCTCGCCGGCGCGGACCAGCTCGGCGCCGCCCTGCAACGGCACGACGACGTGCCGGCGGCACTGACCGAGTGGGAGGCGGGACTGCGCCCGGAAGCCACGAAACGGCAGGCGCTCGCCCGTCGCGGGATGCTCCAGTACGCGCCGCCGAGCCGGTTCCACGTGTGGATGGGCGACGTGACCATCCGGACGATGACCCTCCCGGGTGTGCGCGGTCTCGTCCGGCGCGGCACCGAGCGCGCGAACCGCAAGGCCGTGCCGTGACCACGCGCTCGGGCCGGTCAGTCGACTCCGACGACGATCAGCTCGCCCACCTGGCCGGCTAGCTGGTCGCGCGCATCCTCGGGCAGCCCGGCGTCGGTGACGAGCACGTCGGCCTCGGAGAGCGGGGCGATGGTGGCCATTCCGATCGTCTCCCACTTGGTGTGGTCGGCCAGCACCACCAGGCGCCGGGCCGCGCCGACCAGGCACCGGTCGGTGCCCGCCTCCAGCAGGTTCGGCGTGGTGAATCCGGTGCGCGGGCTCATCCCGTGTACGCCGAGGAAGAGCACGTCGACGTTGAGGGCGCTGATCGCCGCCTCGGCCACCGGCCCGGTCAGGGCGTCCGACGGGGTACGGATCCCGCCGGTCAGCACGACCGTCTGGTCGGCGCCCGGGTGCTGGTGCAGGGCCTCGGAGACGGGGATGGAGTTGGTCACCACGGTCAGGCCGCGTACGTCGGCCAGCAGGCTGGCCAGCGCGGCGGTCGTGGTGCCGGCGGAGAGCGCGACGGCCATGCCGGGCTCGACCAGGGCGGCGGCCCGTTCGGCGATGGCCCGCTTCTCGGCCCGCTGCCGCAGCGACTTCGCGGCGAAGCCGGGCTCGTCGCCAGGTCCGGGGCCGACCAGGGTCGCGCCACCGTGGACCTTGTCGACCAGCCCCCGCTCGGCCAGCACCTCCAGGTCGCGCCGGATCGTCATGTCCGAGACGCCGAACCGGCTCACCAGCTGGCTGACCCGCACGCCGCCGCGCTGCCGGATCATCTCGAGGATCGCGGCCTGTCGCTGTCGGGCCAGCATCCGGATGTCCTCCCTCGGGCCGTCACCGTCAGCGGGCCGCAGCGGTGGCCGGCGTCTCGCGGATGACGGCCACCTCGCCGGCCGGCACGACCAGGTCGCCGGAGCAGCGTGCGCCGGTCAGCAGTTCCACGCCGGTGGCGTCGAGCCGGGCGTCGGCGTCGGTGTGGTTGATGACGAAGAGCCAGGTGCGGTCGCCGGCGCGGCGCCGGACCACCTCCACCTCGGCGGGGACCCGCGCCGCCGGGCGTACCCCCGACTCGGCCACCAGCCGGGCCACCAGCCGGTCCGTCGCCGCCGGGTCCAGCCGGGTGCCGACGTACCAGGCCACGCCCGCGCCGACCGGGTGCCGGGTCAGCGCCGGCACGCCCGGCAGGGGCCCGTCGGCGTACGCGGCGAGCACCTGCGCGCCCGCGGGGTGCAGCCACTCCGTCCACACGTCGGCGACCGAGCCGTCGTCCAGGGTCACCCGCTCCCCCGCCCGCAGCGGGAAGAACTCCTCGACGCGGACGCCCAGCAGTTCGCGGAACGCCCCCGGGTAGCCGCCGAGGCGGATGTGGTCGTGCTCGTCGACGATGCCGCTGAAGTACGTGACCAGGGCGGTCCCGCCGGCCTCGACGTACGCGCGCAGCGCCGCGGCGTGCGCGTCGCGCACCAGGTAGAGGGTGGGCGCCAGCACCAGCCGGTAGCGGGACAGCTCGGCGGAGGGGTGCACGACGTCGGCGGTGATCCCGGCCCGCCACAGCGCGTCGTGCAGCGCGCCGAGGCGGTCGGCGTACGTGACGTCGACGGTCGGGTGCGAGTCGAGCTCGGCGCCCCACCACGCCTCGTAGTCGAACAGGATCGCCACCTCGGCGTCGACCCGGCTGCCGCGCACCTCGGCCAGGGCCCGCAGGTCCGCGCCGAGCCGGCACACCTCGCGGAACACCTTGGTCTCCGGGCCGGCGTGCGGCAGCAGCGCGGAGTGGAACTTCTCCGCTCCGGCGCGGGAGGCCCGCCACTGGAAGAAGAGCACCCCGTCCGCGCCGCGCGCCACGTGCGCCAGGCTGTTGCGGCGCAACTGGCCGGGGGCCTTGGCCACGTTGCGCGGCTGCCAGTTGACGGCGCTGGTGGAGTGCTCCATCAGCAGCCACGGGTCGCCGCCGGCGACGCCCCGGGTGTGGTCGGCCGCGAGGGCGAGCCCGACGTGGGCGCGCGGGTCGGCGGCGGTGAGGTAGTGGTCGTTGGCGACGACGTCCACGTCGGACGCCCAGGAGTGGTAGTCGAGGTACTTGATGCCGGTGCCGATCATGAAGTTCGTGGTGACCGGCTGGCGGACCAGGCGCGTGAGCACCTCGCGCTCGGCGCGCAGTTGGGCGCGCTGCTCGTCGGAGGAGAAGCGCAGGAAGTCCAGTTGCTGGGTGGGATTGGCGAAGGTCGGTGCCGTGCGCGGCGGGTTGATCTCGGCCCAGTCGCCGTAGCGCTGACTCCAGAAGGCGGTGCCCCAGGCCTCGTTGAGCCCGTCCAGGTCGCCGTAGCGCTCGCGCAGCCAGCGGCGGAACGCCTCGGCGCTGACCTCGCAGTAGCAGTGCACGTTGTGGCAGCCCAGCTCGTTGGAGACGTGCCACATGACCACGGCGGGATGGTGGGCATAGCGGGTGGCGAGGGCCTCGACCAGGGCCAGCGACCGCTCCCGGAACACGGGCGAGCTGGGGCAGTACGCCTGCCGGCCGCCTGGCCAGAGGATCGCGCCGTCGGCGCGCCGGGGCAGCGTCTCCGGGTGCCGGTGGGCCAGCCACGGGGGCGGGCTGGCGGTGGCGGTGGCCAGGTCGACCGAGATCCCGCCGCCGTGCAGCACGTCGATCGCCCGGTCCAGCCAGCCGAACTCGTACGCGCCGGGGGCGGGCTCCAGCAGCGCCCAGGAGAAGATCCCCACCGACACCAGGTTGACCCCGGCGCGGCGCATCAGCGCGACGTCCTCGGCCCAGGTGGACTCGGGCCACTGCTCGGGGTTGTAGTCGGCACCGAACCAGATGTCGTCACCCTGCCATCGCCGCATGGATGCAGAGCGTGCCCGGCCGAGGCGGCCAAGTCAACACGTTCCAACATCGATCATCTTTACAACGTTTACCTCTCAACGGCCTTGTTGCGACCGGGTTGTCGGGAGATTGCCGCCCCCTTGACACCGCCCGGAGGACGAGTAGCTTGAGGCGCCACTGGCAATTCGTGTTCACCAATGTGGATTCGCGATGGATCCGGGTGTGTGTTCACGGTTGCCGGGACACCGCCACCGACGGCCCTCGGGCACCTCTTCATCCGCAGGAGGCACCATGTCCCGTCCCCGCACCCGAGCCGAGTACCTCGCCCGGCTCGTACCCCCCTCAGTGGCCGGCCTCGACCGTCGTTCGCTGCTCGCCGGCGCGGCCGGCACCACCGCGCTGCTCGGCACGGGCCTGCTCACCGGCTGCGGTTCCGACTCCGGCGGCTCCGGCGCCAAGACGGTGTCGCTGGGCTCCAACCAGTCCGACCCGAAGCCCAAGGAGGTCATCGCGAAGGTCATGGACGGCTTCCGGACCTCGTCCGGCCTCGAGGTCGCCGTCAACACGGTCGACCACAACACGTTCCAGGAGAACATCAACAACTATCTCCAGGGCAAGCCGGACGACGTGTTCATGTGGTTCGCCGGCTACCGGATGCGCTTCTTCGCCGCCCGGGGCCTCGCCGGCGACCTCAGCGACGTCTGGGGCAGGCTCTCCGGGATGTCCGACGCGTTCCGCAAGGCGTCGACCGGCGACGACGGCAAGCAGTACTTCGTGCCGTCGTCGTACTACCCGTGGGCCGTCTTCTACCGCAGGTCCGTCTGGCAGCAGAACGGCTACCAGGTGCCGAAGACCCTCGACGACCTGACCGCGCTCGCCGGTCAGATGAAGAAGGACGGGCTCACCCCGATCGCCTTCGCCGACAAGGACGGCTGGCCGGCGATGGGCACCTTCGACATCCTCAACCTGCGGATCAACGGCTACCAGTTCCACATCGACCTGATGGCCGGCAAGGAGTCCTGGACCTCCGACAAGGTGAAGAAGGTCTTCGACACCTGGCGCGGCCTGCTGCCCCTGCACCAGCCCGACAGCCTCGGCCGGACCTGGCAGGAGGCCGCCCAGTCGTTGCAGCAGAAGAAGAGCGGCATGTACCTGCTCGGCCTCTTCGTCGGCCAGCAGTTCGACGGCGCCGACCTGGCCGACCTCGACTTCTTCACCTTCCCCGAGATCGACCCGGCGATCGGCGCCAAGGCCCTGGACGCGCCCATCGACGGCTACATGATGGCCCGCAAGCCGAAGCAGGAAGCCAACGCCAGGAAGCTGCTGGAATACGTCGGCTCGAAGGCGGCCGCGGACATCACCGTCAAGAGCGACCCGAGCACGCTGGTCGCCAACAGCGAGGCCGACACCAGCGGCTACAGCGCCCTGCAGAAGAAGGCCGCCGAGCTGGTCGGCTCGGCCACCGAGATCGCCCAGTTCCTGGACCGCGACACCCGCCCGGACTTCGCCTCCACGGTGATCATCCCGGCGCTCCAGCAGTTCATCAAGGACCCGAAGGACATCGACGGGCTGACGTCGAGCATCGAGAACCAGAAGAAGTCGATCTTCACCGACTGACGGCGAGAGGGTGAGGGCACCGTGTCCGACCTGCCCCTGATCCAAGCGGATCGCGCCGCGCCGCCGCCGGCCGCGACCACCTCCACGGGTGGTCGCCGCCGGCGCGTACGGCTGCTGTCCCGCACCGACCGCGTGGTCGTCGCGCTCATGGTGGCCGTACCGCTGCTGCTCGTCGTCGGCCTGGTCTGGCTGCCGGCGGGCGCCACCGTGCTGCTCTCCGGCACCGACTGGGACGGCATCGGCCCGGTCTCCGAGATCGAGTGGGTCGGCGGCCGCAACTATGCCGACGTGGTCCAGAACTACCCGCCGTTCGTGCCGGCCGTGCAGAACAACCTGCTCTGGCTGGCGGCGCTGTTCGTGGTGGCCACCCCGTTCGGCATGTTCCTGGCCGTCCTGCTCGACAAGGAACTGCGCGGCACCCGGTTCTACCAGACCGCGCTCTACCTGCCGGTGGTGCTCTCCCTGGCGCTGATCGGCTTCGTCTGGCAGCTGCTCTACTCCCGCGACCAGGGCCTGGTCAACGCCGTCCTCGGCACCGGCGTCGACTGGTACGGCGACCCGGACGTCAACATCTGGGCCGTGCTGGTGGCGGCCGGCTGGCGGCACGTCGGCTACATCATGCTGCTCTACCTGGCCGGGCTGAAGGGCGTCGACCCCTCGCTGCGGGAGGCCGCCGCCGTGGACGGCGCGTCGGAGGGCCGGACGTTCTTCAAGGTGATCTTCCCGGTCCTGCGGCCCATCAACATCATCGTGCTGGTGGTGACGGTGATCGAGTCGCTGCGCGCGTTCGACCTGGTCTGGGTCATCAACAAGGGCCGCAACGGCCTGGAACTGATCTCGGCGCTGGTCACGCAAAACGTGGTCGGCGAGGCGAGCCGGATCGGCTTCGGCTCGGCGCTGGCCACCATCATGCTCGTCGTCTCGCTGGTCTTCATCACCGTCTACCTGGCGACCGTGCTGCGGGAGGGACGCCGATGAGCACCGCGACCGTGCCCCGGGAGGACCGGACCGCCCCCGCGACCGAACGCCGCCCGCCGCCGCGCCCGGCCCGGGTGGTGCTGCACGTGTTCCTCGCGGCGGTGGCGATCGGTTGGCTCTTCCCGATCCTCTGGGCCGTGCTGACCTCGCTGCGCTCCTACGAGTACACGGCCACCAACGGCTACGTCTCGCTCGGCGGGTGGACCCTCGACAACTACGTCACCGCCTGGCGGACCGCCGAGTTCGGCAAGCACTTCCTCAACTCCGTCTACATCACCGTGCCGGCGGTGCTGCTGACCCTCTTCCTCGCCTCGTGCGTGGCGTTCGTCATCGCCCGGTTCAGCTGGAAGACCAACATCGTCCTGCTCGGCCTGTTCACCGCGGCGAACCTGCTGCCCCAGCAGGCCCTGCTCATCCCGCTGTTCCGGCTCTTCACGCAGGTGCCGCTGCCGGCGTTCATGAGCGACTCGGAGCTGCTCTACGACAGCTACTGGGGGCTGATCCTGGTCAACGTCGCCTTCCAGTGCGGCTTCTGCGTCTTCGTGCTCAGCAACTACATGAAGGCGCTGCCGCGCGACCTCTACGAGGCGGCGATGGTCGACGGGGCGAGCGTCTGGCGGCAGTACTGGCAGGTGACCATGCCGCTGTGCCGGCCAGCCCTGGCCGCGCTGGCCACCCTGGAGGTGACCTGGATCTACAACGAGTTCTTCTGGGCCACCGTGCTGATGCGCACGGGGGACAAGTTCCCGGTGACGAGTTCGCTCAACAACCTGCGCGGTGAGTTCTTCACCGACAACAACCTGGTCTCGGCCGGCTCGGTGCTGGTCGCGATCCCGACCCTGGTGATCTTCTTCCTGTTGCAGAGGCAGTTCGTCCGGGGCCTGACCCTGGGGGCTTCAAAGGGATGACCATCGTCCACCTGCGCCGCGCCAAGACCAGTCTGGTGCTCGACGCGCGGGACCCGGGGCTGCCCCGGGTCGCGCACTGGGGGGCCGACCTCGGTTCCGTCCCCGACGGCGACCTGCCCGCCCTGGTCGACGCCACCGTCGCGCCGGTCGTACCCAGCAGCTTCGACGCGCCGACCGTGCTGTCCCTGCTGCCCGAGGCGTCCGCCGGCTGGGGCGGCCGGCCCGCGCTCGCCGGGCACCGCGACCGCACCGGCTGGTCCACCGCCTTCCGGCTGACCGGACTCGACGTCGCCGACGACGGCACCGGCTCGGCCCGGGTCACCGTCCGGGCGTCCGACGGCGGGGCCGGGCTGTCGCTGACCGTCGAGATGGAGCTCGACCCGACCGGCCTGGTGCTGCTGCGGCACCGGCTGCGCAACGACGGCGACACGGCGTACGAGCTGCGGGAGCTGACGCCGGTCCTGCCGGTGCCGGCGGTCGCCACCGAGCTGCTCGACCTGACCGGCCGGTGGTGCCGGGAGCGGTCCCCGCAGCGGCACCCGTGGCCGATGGGCGCCTGGGTACGCGAGGGCCGGCACGGCCGCACCGGGCACGACGCGACCCTGCTGCTGGTCGCCGGCACGGTCGGCTTCGGCTTCGGCCACGGCGAGGTGTGGGCGGTGCACACGGCCTGGAGCGGCGACCACGTGACCGTCGCCGAGCGGCGGCCGACGGGCGGGTCCACCCTCGGCGGCGGCGAGCTGCTCACCCCCGGCGAGGTGGTGCTCGATCCCGGCGGGGAGTACGCCACCCCGCTGCTGTACGCGGTCTTCTCCGCCGACGGGCTGGACGGGCTCAGCGACGTCCTGCACACCCACCTGCGCGCCCGCCCGCAGCACCCGGCCACGCCCCGCCCGGTCACCCTCAACGTCTGGGAGGCCGTCTACTTCGACCACGACCTGGACCGGCTCCGCACGCTTGCCGACCAGGCGGCCGAGGTCGGGGTGGAACGCTTCGTGCTCGACGACGGCTGGTTCCGGGGCCGCCGCCACGACCGCGCCGGCCTCGGCGACTGGTACGTCGACGACACCGTCTGGCCGGACGGCCTGCACCCGCTCGTCGACCACGTACGCGGGCGCGGGATGCAGTTCGGGCTCTGGGTGGAACCGGAGATGGTCAACCCCGACTCCGAGGTGTTCCGGGCCCACCCGGAGTGGGTGCTGTCGGCGCCGGGCCGGCTGCCTCCGTCGTGGCGGCACCAGCAGGTGCTCGACCTGGCCCACCCACCCGTGCACGACTACCTGCTGGAGCGGTTGGACGCGCTGCTCACCGCGCACCCCGGCATCGGCTACCTCAAGTGGGACCACAACCGGGACCTGACCGAGGCTGGGCACCAGGGCCGCCCCGGCGTGCACGGGCAGACCCTGGCGGTCTACCGGCTCCTCGACGAGCTGCGCCGCCGCCACCCGGGCGTGGAGATCGAGAGCTGCGCGTCCGGCGGCGCCCGGGTGGACCTGGAGATCCTGCGGCGCACCGACCGGGTGTGGGCCAGCGACTGCAACGACGCCCTGGAGCGGCTGGCCATCCAGCGCTGGACGGGGCTGCTGCTCCCGCCCGAGCTGGTCGGCGGCCACATCGGGCCGGAGCGCTCGCACACCACCCACCGCGTGCACGACCTCGGTTTCCGGGCGGCGACCGCGCTCTTCGGCCACCACGGCATCGAGTGGGACATCGGCGCGATCGACGCGGCGCAGCGCGGCGAACTGGCCGCCTGGGTCGCGTTGCACAAGCGGCTCCGCCCGCTGCTGCACGCCGGCCGGGTGGTCCGGGTCGACCACCCGGACCCGGCCGTCTGGGCGCACGGCGTCATCGCCCACGACGGCTCCCACGCGGTGTACGCCGTGGCCCAGCTGGCCACCTCGGTGGCCCAGGTGCCCGGGCCGGTCCGGCTCCCCGGCCTCGACCACCGCCGCCGGTACGCGGTGCGGCCCGCCGCCGGAGTGCCGGAGCCCGCCACCCTCCAGCGGGCCGCCCCGGGTTGGCTGGCCGACGGCGGCGTGACCCTCAGCGGCACGGTGCTGGCGACCGTCGGGCTCCAGATGCCCGCGCTGCATCCCGAGCAGACCCTGCTGCTGGAGGTCACCGCCGCCGACTGACCGGGATAGTTTTTCGGCGCGGGTGTCGAGAACCGGGGTGCCGGCTTCTACCGACGGGTGAGAGCACCGATGATGGTGCGCAGTCGTGAGGAGCCAGACGTGAAGTACATGTTGCTCATGCAGTTCAGCGCCGCCGGCACGGACTTCCCCCCGATCGAGACGTGGACGCCCGAGGAGATCCGGGCGCACGTGGCGTTCATGGGCGAGGTGAACGGGAAGCTGATCGCCGACGGCGAACTGGTCGGCGGTGAGGGGCTCGCCGCTCCGGCCCAGGCGAAGATCGTCCAAGCGGGCGCTGGTGGGACCCCCGTGGTCACCGAGGGGCCGTTCGCCGAGACCAAGGAGTTCCTCGCTGGCTTCTGGATCGTCGACTGCGACAGCCCCGAGCGGGCCGTCGCGCTCGCCGCGCACATCTCCACCGCGCCCGGCCCCGGCGGTCGGCCGCTGAACATGCCGATCGAGGTGCGCCCCGTGATGTCGGCGCCGCCGCAGGAGATGTGACGACTGGCCGCCGCCGACCCACCCGTCGAGGACCTGCTGCGCGAGCTGGCGCCGCAGGTCCTCGGCGTGCTCACCCGCCGCTTCGGCGACTTCGCCACCGCCGAGGACGCCGTGCAGGAGGCGCTGCTGGCGGCGGCCACCCAGTGGCCGGTCGAGGGGACGCCCGGCAACCCGCGCGGCTGGCTGATCCAGGTCGCGTACCGGCGGATGATCGAACTGGTCCGTGGCGAGACGGCCCGGCGGCGGCGTGAGGACCTCGTCGCCCGCCGCGAGCCGGACGACCGGCGCGCCGCGCCGCCGCCGGACGAGGAGCTGACCGCCGGCCGGGACGACACCCTGACGCTGCTCTTCCTCTGCTGCCACCCGACGCTCACGCCGGCGTCGGCGATCGCGCTGACCCTGCGCGCCGTCGGCGGCCTGACCACGGCCGAGATCGGCCGCGCCTTCCTCGTGCCCGAGGCCACCATGGCCCAGCGGATCAGCCGCGCCAAGCAGCGCATCCGCGCCTCGGGCGTCCCGTTCCGGATGCCCGAGCCCGCCGACCGGGAGGCCCGGCTGGCCGCCGTGCGACACGTGCTCTACCTGATCTTCACCGAGGGACACACCGCCAGCCTCGGCGACGACCTGCGCCGGGTGGACCTGTCGGAGGAGGCGATCCGGCTGACCCGGGCCCTGCGTGCGCTCCTGCCCGACGACACCGAGGTCGCCGGGCTGCTCGCGTTGATGCTGCTCACCGACGCCCGCGCCGCCGCGCGCACCGGGCCCTCGGGTGAGCTGATCTCCCTGGCCGACCAGGACCGCAGCCGGTGGGACGCCGCGGCCATCGACGAGGGGGTGGCACTGGTCACCTGGGCGCTGCCCCGCGGGCCGGTCGGGCCGTACCAGCTCCAGGCGGCCATCGCCGCGCTGCACGACGAGGCGCCCAGCACCGCCGAGACCGACTGGCCGCAGATCCTCGCCCTGTACGAGGTGCTGGAACGCGCCTCCGGCAGTCCCGTCGTCTCGCTCAACCGCGCGGTGGCGACCGCCATGGTGCACGGCCCGGCCGCCGGCCTGGCCGCGTTGGCGGTGCTGGACGCCGACCCCCGGATCGCCGGGCACCACCGGCTGCCCGCCGCCCGCGCGCACCTGCACGAGATGGCCGGCGACCGGGAACGGGCGGTGGCCGCGTACCGGATCGCCGCCGACCTGACCACGAGCGTGCCCGAGCAGCGATACCTGACGATGCGCGCCGCCCGGTTGGCCTCCGAACCGAACGGGGCCTGACGGGCCCCGACGCGACGTGGGCATGCTCGCGCGGACGCTGTCGAGCTGCCCGCGCAGATGGGGCAGCGAGTTCCGGGTCCGTGGCGGCTGGCGGTCCCACGGACGGGGCAGCTCGACAGCACCCCGTGGGCATACCCCGCCGTGCCTCCCACCCCGCCCAGCCCTTGTCCCGCCCAGCGATCGAGGGCGAGGGCGAGTGCGGGGGCGCGGCGGAGTTGCGACGTTTCGACGGGTGACACGAGCGGTGGCCGGGCCCGCGCGGGGCCCGGCCACCGGTGGTACGGGGAGTCCTCAGCTCGCGGTGCAGGTCACCGCGGGCGTGGCGTTGGTGCCGTTCCAGCTGGCGATGAAGCCGAAGCTGGTGCTGGCGCCGGCGCCCAGCCGGCCGTTGTAGTCGACGTTGCGGGCGGTGACGGCCGACCCGCTGCTGCTGAGGGCGGTGTTCCAGGACTGGCTGACGCTCTGGCCGTTGGCGAACGTCCACTTCGTCGTCCAGCCGGTGATCGCCGCCGATCCGGCGGTCACCTTCACCTCACCCTGGAAGCCACCCTGCCACTGGTTGGTCACCGTGTACGTCGCCGTGCAGCCGCCCGGCGGCGGGGTGCTCGGCGGCGGGGTCGTGGGCGGGGGCGTGGTGGGCGGCGGGGTGGTGGGCGGGGGCGTCGTCGGCGGCGGGGTGGTCGGCGGCGGCGTGCTGCCGAAGACCGTCGCCTCCTTCGCGGTGGCCTTGATCCCGTTCGCCCCGTTGAAGATGCGCTGGCCCCAGGTGCTCAGCGCGGCGGGGTTGAAGTTGGTGACCATGTCGAGGTACTCGACGCCACCGCCGTTGCCGCTCCACGACCAGCCCAGGTAACCGATCCCGTTGGCCTGGCTGTAGGAGAGGATGGTGTCCTCGTCGGGGTTGCCGTCGGAGTGGTCGAAGCCGAACTCGCCGACCACGATCGGCAGCTTCGCGGCGCGGAACCGGCCGAGGTAGTCGCTGATCTCGGCGGCGGTGTCGAAGACGCCGTACATGTGGATGGAGAAGACCGTGTTCTTCTGCGGGTCGGCGGCGAACACCGACGCGGCGTTGTCGCGCATGGTGAACGACCAGTCCTGACCCCAGTTGGGGGCGTCGACCATGATGGTGTGCGTCAGGCCGCCCGTACGCAGCCGCTTGATGGCGTTGGCGGTGTCGGTGGCCCAGGTGCCGTAGCCCTGGTTGCCGTACGGCTCGTTGCCGATGTTGACGATGACGTACTTCTCCTGGCCGGCGAGGGCGCTGGAGACGCTGAGCCAGTAGTCGACCGCCTGGTCCAGGGTGGCCGCCCCGCTCTGCTCGCCGTAGCCGGTGGTGTCGTGCACCTCCAGCACGCAGATCAGCCGGTTGGCCTTGCACAGCGAGATGACGTTGGCGACGTCGGCGGTGTCGTTCTTCGCCCACCGCTGGCCACTGGCCAGCACCACCCGCACCGTGTTCGCGCCGAGCGCCTTGATGTTGGCAAAGGAGCTGGTCTGCTGCTGGTACCAGGTGTGCGCGTGGTTCACGCCACGCATGACGAACTCGCTGCCGTTGGCGTCGTAGAGCTTGCCGTCGGCGACGGAGAAGCCGGTCGCGGCCCGCGCGGGCTGCCCGAACGCCAACACGGCGACCAGCAACGCGAGCAGGGCCGCACCGGCGGCGGAGAGTCTCTTCTTCATGGCCTTCCTCAAAGGGAGGACCCCCGCTGCCCAGGTGGGGGTGGGACGTCACAGGGGATGGCGGCTGCAGCCCGACAGCCGCCGCCCGGCTCCCGGCGGCGCAGGGATCAGCGTAGGCCGGTCGGGCCGGTCACGCAATGAACCGGTTAAGCAGCGGACCGCCGACACCGGACGCGAGGGTTGACCCGACCTGGCAGGGGTATCCGGGGATGATCCGCCCGGGTCGGAAGGAGACACCCATGGTCAAGGTCGGCTACACCCTGATGTGCGAGCAGGCCGGTCCGAAGCAACTGGTCGACTGCGCGGTGCGGGCGGAGGCGGCCGGCTTCGACCAGCTCGTCATCTCCGACCACTACTACCCCTGGCTGGACTCCCAGGGCCACTCCCCGTACGCCTGGTCCGTGCTCGGCGCGGTCGCGCACGCCACCAACCGGGCGGAGCTGATGTCCTTCGTCACCTGCCCGATCCGCCGCTACCATCCGGCGGTCGTGGCGCAGAAGGCCAGCACGGTCGGGGTCCTCTCGGACGGCCGGTTCACCCTCGGCCTGGGCGCGGGCGAGAACCTCAACGAGCACGTGGTCGGCGGCTGGCCGCACGTGCAGCAGCGGCACGAGATGTTCGAGGAGGCCCTCCAGATCATCCGGCCCCTGCTCAACGGGGAGACGCTGACCTTCTCCGGCAACCACTACGACGTGCCCGACGCCTACGTGTGGGACCGGCCGGCCCGCCCGGTGCCGATGGCCGTCGCCGCCTCCGGCCGCCAGTCGGTCACCCTCGCCGCCGAGTACGGCAACGGCCTCGTCGCGACCGAGCCGGACCCGCACATCATCGAGATGTACGACGAGGCCGGCGGCGCCGGGCAGCCCCGCTACGGGCAGGTGGCCATCTGCTACGGCCCGGACGAGGCGGAGTGCCGCAAGATCGTGCACGACCAGTTCCGCTGGTTCGGGATGGGCTGGAAGGTCAACGCCGACCTGCCCGGGCCGGAGTCGTTCGCCGCCGCCACCCAGTTCGTCCGCGAGGAGGACGTGGCCGAGGGGATCTCCTGCGGGCCCGACGTGGACCGGCACGTCGAGGCGTTCCGCAGGTTCGTCGACGCCGGCTTCACCCACGTGGCGATCGTGCAGGTGGGCGGCGGGACGCAGCCGATGTTCCTGGACTGGGCGCAGGAGCAGCTCCTGCCGAGGCTGCGCGAGCTGTGAGGGAGGCACCCGTCCGGCGTCCCCGGGTGACCCCACCGGGCCGCTTCGGTCCGGCGGAGCTGCGCCTCGCGCTGGCCGCCCCGAAGCCGGCCGCCGGGCTGACCAGCGAGTGGCGGCTGGTCGACGGCCTCCGTACGCACACCCGCCGCGCCGGCGACCCCGGCACCGCCGCCACCCCGGTCGTGCTGGTGCACGGGCTGGCGGTGTCCCACCGCTACCTGACCCCGCTCGCCCTCGCGCTGGCCGACACCCACCCGGTGTACGCGCCCGACCTGCCCGGCTTCGGGCTGACCGAGCGCCCCGGCCGCGCGTACGACGTGGTCGAGCACGCCGCGCACCTGGCCGCCTGGCTGGCCGCGTACCGGATGCCGCCCGTCTGTCTGCTCGGGCACTCGTTCGGCGCGGAGGTCGTCGCGGCGCTCGCCGCCCGGCACCCCGACGCGGTCGCGGCCGTGGTGCTCGCCGGCCCGACCAGCGACCCGGCCGCCCGGTCCCGGCGGGGACAGTTCGGGCGCTGGCTGGTGGACACCCTGCGGGAGGCGCCGTTGCAGGCGCCGATCCTGCTCCGGGACGTCCTCGACGCCCGCCCCTGGCGGGTCCACGCGACGCTGTCGCACTCGGTGCGCAACGGCATCGAGGCGGACCTGGTCCGCATCGCCGCGCCCACCCTGGTCGTGGCCGGCTCCCGGGACCCGGTCGTGCCGCCGTCCTGGCGCGCGCAGGTGGGCCGGCTGGTGCCGCACGCCCGTACGGTCACCGTGCCGGGCGCCGCGCACAACGTCGTGACCACCGCGCCGGCGCAGGTCGCCGACGCGGTCCGCGCCCTGCTGTCCCCCACACTCACGAACAGGTGACGACATGCGTATCGGCAACACGGAGATCCGTCCGGCCGGCGGCGGCCTGGGCTGCCTGCTGATGATCCTCTTCTCGATCGTCGCCTCGGTCGTCCTGACCGTGGTGCTAAACCTGCTCCTGTAACCCTGCTCGGGCTCCGGCCCCGGCCCCGGCCCCGGCTCCGGCTCCGGCCCCGGCTCCGGCTCCGGCTCCGGCTCCGGCTCCGAGATCTTGGTACGGGAGTGCCCCTGGAGGGGCCGTTTCTTGCCAAGATCTTGCTCGGGCACCGCTCGTCGGGCACCGCTCGTCGAGCAGCGCTCGTCGAGCAGCGCTCGTCGGGCACCGCGCGTCGGGCACCGCTCGTCGAGCAGCGCTCGTCGGGCACCGCGCGTCGGGGCAGCGCCGTCGTCGCGGCGTTCGCGGGTCAGCCGCGCAGGCCGAGGGCGGTCAGCGCCTCACGGGTCGCCTGGCGAACCGGTTCCACGACGACGCGGCGCACCCAGCGGGCGGCCGGCGAGACGATCGCCCGCCACCCGGCGGCCACCGCCCGGCCCACCGGGCGGACGGCGTGGCGCCACAGCCAGCGCGCCCCGAGCACGAAGGGCCGCAGCGTGAGCGCGTAGCACCACCAGAGCAGCCGGCCGGCTGCCCACCACGCCCAGCCGAGCGCGCCGAGCAGCACCCGCCCCACCGCCGCCAGCCACCGCCCGACCGCCACGAGCCCCGCCACCAGCAGGCGTCCGAGCGGCGCGAGGAGCCGGGCCAGCCAGCGCAGTGGCGCCCAGATCAGGTGGTACGCCAGCCAGGCCAGCGGTATCCACACCACCGTCCGGGCCAGCCAGGCCAAGCCCCGGGCGAGCCAGACCAACGGCATCCAGACCAGCGTGCGCAGCAGCCAGGACAGGCCAAGGCCGAGCCAGCGCAGCAGCCAGGCCAGCCCGTGGCCGAGCCAGCTCAGCGGCACCCACACCAGGATCCGCAGCAGCCAGCCCAGCGGGCGCAGCAGCCAGCGGTCCAGGAACCGGCCGAGCGGCGCGAGCAGCGAGCGGTCCAGGAACCGGCCGAGCGGCGCGAGCAGCCAGCGGTGCAGCCACCGGCCGACGGCGGCGACCAACTCCCAGGCCAGCCGGAAGGGCAGCACCACGACCAGCGCGATTCCCCGGACGACGGCGACCAGCAGCGGGGTGGGTGGGGACCCGGCGTTCCCCGGATCCGCGCTCGGCGAGTCGATCACCGGCTCACGGTAGTCAGCACCGGCAACGCGCCGCCCGCCCGGCCCTCGGGGACGGACCGGGGTCGCCCGGCCAGGCCGGGCGTAAGCGGGGGCAGGGCGGTCAGGCGGGGTCGAGGTCCAGGTCCGCCACGACCGGATAGTGGTCGGAGGCGTACTCGGTCTCGCCGCCCCGCAGCACCCGGCAGTCGCGCACCCGGCCGGCGAGCGCCGCCGTGCCGAGCAGGTAGTCCAGCCGCATGCCGGAGAACTCCGCCCCGCCGCCGTGCCGGGTGGGCGCGGTCAGCCCGCCGTCGGGCGCCCCCGCCGTCGCGTACAGGTCGACCAGGCCGGCGGCGAGCAGCCGGGCCACCGCCCGGGTCTCCACCGTCCGCCCGTCCCGGCGCAGGTGACGGCGGCGGTACGCGGCCGGAAGCCGGGCGATGCGGTCGGTGTGGTCGGCGACCGGGTCGAGGGTGTTCAGGTCGCCGGCCAGCAGCGCCAGCTCCCCCGGCGCGCGGCGCAGCGCGGCGGCGGCCCAGCCCGCCTCGACGCGCCGCCGCAGCCCCCAGTACGGGTCGAGGTGGACGCTCAGCACCGTCAGCGGGCCGGCGGTGGTCGCCACGGTGACCCGCTGCGCGGCATGGTGGAACGGCCGGCGTACCCGGGTCGCGGCGAGGGCGCGCAGCGGCGGGCGCAGCAGCACCGCCACCGGCTGGCCGAAGCAGGAACGGGCCAGGTGGGGTCGCATCCCCACCCGGCCCGCAAAGTCGGCGAGCACGTCGCCGGAGTCGAAGTGCCGCAGTTCCTGCAACGCCAGCACGTCCGGCCGCTGGTCGGCGACGACCCGGACCAGCAGGTCCCGGCGGTCGGTGCCGCCGGAGTCCCGTCCGCCGGTGCGGATGTTCCAGGTCATCGCCCGCAGCATCGGCCGCGTCAGTCCGCCCGGCCGGCCTTGGCCAGCTCGTCGTCGAGGGTGTCCACGTCCTCGGACTCGATGCTCGGCTGGTTGCCCTCGTGGACGTCCTCGTTGGGGCGGACGACCCAGTAGAGCAGCCCGATCCAGAGAGTGGTGAGGATGATCGCGCCCATGAAGTCGGTGGGGTGGTGCATCCCCCGGTACATCCGGCTGATCGCCACGCCGGTCGGCATCACCACCGCCAGCGCCACGAAGACCCACCGCCACCAGCGGTCGGTACGCGGGAAGACGATCACCGCGATCGCCACCCAGACGCAGAGCGTGGCGGCGATGTGGCCGGACGGGAAGGAGGAGGTCGGCATCGGCCCGTCGAGGTTGCCGACGGGCGGGCGCGGCCGGTCGACCGCGGCGGCGGAGGCGAGGAAGAGGCTCAGCTCGCCGAACATGGTCAGCGCCACGAAGAGCAACGGCCGCCAACGCCGCCAGACGGCCAGCACGATCGGGCAGAAGACCAGCGAGATGAGCAGGATGGCGTGGGTGTCGCCGACCTTGCTCCACCAGTAGCTGAAGTCGTCCCGGCCGGGGGTGCGGTGCTCGGCGAACCACCTCGGCACGTCCGTGTCCAGGGTGGCGAAGAAGGTGCCGCCGGCGTGGTAGCTGACGAACATGCCGAAGCCGTAGAGCGCGCCGAGGATCAGCACCCAGCCGACGATCAGCTCGAACACGGCGGCCCGGGGGTGCGGCAGCAGGTGCGCCTCGTCGGGGGCGGGCGCCACGTCGTGCGCGGCCTCCGGCTCCAGCCCGTCGGTCAACGCCGGGACCGGCCGGCCGCGCTCCAACCGCCAGAGCCGGAAGGCGTACGCGGTGACGCCGAGCCAGGCGGCGCCGAGCAGCCAGGCCCCCAGCACGTCCGAGACGAAGTGCACGCCCAGCGCGATCCGGGTCAGTCCGATGAGGAAGACGACGAGGGCGACCAGGGCGATCGCGGGCTTACGCCAGCGGCGCGACATGGCCGGCAGGAAGACCAGCAGCAGCGCCCCGTACGCGACCATCGAGCCGAGCGCGTGACCGCTGGGGAAACTGTCCCCGGCGTACGTACCGATGGGCACGTCCACCTCGGGGCGCAGCCGGTCGACAAGCGTCTTGAGCGCCGGGTCGAGGACGAGCGCGCCGACGCCGGTGACGATCAGGAACACCGCGAGTCGACCCTGCTTGCGGATCAGCAGTCCGACCACGGCCACCGACACCAGCCAGATGATGACGGCCCGCCCGCCGAGGTCGGTGAGCGCGTTGAGCACGGTCACCAGCGGCCCGTGCGGGGCGACCAGGTCGTTGAGCCAGGCGGCCACGCCGTGGTCGACGTCGTAGAGCGGGGACCACCGGGTCCGGACCAGCACGAGGAGAATCCCGAACCCGACCCCGGCACCGAGCACGATCGCCAGGCCGGCGAGCGTACGCTCGGTGAAGTGACCCAAGGGTCGTCGCAACGCCTCTTTGACCGCGCCCACGGCAGCCTCCCTCTCGCTTCTGGCGTGCCGCATTACCCGATCGGCGCTCCGCGTACACCGGGGGATGTCCGATGCGGAGCTAGAGGGAACTCATCTCGCCGGTGTCGTGGATCTCCTGGCGCTCGGCCTCGGGCTCCCAGAGGTCGGGCTGGGCGGGCTCGCGCACCCCGATGCGCAGCGCCTCCAACTGGGCGGCGAAGGAGAGTCCACCGAAGAGCGCCATGCCGGTCAGGTTGGCCCAGAGCAGCAACGCCATCATCCCGGTCAGCGCCCCGTACGTCTGGCCGAACCCGCCGCTGAACCGCACGTACGCGGCGAGCAGCAGGCTGGCCAGCCACCACAGCGCGGTGGCGATGCCGGCGCCGAAGAAGAGCCAGGACAGGCCGGGCTGCTTGCGGCGGGGTGCGTGCCGGAAGATCACCGCGACGGCGAGAACGGTCAGGCCCAGGCTGAGCGGCCAGCGCACCACGTTCCAGAGGCCGTTGGCGAACTCGCCCCAGGCGTAGTGTCGCTGCACCGAGTCGCCCATCGGGCCGCCGCCGACGAGGATCAGGAACCCGGTGAGCGCCGGCACGCCGGCGGTGAGGGCGAGGACGCTGGCGCGGACGTACTTCCACAGCGCGGGCCGGTCCCGCTCCACGCCGTAGATCCGGTTGGCGCCGCGCTCGATCTGGGCCATGGTGGTGGTCAGCGCGACCAGGCCGGTGAGCATGCCGAGGCCGAGCGCCAGCTCCCCGGCGCGTTCGGTGCGGTCCCCCTCGCCGAGCAGCTCGGCCACCATCGGTTCGCTCGCCCCGGGGGTGAGGGCCAGGACCGTGTCGGCGACCACCCGGCCGCCCTCCTCCACGCCGAGTTCGCTGATCAGGCCGGTCAGCGCGATCAGGAACGGCACCACGGCGAGGCAGAGTTGCAGCGCGAAGGCGCGCGAGTGGCTGAACCCGTCGCCGTAGCGGAACCGGATGAACGCGTCGCGCAGCAGGTGCCAGCCGCCCTGCCGGCGCAGTGTGTGCCAGGCGTCGTCGGCGTTGAGTTCCTCGTCGGACATCAGCCGGGTCTCCGGCACGATGCGGGTGCTACTCACGGCGGGCTTCCTCGATCAGCTGCTCACCACGCTCGGCGGCCGCCTTCGCGTCCTCGGCCAGGTCGGGATCCTGCTCCGGCTGCGGCACGCAGAGCCACAACGCCCGCCGCCGGATCTCGGCCTTCAGGGTGCGACCCGGCTCGATGAGATCGCCGTCGAGCTCCCGGGGCTGGGCCCGGTTGCTGGTGATCTCCACCCGCCTGGCCTTGAAGACCTCCATCCGGGGGACGCGGTCCTGCCGGCGTACGACCGCCCAGCCGAGCGCCAGCCATTGCCGCAGCGTACGCGGGGTGAGCACCGCGACGTCGAGGTAGCCGTCGTCCGGTTCGGCGTCGGTGAGCAGCCGCACCCCGCCCTGAAGGCGCCCGACGTTGGCGACGAGGACGGAGCGGGCCCGGCGGCGGATGGGCTGCTGGTCGTCGATGCGGATGGAGACCCGCATCGGCCGGTCGCGCAGGTGCCGGGCGGCTCCCACGACGTACGCCGGCCAGCCGATCCGCTTCTTGGTGGTCTCCGAGGTGTCGGCGAGCATCTGGGCGTCGAAGCCCATGCCGGCCATCACCGTGAAGTAGTGGTCCTCGACCGCGCCGACGTCGAGCAGCCGGCGGCCACGCTCGACGGCGACCTCCAGCCCGGCGGCCAGGTCACCCGAGAGACCCAGGTTGGCCGCGAGCAGGTTGCCGGTGCCCTGGGGCAGCACGGCGAGCGCCACCTCGGTGCCGACCAGGCCGCTGACGCAGGCCATCACGGTGCCGTCGCCGCCGCAGGCGAAGACGACGTCCACGCCGGCCTCGACCGCCTCCTGCGTCTGGCCGCGGCCCGGGTCCTCGACCGTGGTCTCGAACCACAGCGGCTCGGGCCAGCCGGCCGCGGCGAGGGCGTCGTGGACCGTCTGACGCAGTTCGTCGAGGTCGGCCACCTTCACCGGGTTGACCACCACGGCGGAGCGCAGGCCACCGCCGTCGGGTGCCGCGCGTCGCTTGTCCTGTCGAGGGTCCACGGCGCCAGTGTGCAGCAGATCCGGCACGGCAGCGACCCGGCGGCGCGGTGATGTTACGCGCAGCGCAAACACGTTTGCCCCCGCCCGGGACCGTCCCCCACCTCCCACCCCACACCGCCGTCGGCCCGCCGATCATGAGGTCGACGGCGGTCCTTGAGATCGACGTCCCCGCCAACCTCATGATCGCCGGGCCGGGGCAAGCCGTGCCGTGGGTGGGGTGGGGTGGGTCAGGCGGGGGTGCGGAGGGCGGTCTCCACGCGGCGGCGCAGGTCGTCGAGGTCGGCGCCGGCCTCGGTGAGCACCCGTGCGCCCAGCCCATGGCCCTCGCGGAGAACGCCGAGCAGGATGTGCTCCGTGCCGATGTGGCGGTGACGCAGTCGCAACGCCTCCCGCAGCGCCAGCTCCAGCACCTTCTTGGCGCGCGGGGAGAAGGGGCCGCCCGCGTACCGCCGGCGACCCCAGCGGCGGCGCGGCGCCGGCGCGGCCTCGCGCAGCGCATCCGGGCCGAAGGACTCCTCGATCCGGGCCACGATGGCGGCCAGGTCGATGCCGATCTCGTGCAGGGCCGCGGCGTCGGCGTCGGCGAGGCCGGTGGCTCCCCGCACGGTGTGCCGGCGGACGCGGGACCGCAGGTCGTCGGCGCGGAGGCCGGCCTCGGCGAGCACCCGGGCGGCGAGGTTGTCGCCGTCGGAGAGCAGGGCGAGCAGCAGGTGCTCGGTCCCGACGGGCCGCTCGCCCTCGGTCCGGGCCTCGTCCCGGGCGTCCCGCACGACCGTGCGGGCCCGGTCGGTGAACCGTTCGAACATCACGCCTCCCAGGAAGATCCGACCGCCGGACGACCGGCGTGCTTCTTGTGGACCGCCTGCCGGCTGACCTCGAGCTCGTCGGCGATCTCCTGCCAGGACCAGCCCTGTCGACGGGCGTTGTCCACCTGGACCACCTCGAGCCGTTCGAGCAACCGGCGCAGCGCGCGGACGGCGCGCAGCCCGACCCGGGGGTCGGTGCTGCCGGCTGCCGCCGCGAGTTCCGTTGCCTGACTCATGTCGTCAACTTACGTTGACATCGCCGCCGCGTCAACCCATGTTGACAAAACTCGTCCGGGTCACCGGGTGCCAGGCGTGGGTTGGCAGCGAAACCGGGGAGACGACGGAGGATCCCGCCTCTATGGTGGTTCGATGGCGTCGGTCAAGCAGGTCCAGGTCACCTTCGACTGCGCAGAACCTGAGCGCGTCGCTCGTTTCTGGTGCGAGGCGTTGGGATACGTCGTACCGCCGCCACCGGAGGGGTTTGCCACCTGGGACGACTTCGATCGCGCGCTGCCGCCTGAGCGGCGGGGCTCCGCGTTCGCATGCGGCGATCCCACAGGCGTGGGCCCGCGACTGTTCTTCCAGCGCGTTCCCGAAGGCAAGGTCGTCAAGAATCGGCTGCATCTCGACGTGCGGGTCGGCACCGGGCTCGTGGGTGAGGAGCGCGTGGCCGCGCTTGAGGCCGAATGCGCACGACTGGTCGCGCTCGGCGCGGTGCGCGTGCGACTGCTGACTGCCGACGGCTACGACGAGTCGTGCCTCGTGATGCAGGACGTCGAGGGCAACGAGTTCTGCCTCGACTGAGTGGCCGCGAACGCGGCAACCAGGACCACGTGCGCCGGGAACCCACAGTACGATCCGCCGATGCCCCTCCTCCGCCGGCCGCCGCGCCGAGGTCACCGTGCCCGGTGACGTGCACCGTCTCCCGCTCGGCAAGATCACGCTGGAGTTCGCCGGCGGCAGCGTGGTCGGCAACCGCTACCCGGCCAACTTCGACGTGCTGCACGTCGACCCCGCCCTGCCCTTCGCCGCCGTCGTCGACGGCATGGGCGCCGGCGAGGGCAGCCGCCGGGCCGGCGCGACGGCCATGGGCACCCTCGTCGCGCAGGTCCGGGCCGCCTGGCCCGCGGTCGACGCGCGCCAGTTGCGCACCGCCGTGGCCCACGTCCAGTCAGCCGTACGCGCCGCCGGCGCGCAGTTGGCGGAGCTG
This sequence comes from Micromonospora sp. NPDC048868, assembly GCF_043198195.1. Classification (NCBI taxonomy): domain Bacteria; kingdom Bacillati; phylum Actinomycetota; class Actinomycetes; order Micromonosporales; family Micromonosporaceae; genus Micromonospora; species Micromonospora sp. NPDC048868. The sequence continues at coordinate 37,083 of NZ_JBICUN010000022.1, forward strand.
ACCGGCTGCACCCTGACCGCCCTGCTCGTGGAGCCCGACGGCGGACAGGGCTGGCTCGTCCAGCTCGGCGACTCCCGCGCCTACCGCCTGCGCGACGGGCTGCTGGAACTCCTCACCGTCGACCACACTGCGGCCTGGCTGGGCGTACTGCACGGTTGGTACCCGGTCGGCTCCCCCGCCGCCGATCGCGCCCGCTACCAGCTCACCCGCTACGCCGGCCATCCGGACGAGCCGGAGGCGGACCTGCTCGCGGTGTCGCTGCGCCCCGGCGACGTCTGGCTGCTCTGCACCGACGGCGTCAGCGACCAGGTCGACTATCACCTGATGCGGGAACTCCTCGCGGCACCGCGACCGGAGGAGGCGGTGCGGGACCTGCTCCACGGCACCCTGGACGCCGGCGGCGACGACAACGCCACCGTCGTGATCGTCCGGGTCCACGCCACGACTCCCCGCTGAGGGGGCCCACCCGCCCGCCGCAGACGCCGCTGGCCGGCACCCGGGTGGGGGGGCCGGCCAGCGGCAATTCGAGAAATCGGACGCCGAGCGTGGTCAGAACCTGGACGGTGGCGGTGTCAGTCTGGAGGGCGGTTGCGGGCGAGCTTGATGAGCAGCACCACCAGCAGACCGATGCCGAAGACCACCATCAGGCAGCAGTCGAAGCCACCGAACCCGGGGTTGGCGGGGCGTGCGTTCTGTCCCGCCCGCACCACGATCTCGCCGCTGTCCGACGATGCCCAGGCCGCGACCGGCATGAACACCGAGAGCCCGACCGTACCGAGGACCGCGCCCAGGCAGCTCCGCCACTTGTCCCACGCAGACATGGCCCCATCCTCGCCGAGACCCGCAACCGGGGCGCGGCGGACCACACCGGGCCTGCACGGCACGCAGAGGCCGTCAGACGCCGAACTGGCCGGGCCCCGGGGTGCGGGGTCCGGCCAGTCGGGCGTTGGTTCTCACCACGGGGTACGGGTCAGCTGTTCCAGTGCTCGGCGACCAGGTCAGCGGCCTGCTGCTCCCACTGGGCGTAGTGGTCGGGGTACGCCGACACCTGCACCGTCTGCGCGGCCTTCGTCAGCGGCATGCCCTGCCACCCGTCGACCTGCTTGAGACCCTTCAGGAACGCCATCGTCGAGTACTCGGGGTCGGTGATCTGCTCGACCGTGCCCCACCCGCTGGAGGGGCGCTGCTGGAACAGGCCCTGCGAGTCGTGGTCGTTGCGGTCACCGAGGTGACCCAGGTTCTCCAGCTTCGACTCCTGCAACGCGGTCGCGATCGACACGACGGCGGCACGCTCGTCCATCCCGGCCTTCTTCGTCGCCGCGATGATGGCCTTGACGTTGGTGATCTGCTCATCCGACAGGTCGACGTGCGACTGGGCGCCCTGCACGCCGTGCGGAATCAGCTTGCCCGTGTCGGGCTTGTCGGCCTGCACGGCCACCGCGACCGCCGTGGCGTCCACGGGCGGGGCACTGGTGTGGGCGGTGTCGGTCATCGGACCGGCGAACACGCCACCGGCGAACGCGAGACCAGCGATACCAAGAACGCTCTTACGGATGATCGTGTTCATCAGAAACGCTCCATTCGGGGGTTGGCACCCGCACACCGAAGGGGGATCGGCTTCACGCGGGTGCAAGCACCGTCCGGCGCTCATACGAACTCACGGGAAATCTCCAGCGAAACCTGGAGGGAATCTCCGACGAATCAGCCGGAGGAAAGATCAGAGGGTAGATCAGCTCGGCCGTGCCGGCCGGATGTCCGACCCCGTGGGTCGAAAGGAGGGTCGGGCTGTCGCGCGGGGCGGGGGACGCCCTCACGCCGGCCGGACCATGTGTAACCACCGCCGGCCCGCCATCATTCCGGGGCCCCGGGCCCGCCATCTGTCGGGGCGGCGTGACCTCGGCGGGGGTGGTCTTGCTCGGTCGTACGCAGGGTGTAACGACCCCGCCCCCGCCACGATTCCGCCCCCACGATGCCCCCGGTCACACCCACAAACCGCACACCCAGCACCGACACGCTAACCACCGACGACTCACCGGCTCAAGCCGCCCCAGACAGCCACCACATGACCGGACACCCGATCACACCCGGGCCCAAGGGTCATCAACTTCTGGCTCACCCGGCTCACCAAGGGCGCACCCGCCGCAATCGGCTCATCTGGCTCATCTGGCTCATCTGGCTCATCCGAGTGAACGCGGGTGAGTCGGGTGAGCCGGGTCCTCGGGCCACTGGAGTCACTTCGGTCACTGGGGGTCACCGGCGTCGCCCCGGACACCGGGTCACCGAAGCACCGGTGGAGATCTTGGTACGAGAGTGCCCCTGGAGGGGCGCTTTCTCGCCAAGATCTCCGGCAGGAGCCCGACGAACGGACGCGAGAGTAGACACCGACGGGGTGTGGCCCGCCGTGCCCGGCGCAGGGATCAAGCCTGACCGCCCGGAGCCGGGCACGGTGGGCCACACCCCCACCACGACGCACCACAACCACCCGACGCACGCAACGCACCAGGACCAACCCCAACGCACCACAGCCACCCGACGCACCGCCCGTGCGGGCCTGGGCGCCGGCCGCCGGAGAACCGGTCGGCCGGCGTCACGCCGACACCCGCGCCGCTGACGTCCGCGTCGCCGACGTCCGCGTCGGCTCAGACCGGATCCGGCGCGAACAGCTCCTGCAACCAGCCGGGCACCGCGGCCGCGTACTCCGCGCGGGTCGGGTCGGCGCTGCGCAGGGCGCGGCGCCAGGAGAGCGCCCGGCTGACCCGGGTGACGCGGACGGCCAGGCGGGCCACCTCGCGCAGTGTCGCCCGGTCGTGCCCGTCCGACCATGGCTCCAGGTAGGCGTCGCGCAGCCGCGCCAGCGCCAGGTCGCCCTCGGGCAGACCGAACGCGTCCGCGACCGAGTTGAGCGTCACCAGCAGGGTGCCGAACGGGTGGGCCACGGAGGCGTCGCCCCAGTCGAAGAAGCGGTGCCCGTCGCCGGCCACGAACACGTTGCCGTCGTGCAGGTCGTCGTGCTGGACGGTCGGCGTGAGGCCCGACGCGGCCAGCCGCCGGCAGTCCTCGGCGAAGGCGGACCGGTGGGCGAGCAGCCGCCCGTACGCCTCGGCGGTGAGCCCGTCCGCCGCCCCGAGCAGCAGCGACTCCTCGTCGTCCAGCAACGCCTCGAACAGCTCCGGCAGCACCTCCGGCCGGTGGTCGGGCACCCCGAGCGCGAGCAGTTCGCCGGCCCGGGGCGCGACCACGCGCTGCAGGTCGGCGTACTCGGGCAGGACCCGTTCCCAGCGGCTCAGCAGGCTCCGGTCGCCACCCAGCGCGTCGCGCAACGTCCGGCCGCCGTCGGGCAGCAGGGACCAGCCGCGCTCGGCGTCCACGGCGACCGGGTCGAGCACCCGGCCGGGGGCGAGCCGGGCCAACGCGGCCAGCAGCGCCGCCTCGTACCGGGTGCCGGGGTTGTTCGCCTTGAACCAGAAGTCCCCGGCGTCGGTGGGCATCCGCCAGACCAGCGACCAGGGTCGGACCCGCGGCTCGACCGGCCCGACGATCCGCCGCCCGAGCCGGCCGAGCTGGTCGCCGACCCAGCCGAGCGCGGCATCCCGCCAGTGCGGGTCCGCCCAGTCGACAGGTGGTGTGGTCGCCCGGTCGGCGGGCGGCGTGGTGGCGTCAGTCACGCCGGGCAACTCAGTCACGCCGGGCAACCTAGCCGCCGCCCGTGCCGCGGGACCACGGGTTTTCCCGTTGCCCCACGGCCGCTCGACGGTGCGTCCTACAGCAGCTCGACGATTGTCGCGTTGGCCATGCCGCCGCCCTCGCACATCGTCTGGAGGCCGTAGCGGATGTCGTTGTCCCGCATGTGGGCGAGCATGGTGGTCATGATCCGGGCGCCGGATCCGCCGAGCGGGTGGCCGAGGGCGATCGCGCCGCCGCGCGGGTTGAGCCGCTCCGGGTCCGCCTCGGTCTCCGCCAGCCAGGCCAGCGGCACCGGCGCGAACGCCTCGTTCACCTCGTACACCCCGATCTCCTCGATGCCCAGCCCGGCGCGGCGCAGCGCCTTCGCGGTGGCCGGGATGGGCGCGGTGAGCATGGTGACGGGGTCGTCGGCGGCGACGACGGCGGTGTGCACGCGGGCCAGCGGGCGCAGGCCGTGCCGGCTGGCCCACTCGCTCGTGGTGACGGCGAGCGCCGCCGCGCCGTCGGAGATCTGCGACGCGGAGCCGGCGGTGACGACGCCGTCCGGGCGGAACGGGGTGGCCAGCTCGCCGAGCTTCTCCAGCGAGGTGTCCCGCCGGATGCCCTCGTCGGCGGCGAACTTGCCGCCGTCGGCCAGGGCGACCGGGGCGATCTCGGCGTCGAAGGCGCCGGCGTCCTGCGCGGCGGCGGCCTTCTCGTGGCTGGCGAGGGCGAACTCGTCGAGCTGCGCGCGGGAGAAGCGCCAGCGCTCGGCGATCAGCTCCGCCCCGACGCCCTGGTTGAACGGCAGCGGCGCGTCGTCGGCGAAGCCCTCGACGCCGCGGTAGCGGTCGCGCAGCTGGTCGCTGAAGGGCGACCCGCCGGCCACGCTGGAGCCCATCGCGACCCGGGTCATCGACTCGACGCCACCGGCGACGACCAGGTCGGCCTGGCCGGAGAGGACGGTGGCGGCGGCGAAGTGCAGGGCCTGCTGGCTGGAGCCGCACTGCCGGTCGAGCGTGGTGCCGGGCACCGACTCGGGCCAGCCGGCGGCGAGCACGCCGTTGCGGGCGACGTTCCACGACTGGTCGCCGACCTGGGAGACGCAGCCCCAGACCACGTCGTCGACCTGCGCCGGATCGATGCCGGTGCGCTCGGCGAGGGCACGCAGCACGTGCGCCGAGAGGTCGACCGGGTGCACGGCGGCCAGGCTGCCCTTGCGCCGCCCCACCGGGGTGCGTACCGCGCCGACGATGACTGCGTCACTCATGACTACTCCCCGGTAACTTGGGCCGGCCCCGATCCTACGTCCTCGGCGGGCCGGGCGTCCTCCCCCGGTGCCCTGGCATGCTGAACGGATGGCTACACACCCGGCCCCGACCCGGCAGTGGCGGGTGCCGCCCACCCTGCCGGCGCTCAAGCTGACCGGCGCGGTCGCACTGCTCGCGCTGTCCCTGCTCCTCGACGGGAGCGACCCGATCCGGCTGGCGCTGGCCGTGCTCACGGCCGCTGCGCTCGCCGGCTGGGCCGCGCGCGACCTGGTCGCGCCCGTCCGGCTCGCGGTCGACCCGGACGGGATCACGGTCGTCCAGGGCTTCGCGGGGCACCGGCGGCTGCCCTGGTCGGCCGTCGAGAAGGTGACCGTGGACCGTCGCGCACGGCGGGGCCTGACCAGCGAGCTGCTGGAGATCGACGCGGGGGAGTCGCTGCACCTCTTCGGCCGCCACGACCTCGGCGCGGACCCCGCCGAGGTGGCCGAGGCCCTGCGCGAGGCCCGCCCGCACTGAGCGGGCCCGCGCATCCGGCTGAGGGGTCAGCCGCCGACGATTGCCGCGGTACGGACCATGGCCAGGCCGACCAACGCCACCACGATCAACGCGCCGCCCGCGAACTGCACAAGCGTCCGGCGCGACCGCGGGGCGTACGCGAACACGAGCGCCAGCAGCGCGCCGATCACCAGGCCGCCCAGGTGCCCGGGGATCGAGATGCCCGGCACGGTGAACGTGAAGACCAGGTTGATCACCAGGACGGGGAGCACCTGGGAGATGTCCCGCCCCATCTTCCGTTCGATGACCACCAGCGCGGCGAACAGGCCGAAGATCGACGTGGAGGCGCCGGCGGTGAGTTGGTTCTCGGCGCTGAACAGGTAGGCGGCGACGTTCCCGCCCAGCCCGGCGACCAGGTAGAGCATCAGGAACCGCAGCGGCCCGAGGCTGGCCTCCAGCGACCGGCCGAGCACCCACAGCGCCCACATGTTCAGCAGCAGGTGGACCACGCCGTAGTGCAGGAACATCGCGGTGACCAGGCGGTACCACTCGCCCTCGGCGATGCCGCCGACCGTGCCGTCCGGGAAGATCGCGCCGCCGAGCACCGAGCCCCAGTCGGTCAGCGGCGTGCTGCCGCCCATCAGACCGCCGAAGCCGGAGCCGCCGACCAGCGCGTCCCCGCCCCGGTCGGAGGCGATGGAGAGCAGCATCATCAGCACGTTGAGCGCGATCAGCGCCTTGGTGACGTAGCCGTGGCGGCCGGCGGCACCGCCACCGAAGGCGGTACGCGCCGGCCGCACGCTACGACGTCCCTCCGTCACGCACTCCGGGCACTGGAACCCGACCGACGCCTCCCGCATGCAGTCCGGGCAGATCGGCCGGTCGCAGCGGGTGCAACGGACGTACGTCTCCCGGTCGGGGTGCCGGTAGCAGACCGGGGTGGTGGGTGGTGACTCGCTCACCACGCCAGCCCGCCGTCGCGGATCGCGCGGACCACCAACCGGTTCCGGCCCTCGGAGCGCTCAGTCATGTCGGCAAAGGTACCTCGCGGACCGCTCAGGCAGCGGTCCGCTCGATCTCGACCCGCTCGATGACGACGTCCTGCAGCGGCCGGTCGTTCGGACCGGTCGGGGTGTTGGCGATCGCGTCGACGACCTTCACGGACTGCTCGTCGGCCACCTTCCCGAAGATGGTGTGCCGGTTGTTCAGGTGCGGCGTCGGCGACACGGTGATGAAGAACTGCGAGCCGTTGGTGCCCGGCCCGGCGTTCGCCATCGCCAGCAGGTACGGCTGGTCGAAGCGCAGCTCCGGGTGAAACTCGTCACCGAACTTGTAGCCCGGGCCACCGCGCCCGGTGCCGGTCGGGTCGCCCATCTGGATCATGAAGCCGCTGATCACCCGGTGCGAGATCGTGCCGTCGTAGTACGGCCCGCTGCCCGGCTGACCCGTACGCGGGTCGATGTATTCGCGGTTGCCCTCCGCCAGCTCGACGAAGTTCTTCACGGTCTTCGGGGCGTGGTTCTGGAAGAGCTCCAGCCGGATCGGGCCAGCGTTGGTGTGCAAGGTGGCGTAGACAGCCTCGGCCACGGGTACTCCTCACTCGTTGGTCAGTTCCATGCGGATCCTCCCATGTGCCCGATCTGGCAGTGCGGAGGCATCCGAAGGTGGAGGATGACGAAGGAACAACTCCCAGGAGGTGGGACCGTGTTTGGAATCGGGCGGCGTAAGACCCAGGGGCAGCTGGCCAAGGTGGAGCTGAACCAGGGACTCGGTCACCTGAGGCAGGCCGCGACGTACGCCGCGAAGGGTGCCGGCGCCACTGTCGCCCCGCGGGTCCAGGCGGCCCGGGGCGCCGTCGCGCCGACGGCCGTCATCGTGCGCGACCGCGCGTCGAGCGGCCTCGCGTCCACGGTCGCCGCGCTCGCGCCGCTGGCCCTGGCCGTCCGCAAGGCGCAGGCCGAGGCGGCGGGCAAGGCGGTCACCGGCAGGAAGGCCCTGGCAGCCAAGCAGGTCGCGGCCGGCAGGAAGGTCAAGGCGAAGAACATGAAGGCTTCCCGGAAGAAGAACTCCCGGCGGGGCGGGTCCATGATGACCGGTCTGCTCGCGGCCGGCGCGGTGGCCGGGGTCGCCGCGGTGGCGATGCGGCGGCGCCGGGAGCAGCAGGAGTGGGCCGAGTACGACCCGACCCGCACCCTGGAGCCGATGCGCGACGAGGTGGAGACCATGGAGATCCGCACCCCGGTGACCGACGCCTCGACGGTGTCGAGCGGTTCGGGCGTGGCCGGCGGCCCGACCGGCGCCGGCAGCTCGGCGGTGGCCGGCGGCGACAGCGCCTCCACCACCACCCCCGGCAAGCAGCCGACGGTCCACGCGACGGACAAGGTCCCGTCGGTGGCCGAGGGCGCCAAGGACACCACGGGCCGTCCGGCGGACGACCTGACCGAGGCGCTCGGCAAGGGCGGCGCCAAGAACGGCCGCCGCTGACACCCCCGTCGGTCCCGGAAAGCGCCGGCGAAGCGGCTCCCCGCCGCACCGCCGGCGCTTCCGCGCCCGACGGGGCCACGGCGTTCGACGGGGCCACGGCGTTCGACGGGGCCACGGCGTTCGACGGGGCCACGGCGTTCGACGGGGCCACGGCGTTCGACGGGGTCACGGCGCCGGGTCCGCGCCCGGGGGCGGCTGCGCGTCAGGCCCGGGCCGTCAGAGCCAGCCGTTGCGGCGGAACCAGCGGTAGAGGGCCAGCGAGATCGCGAGCATCAGGGCGAGCACGACCGGATAACCGTACGTCATCCGCAGCTCGGGCATGACCTCGAAGTTCATCCCGTAGATGCCGGCGATGGCGGTCCACACGGCGGCGATGGCGGCCCACGCCGCGATCTTGCGCATGTCGTTGTTCTGGTCGACCGTGACCTGGGCCAGCCGCGCCTGGAGGATGGAGTTGAGCAGGTCGTCGTAGGAGTTGACCTGCTCGACGGTGCGGCTCAGGTGGTCCTGCACGTCGCGGAAGTAGCGGCGGATCTCCTTCGGCACGTCGCGGTTCATCTGGGCGGTGAGCGTCATCAGCGGGCGCTGCAACGGCATGACCGCCCGCTTGAACTCCACCAGTTCCCGCTTCATCTGGTAGATCCGCTGGATCCGGCCGGTGGACTGGCGGTCGAACACGTCGGCCTCCAGCGTGTCGAGGTCGTCCTCCAGCCGGTCGGCGACCTCCAGGTAGATGTCCACCACCCGGTCGGTGACCGCGTACGCCACCGCCCAGGGCCCCTGGAGCAGCAGGTCCTGCTTCGTCTCCAGGTCGGCGCGGACGGGGGCCAGCCGGCAGGCGTCCCCGTGCCGCACGCTGATCAGGAAGTTCGGGCCGATGAATAGCATCACCTGGCCGGTCTCGACGACCTCGGAGTGCTCGGTCAGCTCGGCGTGCTCGCAGTACCGGGCGGTCCGCAGCACCAGGAAGCTGACCTCGCCGAACTGCTCCAGCTTGGGGCGCTGCTGCGCCTTCACCGCGTCCTCGACGGCCAGTTCGTGCAGCCCGTACGTGGCGGCGATGGCGGTCATCTCGGCCAGCTCCGGCTCGTGCAGGCCCAGCCAGACGAAGCCGTGCTCCTCGCGGCGGGCCGCGGCGAGCGCCTCGGCGTACCGCCAGTCGCCGGGCTGCCGGCGGCCGTCCACGTAGAGGGCGCAGTCGACCACCGCGCTGCGCTGCGGGCCGGCCGGCGGGGACGCCTGCTGGGGGGTGTCGGAGTTGAGCCGGCGGGTCATCGCCCGCACCGGCGCCACCCAGTCCCGGGGCCTGAGCACCCGTCCGCCGTTCGACGCGGTCGTCCGTTCCCGGTCCGTCATCACGCCCCCTCCCCACGCGCTGCCGCCGGTGAACAGTACGCCGCCGTCGATGATCACCGCCGGTGACGATCGGCGGGAGGGTGGCGCCGGGTGGGCCGGGTCGCTTCAGGGGGGTGAGGGGACGACACGGCCCACCCGGCGCCCTTTGGGGGCGGGGGTTGTGCTGGTCGCGCCGCCCCACGTGCCGCCGGCCGGGCTGGCCCGGTCCCGTCGCCGGGCGCGGCGGGGGCCGGCACCGGGCGGTGAGTTCCGCTACACGTGGTGAGTGACGCTCGCAGCATTGTGGGCCGTCGGCCGCCCCGGCGGGAGACCCGGGGCGGCCACGATCGTCCAACTGTCAGAAATCTGACAGAAATTCAGCTCCGTACGGCCGCCATGGCCTCCGCCAGGCGCCGCACGCCCTCGTCGATGCGGTCGGCGGTCACCGCCGAGTACGCCAGCCGCAGGGCGTGCCGCCCGCCGTCGACGACGAAGTCGCTGCCCTTGACCACGGCGACCCCGCGCTCGGCGGCGGCCGGCGCGAGCCTGTCGACCTCGACGTCCTCGGGCAGCTCGACCCAGAGGAAGTAGCCGCCGTCCGGCTCCACGAACCGGGCCTCCGGGATGTGCCGGCGCAGCGACTCGGCCAGCACCCGGGCCCGCTCGCCGAGCGCGGCGCGCACGGTCTCGATGGAGCGCTCGATGTCGCCGGAGACGCAGAACTGGTGCACGATCGCCTCGGAGACCATGCCCGGCGAGATGTAGAGGCTGGTCGCCTTCTTCGCGATGTCGCCGATCAGGTCCGCCGGACCCACCAGGTAGCCGACCCGTACGCCCGGGCAGACCGTCTTGGTGAAGCTGGAGGCGTGCACCACCACGTTGCGGGTGTCCAGCGAGAGCATCGAGGGCAGCGCCTCGCCCCGGAACCGGATGTCGGCGTACGGGTCGTCCTCGAAGATCGTGAACTCGTACTCGGCGGCGAGGTCGAGCAGCTCCCGGCGCTTCTCCAGGCTCAGCGTCACGCCGGCCGGGTTCTGGTAGTTCGGGATGACGTGCGCCAGCCGGGGCCGCACCCCGGACTCCAGCAGCTTGCGCAGCTCGGCGGTGTCGAGCCCGTCCGGCTGGATGGAGACGCCGTGCAGCTCGCTGCCCATCCGCTGGAGGTTGAGCAGCGTCCGGTCGTACGTCGGACGCTCCACCACCACCGCGTCACCGGGGCGGACCAGGTGGTCGAAGAGGAACGCGTCCGCCTGCAACGACCCGTTGGTGATCAACACCTGGTCGGCGGAGACCCCGTGCTTCTCGGCGATCCACTTCCGCAGCGGGAGGTAGCCGACGGAGGTGCCGTAGGCGGTCACCCCGGCGGGGTCGGCGTCGAACGCGCGGACGGCGGCGGCCTTGAGCCCCTCGACATCGACGATGTCCAGGGAGGGAGCGCCACGGGCGAAGGAGATCAGCTGCTCGGCGGTCATGGCTGTTCAGCGTACGGAAGGCGACGGGGTGCGCGCGGAAGGCACGGCGATGTCCGCATCCTGAGCCACCGGGACGGGTGACCGGCGTCGACCGGTCGGCGACAGGTCAGACCGGAAGGCCGAGCGGGTCGTGCTGCGCTTCCCGGGAGAGCCCGTCCACGTGCAGGCCGAGCGCCGCGATGAGCTGCCCCCAGTCGAAGTAGGACCGCCAGGCCGCGATCCGTCCGCGCCGGACCCGGACGACGTCCACCACGTCCCAGCTGACCAGCCGGCCGGTCGGCGCGACGGTGCCGAACGGGGTGTGCAGCACCCCCGTGTGGGTGCCGGTCAGCCGCTGCTCGACGGCCGCGCCGCCGGCCGTCTGCACCGACCCGAGCGGGTCGACGGACAGGTCCGGGAACGCCCCGGTCCAGGTGCGCAGCAGGGCGGGCAACTCGATCGGGCGCACCGTGACGCCGGGCATCGAGTAGAAGGCGTCGGCCGCGTAGAGGTCCGGCAGCCGGGCCACGTCCCGCCGCAGAAGCATCGCGTACTGCTGCTCGACCAGCCGATCCGCGCCACGCATGAGGACCTCCGTCGCGGGTCACGGCCCGTCCGTGCCCGCACGGGAATCCTTACCCGTCGATCGTCCCGCCACACCATCGCGCGTGCCGGCGTTCCGGCCGGCCCGGCCCACGAGGCCGCCCCGGACCGGCGACGAGGCCGGGCGTCGCCGGAGGGCGCCACCGCTCGCTACTGTCGTGGCGTGTCCACCGAGCCTCTACGCTGCGCCGGCGCGCTGATCGTCGACGACGACGGTCGACTCTTCGTCCAGCGACGGTCTCCCCACCGGCGCATCTTTCCCAACTGCTGGGACATCGTCGGCGGCCATCTGGAACCGGGCGAGGACTGGATGGACGCGCTGCGCCGGGAGGTCACCGAGGAGACCGGCTGGACGGTGTCGCACGTGCTCGGCCACGTCGGGGAGTACCGCTACGTCGCCGACGACGGCCTGGCCCGCGTCGAACGCGACTGGCTGGTCCGGGTCGACGGCGACCTGGCCCGGCCGACGCTGGAGGCGGGCAGGCACACCGAGTTCCGGTGGCTCGCCGCCGACGAGCTGGACCTGCTCGACGAGCACCGCGACGTCAACGACGGCCTCATCCGCCGGATCGCGGCCGAAGGCTTCGCCGCCCTGCGTTCGATCGGTCTGTGAACGACACCGTCGAGCTGGCGCCGCACCGGTTCGCCGGCCTGGTCGCCCCGGCGGTGGACCGTGCGTTCGTCGCCGGCATCCTCGCCGGCCGCGACGGCGGCGGCGCCGAGCTGAGCCAGCGGTACGGCGGGCCGGCGGCCACCGGCTTCCTGCTGGAGTTCCGCACCCGCCTCGCGGCGCCGGGCGGGACGGTCGACGAGGCGGGCTTCGCCGCGGTCACCCGCTACCGGGACCCGGTCGAGTGCCGGCGGGCCCTGGACAAGCAGGTCGCGTACGGGATGATCCACCGCAGCCCCGAGGGCGGACTGTCCGCCACCGAGCGCGGGCTGGCCTTTCTCGCCGAGATCTGGCAGGTGCACGCGGAGGTCACCGAGGAGCTCTGGGCGGGGCACGAGGACCGGGTGCTGCGGCTGGTCGAGGCGTTCGGCCGGGTACTCACGTGCGCGCTGGTGCTGGCCGACGAGGAGGGCGCCGAGGAGGGTGCCGCGTTCGCCGCGACGGCGCCGCCCTACGAGCCGGACGGCACCACGACCGGCGTGCTGCTGCTGAACCGGCTCGGCACGATGCGCTACCACCGGGCCGACGCGCACGCCGCCGCGTGGACCGCCGCCGGGCACAGCGCGGCGAGCGCCGCCGCCCTGCCGCCCGGCCCCGAGCAGCTCGCCATCGAGCTGGAGACCGACCGGCGGGCCGCCGCCCCGTACGCCGTGCTGACCGCCGAGGAGCGGCTGGCGGTGCTGGCGGACCTGGCGGCGCTGCCCGGCTGACCCGGTTGGCCGCAGGGGTGCCGCCGCGCGGGGCTATCCTCCAGCGGTGACCGGGAGTCGTACGAGGGAGGACGCCTCAATGATCGGGATGGTGCTCGCAGCCGGGGCGGGGCGCCGGCTGCGCCCGTACACCGACACCCTGCCCAAGGCGTTGGTGCCGGTGGACGGCGACACCACCATCCTGGACATCGCGCTGCGCAACCTGGCCGAGGTGGGGCTCACCGACATCGTGATCGTGGTCGGCTACGCCGCCGACGCGGTCGTCTCCCGCCAGACCGACCTGGAGAAGCGGTACGGCGTCACGCTCACCCTCGTGCACAACGACAAGGCCGAGGAGTGGAACAACGCGTACTCCCTCTGGCTGGCTCGGGAGCACTTCGCCCGGGGCGTGCTGCTGGTCAACGGCGACACCGTGCACCCGGTGAGCGTGGAGAAGACCCTGCTGGCCGAGCGCGGCCCGGGCATCCTGCTCGCCGTCGACACCATCAAGCCGCTGGCCGAGGAGGAGATGAAGACCACCTTCGACGCCGCCGGCCAGCTCACCCGGATCACCAAGATCATGGACCCGGGCGAGGCGTACGGGGAGTACATCGGCGCGACGCTCATCGAGCCGCAGGTGGCCGACGCCCTCGCCGACGCGCTGGAGGCGACGTGGCGGCGCGACCCGAACCTCTACTACGAGGACGGCTACCAGGAGTTCGCCGACCGTGGCGGCGAGGTGCGGGCAGCGCCGATCGGTGACGTCTCCTGGGTCGAGGTCGACAACCACGCCGACCTGGCCCGGGCGCGGGAGATCGCGTGCCACTACTAGCCCGTACGGTCAACACCCCGCTGGTGATCGAGGTCCGGCGGGGTGCGGTGGCCGACCTCGGGCCGCTGCTGGCCGACCGGCGGATCTCGGCCGGTGGGGACGTGGCCGTGGTGGTCGGCCCCGGGCAGGGTGAACGGATCGTCGAGCTGTGCCGGCCGTCGCTCGGCGCGGCCGACGTCTTCACGGTCGCCGGCGGCACCATCGACGCGGCAAACGACCTCGGTGACCGACTACGCCGCCGCCACTACGACGCCGTGGTGGGCATCGGCGGTGGCAAGACCATCGACACCGCCAAGTACGCGGCCACCCGCTACGGGATCCCGATGGTGACGGTGGCGACGAGCCTGGCGAACGACGGCATCGCCTCCCCCACCGCCTCGCTCGACCACGAGGGCGGCAAGGGCTCCTACGGGGTGCACATCCCGATCGCGGTCATCGTCGACCTCGACTTCGTGGAGAACGGCCCGGACCGGCAGACCCAGGCCGGCATCGGCGACGCGGTGAGCAACCTGAACGCCTGCGCCGACTGGGAGCTGGCCCACGAGGTACGCGGCGAGCCCATCGACGGGCTCGCGGTGACGCTGGCCCGGACGGGCGCCGAGGCGCTGCTCAACCACCCCGGCAAGATCACCGACGACAGCTTCCTCACCACGCTGGCCGAGGCGCTGATCATGGGCGGCATCGCCAGCTCGGTGTGCGGGTCGACGCGCCCCGCCAGCGGCGGCGACCACGAGATCTCCCACGCGATCGACCGGCTGCACCCCGGCACCGCCGCCCACGGCGAGCAGGTGGGGCTCGGCGCCCTCTTCTGCACCTTCCTGCGCGGGGACACCGACCGGTTCGGTCGGCTCGCCCACTGCCTGCACCGGCACGGCCTCGCCACCACGCCGGGCGACCTGGACCTGACCGACGAGCAGTTCGTCGATGCCGTGCAGTTCGCGCCCCAGACGCGGCCGGACCGCTACACGATCCTCGAACACCTGGCGATGTCGCCTACCGAGACGCGGGAACGGCTGGCAGACTACGCCGGTGCAATCCGCGACCACCTTGGCTGAGCCCCGTCCCACCGTCGCCGACTTCCACCGGGTCAACCGGGGCGGCGGCCTGTTCAGCGAATCGATCAGCCAGTGGCTGGGCGCGGTCTTCGCGCTCGTCGCCCAGCGCCTCGGGCTGCGCCCGACCGCGCTGACCATCGCCAACCTGGTGCTCGGCCTGGCCACCTCGGTCACCGTGGTCGCGCTCGCCGGTCGGGTCGCCGCCGGTGACGTGCCGGCCTGGGCGGTCGGGCTGCTCGCGCTGGTCGGCTGGCAGGTGGCGTACTGCCTGGACTGCGCCGACGGTCAGCTGGCCCGGGTCACCGGGCAGGGCAGCGCCGCCGGCGCCCGCGTCGACATCCTCTGCGACGTGGCCGCCCAGATCGCCCTGGTCGCCGCCCTGTCGGCGACGGCCGTGGCGCAGGAGCCGTCGACGCCGAGCTGGCTGGTCGCCATCTTCGCCGGCACCTGGATGGTCAACCTGGTGACCTCCGTGATGCAGGCCGGCCCGAACGCCGCCAGCATGGTCACCTCGACCTCGCTGCCCGTACGCCTGGTGAAGCTGGTCCGCGACTACGGCGCGGTCATCTTCGCCGCCGGCCTGGTGCTGGCCTTCGCCCCGGCCCTCGTCCTCTGGGTGATTGTCGCGTTCACGATCGTCAACGGCGGCTTCCTGCTCGCCAGCATCGCCTTCTCCGCCCGCGCCTCCCTCCGCTGAGGTGTGACGCCGGGCCGGCCCACCCTTCTTCGGCCCCTGTCGAGCTGCCCCGCCTGTGCTACCGCTCGGGCAACATGTCCGGCCCACGCCGGAACCACGACTGACCGCCCGTGATGCGCCGCGGCCATGACCGTGGCGGCTGAGATCTTGGTACGGAAGCGCCCCTGGAGGGGCACTTTCCTACCAAGATCTCCGCCTATTCCAAATAGCAGAACGAGATTCCCGGAAAGTGGGCAGGATTCCGGGCAGGGCTGCCCGGATGTCTCAAGCGTCCCGAGCAGTCCTCGCGGCGGGTCGGTCAGTGGCGGCGGGCGACGCCCGCGTACACGTCGAGGAGGCGCTTGGTGACCACGTCGGGGTGGAACGTGCGCTCGTAGCGGGCGCGTGCCGCAGGGGCCAACGTCGCGGCCCCGGCCCGGGCCACCGGCAGGGCGGCGGCCATGGCGGCCGGCTCCGGGGGCACCACCCAGCCCGCCTCGCCCGCCTGTACGCCGGCGGGCAGCGCGACGCGGCCCTCCCCCGGGGCGGCCGTGGCGACGGCGGCCGGGCCGGTGCCGGCCGGCTCCCGGGGCGCGTCGGCGCCGACGAGGTACGGGATGCCGCCGAGCGCGGTGCCGAGCACCGGGCGGCCGGCGGCGAACGCCTCGATGATCACGGTGGGCAGCACGTCGTGCCAGGTGGAGGCCGCGATGATCACCGCGCTGGCCTCGACCGCGGCGCGCACCCCGGCACGGTCCAGCGGCCCGAGGTAGGTCACGTCGGCGCGCTCGGCGGCGGCGGCCTCGGCCAGCGGGCGCAGCTCGCCGTCGCCCGCGATGCGCAGCGGGCCGAGCGCCCCGTCCGGGTGCCGCCGCCAGGCGTCCAGCAGCAGGCCCAGCCCCTTCTCCGGGGAGAGCCGGGCCATGTAGAGGAAGCCGTCGCCGAGCGGCGCGGGCGTTCCCGGGTCGGGGATGCCGTTCGGCTTCACCACGATCCGCTCTGCCGGGATGCCATAGTCGCGCAGGTGGTCGGCGACCGCCGAGGTGAGCGCGACGAAACGGTCCACCGAGCGCCACGTGCCCCGGTGCACGGCCAGCGTGGTCGCCATCAGGGCGCTCTGCGCCCGCGAGCCCCGGTAGCAGCGGTGCACGATCGCCGGCACGCCCAGGGCCCGGCCCCGGCAGTCCTGGCAGATCATCCCGTCGCGGAAGTAGAGCCCCGAGGAGCAGACCTGGCGGTAGTTGTGCACCGTCTGCACCACCGGCACGCCGTGCCGGTGCGCGGTCCGCACGATCCAGGGCGAGATCAGGGGGTACGGGTTGTGCAGGTGCAGCACGTCCGGCCGGTGCTCCGTGATGAGCCGGCTCAGGTCCTCCTGCGCGCGGGGTGCCCAGATCGGCGAGATCGGCAGCAGCGCCTTGGCCGACTTCGACATCGTCGGGATCTCGTCCGAGCTGCGGATGAACGGCAGCACCTCCACCCCGGCTGCGGTGAGCTGGGCGATCTCCGCGTCGACGATCGTGTTCTCACCGGAGGGCTGAGCCTCCCGGTACCGGTTGTGCGCCACCACGATTCTCACTGAGCTTGCCTTTCGTTCGCGGCTGTGCCGGTCTCTGCTCGCGACTGCGGGGCTCGCAAGCTCACTCCTCGCGCTCGCGGCGGGGACTCGCAAGCTCATTCCTCACGCTCACGGGAAAGAAGGCTACCGTTGGCTGGTGCCCGAACTACCGGAGGTTGAGGCGCTCACGGACTACCTGCGTGAGCGGGCGGTGGGGCGGCGGGTCGACCGGTTGGAGGTCGCCGCGATCAGCGCCCTGAAGACGTACGACCCGGCGCCGACCGCCGCCGCCGGGCGGACCGTGACGGACGCCCGCCGGCACGGCAAGTTCCTCGACGTGGTGCTCGACGGCGACCTGCACCTGGTGGTCCACCTGGCCCGGGCGGGCTGGCTGCACTACCGGGAGGCGTTTCCGTCCGCCGCCCCGCTGCGCCCCGGCAAGGGCCCGATCGCGCTGCGGGTACGCCTCGACGACGGTTCCGGCTTCGACCTGACCGAGGCCGGCACCCAGAAGAGCCTCGCCGTCTACCTGGTCACCGAGCCGCAGGCGGTGCCCGGGGTGGCCCGCCTCGGCCCCGACGCGCTCGCCGCCGACCTGGCCACCTTCACGGAGCGGATGCGCAGCCGCAAGGGCCAGGTCAAGGGAGTGCTCACCGACCAGACGGTGCTGGCCGGCGTCGGCAACGCGTACTCCGACGAGATCCTGCACGCGGCGAAGCTGTCCCCGTTCGCGATCACCAACCGGCTGACCGACGAGCAGTTGGCGACCCTGCACGCGGCGACGCGGGAGGTGCTCGGTGACGCGGTGCGCCGCTCGGTCGGGCAGAAGGCGGCCGAGCTGAAGGGCGAGAAGCGCTCGGGGCTGAAGGTGCACGCCCGGACGGGGCAGCCCTGCCCGGTCTGCGGGGGCACCGTCCGCGAGGTCTCGTTCGCCGACTCCAGCCTCCAGTACTGCGCGACCTGCCAGACCGGCGGAAAGCCGCTCGCTGACCGAAGGTTGTCGCGGCTCGTACGGTGAGTGACGACACTGCCGACTACGGAACGGAATCGGCCATCCCGTGCCGAAGGTCTGAGTTGCGGCTCTACCGGGCCCGTCATCCATCGGTATAGTGGCTCGGTCCCCGGCTTCTGAAATGGCGCGGAGCCGGCCAGACGCCCAGCGGCACCACACCCGCCGCGTTGTCCCCCGGGTCAGCGCACGGGTCGGCGCCCGCGTGGGAGACTGGGACGGTGGGCGACCGGGCCCTCACGGTGAGTGAGCGGCTCGTGTCATGCGGGAGGACATGGGTGAGGTGACGACAAGCCTCCAGCGCCCGGTAACCAACACAGGCCGGAGCAAACTCGTGCGGCACGTCGACAGCTTCGAGATCCAGCCGCCGGCACCGCCGTCCCACAACGGCGTACCCCGGTCCGCGTGGGCTCGGGCCCGCCGTCGCGTGTCCCGCTGGCACCGCCCCTACATCACACTCCTGCTGCTGCTCGACTTCGCAGCCGCCGCGGTCGCCAGCCTGATCGCCATCGAGACGTTCGACCAGTCGCGGGCGGGCTTCTACAACGCCGAGCAGGACCCGACGTGGTTCCACACGGTGGCGTTCGGGCTCCTGCCGCTCGGCTGGCTCGTCAGCCTCTGGGCCAACCGGGCCTACGACCGGCGCTACCTCGGCCTGGGCCCCGACGAGTACAAGCGGGTGATCCGGGCCGGCGTCGCCGTCGCCGCGACGGTGTCCTTCCTCGCCTTCGCCACCAAGACCGACCTGTCCCGCTACACGGTCGGCACCGCCCTGCTGGCGGCGCTGCTGCTGATCCTGCTGAACCGGATGCTCTGCCGCTTCGTGCTGCACGTGGTCCGGCGCAACATCAGCCAGGCGGGTCACCGGATGGTGCTGATCGGCACCCTGCCGGAGTGCCTTGAGGTCTACACGGCCGTCACCCGCAACCCGGCCGCCGGGCTGATGCCGGTCGCCATCCACATCACCGACGGCTACGCGGCGGCCAAGGGCATCGAGACCCCGGTCCCCGTGTACGCGGGCCGCGACGTCCTCGCCCTCGTCCGGGAGGTCGGCGGCGACACGATCGCGGTCTGCGGCTCGGCGAGTTCCGAGCCGGGCGAGCTGCGCCGGCTGGCCTGGCAGCTGGAGGGCTCGGGCGTCGACCTGGTCGTCGCCCCGCAGCTGACCGACATCGCCGGCCCCCGGGTGCACATCCGGCCGATCGAGGGCCTGCCGCTGCTGCACGTCGAGGAGCCGACCCTCTCCGGGCCGGCGCTGCTCGCCAAGAACCTGATGGACCGGGTGGCCGCCGGGTTCGGCCTGCTGCTGCTGGCCCCGGTCTTCCTGTTCATCGCGATCGGGATCCGGATCTCCGACCCGGGCCCGGTCTTCTTCCGCCAGCCCCGGGTTGGCCACGAGGGCCGCACGTTCCGGGTCTGGAAGTTCCGCACCATGTACGTGAACGCGGAGGACCGGCTGGCCAGCCTGGTCGACCGGAACGAGACCGACGGCATGCTGTTCAAGATGAAGGAGGATCCCCGGGTCTTCCCGGTGGGCCGCTTCCTGCGCGCCTCCTCGCTGGACGAGCTGCCGCAGTTGATCAACGTGTTGAAGGGCGAGATGTCGCTGGTCGGGCCGCGCCCGCTGCCCGCCGACGACGGCGACTTCCTCGGCGACGTGCGCCGCCGCCTGCTGGTCCGGCCGGGCATGACGGGGCTGTG
Organism: Micromonospora sp. NPDC048868; assembly: GCF_043198195.1. Classification (NCBI taxonomy): domain Bacteria; kingdom Bacillati; phylum Actinomycetota; class Actinomycetes; order Micromonosporales; family Micromonosporaceae; genus Micromonospora; species Micromonospora sp. NPDC048868. Next base: position 56,575 of record NZ_JBICUN010000022.1, read on the forward strand.
GCAGGTCTCCGGCCGCTCCGACCTGTCCTGGGACGAGGCGGTCCGGCTCGACCTCTACTACGTCGACAACTGGTCGCTGGCGTACGACCTGAGCATCCTGTGGCGCACCGTCGGGGTGGTGCTCGCCCGCAAGGGCGCGTACTGACCCCTTGGCGTGCGGGCCGGCAGGGGCCAGGATCGCTGCGTGGGTGGCAACCTCTCGGGCGTCTTCGGCGTCGTCTCGCTGCTCGCCGCGCTGGGTGCGGCCCTGTTCGCGGTGGTCCGGCTGCGTGCGCGTCGGGGCATCGCCACGGCCACCCAGCGGGCCACGTACGAGGTGCTGCACACCGCCGGGCTGGCCGCCGAGCCGCTGCGCGCGGGCCTGAGCACCGCGAACGCGGCGAAGGCCGTACGTCATCTGCGGGCGCTGGTGGGTGCGGCCGGGCTGGCGCTGACGGACCGGGAGAGCCTGCTCGCCCTCGACGGGCGGGGCGGGCACCACCACGCGCAACTGGTCGCGGCGGCCCGGCGGGCGGTGACGACGGGCCGCTCGACCGTCCTCGGCGAGCCGGAGCTGCACTGCGACCGGGTCGACTGCCCGGTACGCGGCGCGGTGGTCGCTCCGCTGACCGGTGCGGACGGGCGCAGGGTCGGGGTGCTTGTCGCGGTCGCCGACGGCCAGCCGGAGCCGGGCCTGGTGCAGGCCACCCTGGAGACGGCGCACTGGGCCGGCAACCAGCTCGCCCTGGCCGAGCTGGACTCCTCGCGGGAGCGGCTGGCCCGCGCCGAGGTACGCGCCCTGCGCGCGCAGATCAGCCCGCACTTCATCTACAACGCGCTGACCGCGATCGGCTCGTTCGTCCGCACCGACCCGGACCGGGCCCGGGAGCTGATCCTGGAGTTCGCCGAGTTCACGCGGTACTCGTTCCGGGCGCACGGCGAGTTCACCACGCTGGCCGAGGAGCTGCGCTCGATCGACCGCTACCTGACCATCGAGCGGGCCCGGTTCGGCGACCGGCTCCAGGTGCGCCTCCAGATCGCCCCGGAGGTGCTGCCCGTGACGCTGCCGTTCCTCTGCCTGCAACCGCTTGTGGAGAACGCCGTCCGGCACGGGTTGTCCCGCAAGCCGGGCACGGGCATGGTGAGCATCGAGGCCCGGGACGCGGGCACCGAGTGCCACATCACCGTGGAGGACGACGGAGTGGGGATGGATCCGAGCACGCTGACCGCCGGCATCGCCGAGCTGGCCGGCGCCGCCGGGGACCCGGGCGACGCCGCGCTGGCCGGCGTGGGGGACGACCCGGGCCAGCACGTCGGGCTCTCCAACGTCGACGAGCGGCTCCGGTCGGTCTTCGGGGACGGCTTCGGCCTGGTCGTCGAGACGGGCCTCGGCTCGGGTACGAAGGTGAGCATGCGGGTGCCGAAGTTCCATCCCGGCGTACGGGCCGGCTCGTGATCGAGCGGGCCGTGGAGGTGGGGGCGGCCGGGTTCCTGCGGGTGCTGGCGGTCGACGACGAGCCGCCGGCGCTGGACGAGTTGGCGTACCACCTGCGGGCCGACCCCCGGGTGGCCCGGCTGCACACGGCGGGGGACGCGACGGAGGCGCTGCGGGTGCTCCGCGACGGCGACGTGGACGTGGTCTTCCTCGACATCCGGATGCCCGGGCTGGACGGCATGGAGCTGGCCCGGGTGCTGCGCCGCTTCGCCCGGCCGCCGGCGATCGTCTTCGTCACCGCGTACGACGACGGGGCGGTGGACGCGTTCGACCTGGGCGCCACCGACTACGTCCGCAAGCCGGTACGCGCCGAGCGGCTCGCCGAGTCGTTGCGCCGGGTGATCGGCGCGCGGGTGGTGCCGTCGCACCCGGCGGCGCTGGCCCGCGCGGAGGAGGATCCGACCATCCCCATCGAGCTGGCCGGCACGACGCGGATGTTGCCCCGCTCGGCGGTGCGTTGGGTGGAGGCGCAGGGCGACTACGCCCGCCTGCACACGGCCGACGGCTCGCACCTGGTCCGGGTGTCGCTGGCGACCCTCGCGGAGCGCTGGGCGGACGCCGGATTCGTCCGCATCCACCGGTCCTACCTGGTGCAGCTCAAGCTGATCGCGGAGCTACGGCTGGTCAACTCCGGCTACGTCGTGGTGATCGACTCGGCGGAACTGCCGGTCAGCCGCCGGCACACCCGCGAGCTGAAGGACAAGCTGGTCCGCGCGGCGAAGCAGGACTGGAGCCGCTGACCCGGTCTGCACTCCCTCGGCACGTACTGTCCTGGCCCTCTCCCGCCTTGGCCCCCTCCCGCCCGTGCCCCCTCTTCGCCCTCGCCCTCTGCGGCGGCCCGGACGCGGCCGACTCCGGGCGAGGCATTACCCCGCCTGGCACCCTGTCGAGCTGCCCCATCTGTAAGACCAAAGGGCGCGGACGCTTCCGGTCCCATGGACGGGGCAGCTCGACAGCGCCTCAGCTTGGGGTCGCGCGGGGACCTTGTCGACTTGGGGCCACGCGGCCCACCGAGCCCTCACTGCCGCGGCGGTGACGCGAGCATCCCTGACGATCAGCATCTCGGCAGGTCGTCGCCCTCAGATTTTCCTCAGGGTCGGGAATACCCAAGCATTGTCGTACGCTGTACGGTACCCCGTACGACAATTGGAGGCCGCCTTGTTCGACGCCGCGACCGAATTCGACCGCCAGCTCGACCGGCTGGTGGAGCTGGGCTATCCGGCCCTCGCCGAGCTGACCGAGGACGCCTTCCGTGACCTGGTCGCGCCGCTGCGCGCGGCGGCCGTCGCGGGGGCGGCCGACCTGCCCGCCCCGACCGAGGGGCGGGTGCCCTTCCTTCTGGTGGTCACCCGTGACCTGGTGCCGGTGGCGGAGCGCGTCGCGCTGACCACCCTCGCCGGCAAGCGGAAGCCGGGGATCGTCGACCGGCACTACGCCGAGGGTGACCTGCCGAAGTTCGACCCGATCAAGGAGCTGGAGGTGCCGGCCGGGCCGGCGTACCTGCTCTTCGACGTCGACCGGGGCGAGGAGACGCTGAACCTCGCGCCCGCCGCCGCCATGGAGGTGATCACCGGCCAGGACCGGCTGCCGCTCACCATCGACGAGGGGCTCGCCTTCGTCACCCTGTACCCGGAGGCGCTGGCGAAGAACAAGTGCTTCTCGCTGGTCGGCTCCCGCTGCGGCGACAAGCGGGTGCCCGCGCTCTGGATCAGCCAGAACGCGCCGAAGCTCGGCTGGTGCTGGTACGGCAACCCGCACACCTGGCTCGGCTCCGCCTCCGCCCGCCCGGAGCGCGTCGGCCTGGGCTGAGGATGTCGGTGCGGCCGGGACACGCCGGCCGCACCGACGTGCCGCCGTGCGTCGGTCACCGAGGCAGCGGCAGCCGGCTCCACGTCTCCCCGTCGGCGCTCACCTGGACATGAGCGGTCGCTGGCAGGTTCAGCACGTCACGGCCGCCGAGCCAGACCAGGCCCGGTGCCACCCCGACGGTCCCCTCGGTGCCGGTCCGCTCGCTCCGGGTGAAGTGCCGCCCGCCGTCCCGGCTGACCCAGACGTACGCGGTGGCGCCGCCCGCGAACGGCTCACCGACGAGGAGGATCCCGTCCCGGCCGATCGTGAACGGCCTCAGGGTGCGGTTGGCGGGCAGGTCGGTGCCGACGTCGACCCAGGACAGGCCGGCGTCCGTCGTGTGCAGCAACCGGGACGAGCCGGTCGCTGGGCCGTTCCCGCCCGCCGGCAAGGGCTCGGTCAGCAGGTACGCCTCCCGGCCGCTGACCGCCGCGAGCGCCACGGCCGTCACGCCCTCCGGCACCTGCGACGAGATCCAGGTGGCACCCCGGTCGACGCTGCGCGCGACATGGGCGGCGCCCCCGAACTCGGGGGACGACTGCACGAACCAGAGCGCCCCGTCGCCGCTCCGGTCCATGCTGACCCGCGCGTGGGTCGCAGGCAGGTCCGCGAGCCGGTAGACCCTGCCAGTGTCGGGCTCGACCGCGAGCGGTCGCTTCATCGCCCCGCAGCCGTTCTGACAGGTCACCGGCCGCGCCCTCGCCGGGAACGCTGGCACGTCGATCACGGCGGACTCGGCGTCCTCCCAGTTCCGGCCGCCGTCCGTCGAGAGGATCGCCTGGCCGTCGACGCTGACCAGGTAGGTCCGCTGGTCCAGCACGCTGTACCGGACGTCGGACACTCCGAACCCCTCCGCGTCGGGGGTGGTGACGCAGGCGCCGTCGTACGCGGCCGTCCGCCACTGCGACCAGGTCCGGCCGGCGTCCTCGGTGGCCGTGAAGCTGATCCGGCAGGGATCTCGTACCTCGACGCCGACGGCGACCCGGTCGGTGAGCAGGAACAACTCGCTGACAACCCGCTCGATCGGCTGGTCGGACGGGTCCGGGGCGGCCCAGTTCCCGCCGCCCGGACCGCCGGCGGCCGGGACGAGGGCCGCCCCGGCGAGGGCAACCACCACGGCCAGCCCCACCCCGGTCGCCCGTCGGCGCCGCCGGCCCCGGGCCGCCCGCCGCAGGTCGCCGAGCGGGGGCTGGCGGACGGCGTCGGCGACGGTCTCGACGACGAACCCGGTGAACTCACGATCGGACATCGATCCTCCCGGTCTGCGTGCTGTCGGTGGCGTCGGAGTCGGTGAGCAGCGCCGCCAGCGCCTGCCGGCCCCGCGACAGGCGAGACTTGACGGTGCCGGCGGAGACGCCGAGCGTCGCCGCCACCTCGTCCACCGGCAGGTCGACCAGGTAGTGCAGGGCGAGCGCGTGCCGCTGCCCGGCGGGCAACTCCCGGAGGGCCGTGAGCAGGGCCACATGCTCCGGCGCGGTGTCGGCGACTACCGGTGGCGGGCCGATCCGGCGCAGCAGCCCATCGAGCACCCGGCGTCGCCGGTACCGGCTGCGGGCCACGTTGACCGCCACCCGCCGCAGCCACGCCTCCGGGTTCTCCAGGCCGGCGAAGCGCCGGGGTGCGGCCAGCGCCCTGGTGAATGCCTCCTGGACCGCCTCCTGCGCCTCGTTGAGGTCGCCGGTCACCGCGTAGAGCTGGACCACGAGCCGGCGGAAACAACCGGCGTACACCTCCGAGATCGGATCACCGTCGGACACCGTCACCTCCCTTCTCCACCTCTCCCACTCCCCGGCGGCGAAGAAGGTTCCGGCGACGGCGGTTCCCACAGAGTTATCCACAGGGGTGACCCGTTCTCCACAGGTTGTCCACAGCCCGGTGTGGACGGCTCGGTCCGCGCTGGGCACGACGCCAGCGGGCCCTTGACATTCGCGGCGATCGGGCGAGACTGCCGGGGTGGCCGCTGCCGACGATGCCGTCCCCGCGCCCCGGCAGGGCGGGTCCGGGTCGCCCGAGCACGCGGGCCGGCCCGGGGTGCCGCAGGGGGCCCCGGTCGCCCAGCCCCGGGCGCGGATCGTGCTGGCCGAGGTGTCCCGCCGCGAGGACCGGGCGGAACGCACCCGCGCCGAGCTGGCCCAGCAGACCCGGGTCGGCGACGCGCTCGTACGGGGGCTGGTCCGGGCCCAGTTCGCGCTGGCCCTGCGGCTCTCCCTGGTGGTGGCCATCGGGCTCGGCGGGCTGCCGTGGCTCTTCGCCGTCGCGCCCGCCGTCGGCCGGGTCACCGTGCTCGGCGTCAACCTGCCCTGGCTGCTGCTCGGGGTGGCGTCGTTCCCGTTCCTGATCGCGGTTGGCTGGGCGTACGTGCGGCTGGCCGAACGCAACGAGCAGGACTTCACCGACCTGGTCCAGCGGCCGGAGCGCTGAGGTGGGCAACGGCTTCGTCGTACCGGCGATCGTGGCGGTCACCCTGGTCACCGTCGGCATCGGCTTCTACGGGCTGCGGCTGGCGCGGACCACCTCCGACTTCCTGGTCGCCTCGCGGGCGATCAGCCCCACCTGGAACGCCGCCGCGATCGGCGGGGAGTACCTGTCGGCGGCGAGCTTCCTCGGGGTCGCCGGGCTGATCCTCAAGTACGGCGTCGACGTGCTCTGGTATCCCGTCGGCTTCGCCGCCGGCTACCTCGCCCTGCTGCTCTTCGTGGCCGCGCCGCTGCGCCGCTCCGGCGCGTTCACCCTGCCGGACTTCTGCGAGCTGCGGCTCGGGTCGCGTCGGCTGCGTACCCTCGCCACCGCCTTCGTGATCTTCATCGGCTGGCTCTACCTCGTGCCGCAGCTCCAGGGGGCGGGGCTGACGCTGGCCACGGTGACCGGCTCGCCGTACCCGTTGGGGGCCCTGCTGGTGGCCGTGGTGGTCACCGCGAACGTCGCGCTCGGCGGCATGCGCGCGATCACCTTCGTGCAGGCCTTCCAGTACTGGCTGAAGCTGACCGCGCTGGCCGTACCGGCGATCTTCCTGGCGTTGCAGTGGCAGGCCGACGCCCGCCCGGCGGTGACCCCGCCCGACGGACCGGCGTTCCGGACCGCGACCACCGTCGTGGTCGAGCACCGCGCGACCCTCACCCACCCCGACGGCCGGATCCAGGAGGTACGCCCCGGCGACGAGCTCTCCTTCGCCGCCGGCGACCCGGTGCCGGAGGTGTCCGGGGTCGCCACCGACGCCGCCGACTGGCTGCTGCCCAGCGCCGCCGGGGACGACGACCGGGGGCTGTTCGCCACGTACTCGCTGATCCTGGCCACGTTCCTCGGCACCATGGGGTTGCCGCACGTGCTGGTCCGCTTCTACACCAACCCCGACGGCGCCGCCGCCCGCCGCACGACGCTGGTGGTGCTCGCCCTGGTCGGGGCGTTCTACCTGCTGCCCACCATCTACGGGGTGCTCGGCCGGATCTACACCCCGCAACTGCTGCTCAGCGGGCAGACCGACGCGGTGGTGGTGCTCCTGCCCGGCGCGGCGCTCGGCGACGGCACCGCCGGCCGGCTGCTCGCCGCGCTGGTCGCGGCCGGCGCGTTCGCGGCCTTCCTCTCCACCTCGTCGGGGCTGCTCACAAGCGTCGCCGGGGTGATCTCCACGGACGTGCTGGGGCGCGGCTCGGTACGCGGCTTCCGCCTCGCCACGGTGATCGCCGGGGCCGTGCCGACGGTCCTCGCGCTCAACCTCGCCGGGCTGGACGTGTCGCAGGTCGTCGGGCTGGCCTTCGCGGTCGCCGCATCCAGCTTCTGCCCGTTGCTGGTGCTCGGCATCTGGTGGCGCGGGCTGACCGACCTCGGCGCCGCCGCCGGGATCCTGGTCGGCGGCGGTGCGGCGGTCGGGGCGGTGCTGGTCACGGTGCTCGGCCCGCCGCTGTCCGGCTGGCCGGCGACGCTCACCGCGCAGCCGGCCGCCTGGACGGTGCCGCTCGCCTTCACCGTGATGGTGGCGGTCTCGATGGCGACCCGCCGCCGGGCGCCGGCCGACATCGGCGCCACCATGCTCCGCCTGCACGCCCCGGAGGCCCTCCGCCTCTGACAGGTACGACTCGGGGATGACCGGGGATCATCCTGCGGCCGGAGCAGCCGCTGGTCCGGGCCGGATACGGTCGACGCATGACTGCTGAGCACCCGGCGCTCGCCCTGCGTGGCCTGGCAAAACACTTCGACGGCAAGGTCGCCGTCGCCGGTGTCGACCTCGACGTGCCGGCCGGGTCCTTCTACGGCCTGCTCGGCCCGAACGGCGCGGGGAAGACCACCACCCTGTCGATGGCGGTCGGGCTGCTCCGGCCGGACGCCGGCGGCGCCCGGGTGCTCGGTCACGACGTCTGGGCCGACCCGGTACGGGCGAAGCAGCTGCTCGGCGTGATGCCCGACGGCGTACGGCTCTTCGACCGGCTCAGCGGCGCGGAGCTGCTCGCGTACCACGGTCTGCTGCGGGGCATGGACCCGGCGGTGGTCGACCAGCGGGCGGCGGAGCTGCTGGACGTGCTCGCGCTCGGCGACGCCGGCCGGACGCTGGTGGTCGACTACTCGGCGGGCATGAAGAAGAAGATCGGCCTGGCCTGCGCGCTGCTGCACGGGCCCCGGCTGCTGGTGCTGGACGAACCGTTCGAGGCGGTCGACCCGGTCTCGGCCGCGCTGATCCGGGACATCCTGCACCGGTACGTGACCGGGGGCGGCACCGTCGTCTTCTCCAGCCACGTGATGGAGGTCGTCGAGCGGCTCTGCTCGCACGTGGCGATCCTGGCGGCCGGCACCATCAAGCGCGTCGGTCCCATCGACGAGGTGCGCGGCGGCCGCTCGCTGGAGCAGGTCTTCGTCGAGGTGGTCGGCGGCCGTACGGCGACCGGCGAGGAGTTGGCGTGGCTGTCGCAGTGACCGGACCGACCGTCTCCGCCCAGCCCGCCCGGCGGGTCTCCGCCCGGCACTTCGTCCGGCTCAAGCTGCGGGTGATGGGCAACAACTTCCGGGGTCAGGGCTGGCGGGTCGCCCTCTTCGTGGGCGGCGCGGTGCTCGGGCTCTGGTTCGCCGGCACCGGCTTCTTCCTCTTCGCCGCGCCCGGCCTGGCCGACTCGAGCCGCTACGCGCTGATGGTGGCCGCCTTCGGCGGTGGCCTGACGGTGCTCGGCTGGCTGCTGCTGCCGCTGGTCTTCTTCGGGGTGGACGAGACGCTGGACCCGGCGAGGTTCGCGCTGCTGCCGCTGCCCCGCCGCACGCTCGTCACCGGGCTCTTCGCCGCCGCCTTCGTCAGCGTCCCCACGATCTCGGTGCTGCTCGCCCTGTGCGGGCTGGTGGTCACCGCCGGGGCGCTGGGCGGCTGGTCGGCCGCCGCGGTCGCCTTCGTCGGGGTGGTCGGCGGGCTGCTGCTCTGCGTCGCCGCGGCCCGCGCGGTGACCAGCGCCTTCGCCACCGCGCTGCGCTCCCGCCGGGTCCGCGACCTGGCCGCCGTGCTGCTCGCCGTACTCGCCGCGCTGCTCGGGCCGTTGCAGCTCCTGGGCATCGCCGCCCTCTCCGACGCCGACTGGGACCGCCTCCAGGGGGTGGCCGAGGTGGTCGCCTGGACCCCGTTCGGCGCTCCCTGGACGGCCGGCATCGACGTGGCCGAGGGCCGCGTCTGGGCCGCACCGGTGAAGCTGCTGATCACGGCGGTGACGATCGTCGCGCTGCTGGCCTGGTGGTCCCGCTCGCTCGAGTCCGCGATGGTGGGCGCGGCCAGTGCCGGGCCGGCCCGCGCCCAGCGTGGTACGACCGGCGGGGCGGTCGCCCAGCTCTTCCCGAGGGCCCTCGGCTGGGCCCGGCGGGACCGGTTCGGCGCCCTCGTCGCCCGGGAGGCCCGCTACTGGTGGCGGGACGCCCGACGCCGGGCCAACCTGATCACCGTCGCGGTCGTCGGTCTCTTCGTGCCGGTCATGGTCAACCTGGGCGGCTCGGGCTTCACGATCGACGGCGCGGAGGGGTTCACGGCCAGCTCCGACCCGTCCCCGGTGCTGTCCAGCCTGTCGATGCTCTTCGTCGGGCTGCTCGCCGCCGTCACCCTGGCCAACCAGTTCGGCTTCGACGGCAGCGCGTACGCAACGAACGTGGTCGCGGGCGTCTCCGGCCAGCAGGAGCTGCGCGCCCGGATGGCCGCGTTCTCGCTCTACGTCCTGCCGATGCTGGCGGTGATCTCCGTGGTCGTCGCGGTGGTCATCGGCGAGCCCGGCTGGATCGGGCTGATGGCGGGCACGCTGTTCGGCACGTACGGCGCGGGGCTGGCGGTGAACTGCTTCGTCTCGGTGCTCGGGGCGTACTCGCTGCCGGAGACGAGCAACCCGTTCGCGTTGAACACCGGTGCCGGGATCGCGAAGAGCTTCCTCACCCTGCTGGCGATGCTCGCCACCGCGGTGGCGGCGGTGCCGATGGTGGTGGCCGCCGGGCTGCTCGGCGACGTGTGGCTCTGGCTGGCCCTGCCGCTCGGGGCCGCGTACGGCCTGGGGGCGGCGCTGCTCGGCGCGTACCTGGCCGGCGACGTGCTGGACCGCCGGATGCCGGAGCTGCTCGCCACGGTGACCCCGCGCCGCTGACGATCGAACAGGACAATGACCTGATGCCCGTAGTCGAAGCGGTGATCACCGTGCCGGTCCCACCCGAGGTGGCCTTCGCGGTCTCCCAGACCACGGCGCCGGTGCGCTACCGGTGGGACCCGTTCGTACGCGAGCAGCACTTCACCGACGGGGCGACCCGGCCCGGCAAGGGGGTGCGGACCTTCACCCGGTCCCGGCACGGCCTGGTGATGGTCAGCGAGTACGTCTCCTGGGCCCCGCCCAGCCACGTCGGGATGAAGATGATCCGCGGGCCGTGGTTCTTCGAGATGTTCGCCGGAGGGTGGCGGTTCGCGCCCGCCCCGGAGCCCGGCCACGCCGTCGCCACCTGGCGGTACAGCTTCCGCTGCCGGCCCGCGTTCCTGCGCCCGGTCGCGGACCGGATCGGCTCCTGGCTGCTCGGCCGCGACATCCGCCGCCGGATCGCCGGGTACGCCGCCGGCTGCACGGACCCGGAGGTGCTGGCCGCCGCCCGCCGGTCACTCACCGCCGACGACTGACCCCTCCAGCGGTACGCGCACCTCGTCGAGTTCTTGGCAGGGAACGGCCCCTGGAAGGGCGCAGAACGTCCAAGATCTCGACCAGCTGCGCCGAGGGTCGGTGCCGGTAGGGTCAGCGGGTGAGCCGCGCGAACTTCCGCACCCTGTACCACGGGCAGGCATCCGGTGCCGGCTCGAGTTACGGCCTGTTCCTGATCCGCCGATCAGGGTCGTGGGCGCAGCACTGGGCATCGGTCAATCGGGGAGTGCAGCCTGTCCCGCCACCGCCGCTGGTGGACCTCGCGCGTGAGACGGTCATCATGCTCTCGGTGGGGACCCGCCCCGTGCTGGGCTACGACGTCACGATCGAGGACGTGACCGTGCGGGAGACGACCCTGGTGGTGACCGGCGTCGAGAGTCGCCCTGTGGGCGGCGTGACACTGGACATGGTCTGCTCACCGGTGCACATAGTGGCGGCGCGATTCGGCCCCGAGGCCTTCGAGGACATGCTGCTGAACCTGCACATCAAGCCCGCTGAGATCTTGTGATCTGGTGACGTGGGGCCGCGCGGGCGGGCATTCACCGCACCGCGTCACCGACGCGCCGGCAACAGCGGCGGCGCGCCGACTGTCGACGCCAGGGGCCACATCCGGGCCCGTCGGGGCGGGGCAGGCCGCACAATGTTTCACGTGAATCATGAGCCGGGCGCCGAGATCCACCACATCGACCCGTTCGCCGTGCCCGCCGACCAACGCTCGCCCGTACGCCGGTTGCGGGGTCGGCTGGCGTCGCCGGTGACGCTCTGGACGGCGCCCGAGCCGGCGGGCCTGACGGTCTCCTCGACGCTGGTCGCGGAGGGCGAGCCGGACCGGCTGCTCGGCCTGGTCGACCCGGAGTCCGACCTGTGGGCGGCGGTCGAGTCCGCCGGCCGCTTCGCGGTGGCCCCGCTCGGCCCCGCGCACCGGCAGCTCGCCGACCGGTTCGCGGGCCTCTTCCCGTCCCCCGGCGGCCTGTTCGCCACCGGGGCCTGGACCGACACCCCCTACGGCCCGGTGCCGGCCGACGCCGGCGGCTGGGCGGGGTGCCGGCTCGACTCCGCCCGCGAGTACGGCTGGGGCCTGCTGGTGGAGGCCACCATCGAGGCCGTCGAGCTGACCGGGGAGACGGACCCGCTACTGCACTACCGGGGCCGCTACCGCGAGCTGACCTGACGACCGTCACCGGCGGCGTCGACGGCGACCGTCCGGCCCACCCGGGCCACACCAGCTACCGGTGAACGGAGTGAGCTGCGTCACTCGGCGCAGCCACCGTGCCGTTCGGCGCAGCCGCCGACCGGCGTCGATCTCGCCCTTCCGTGGCGGGGAGCGCGCTTTCTACCGTGCGCGAAACTCCCCACGCCTGTGAAGGTGGTGATCCACGAATGTCCACGGACACACCCGCGTCCACGCCGTCGACCTCGGCGGCGGACCGGTACCTGGCCGTGCAGCGGTCGGACGAGTTCGCCGGGTTGCGGCGCACGCTGCGCGGCTTCATCTTCCCGATGACCGTCGCGTTCTTCCTGTGGTATGCGCTCTACGTCATCCTGTCCGCGTACGCGCGGGACTTCATGGGCACGAAGCTCTTCGGCAGCAACATCAACATCGCCCTCGTCTTCGGCCTGCTCCAGTTCGTCTCGACCTTCCTCATCGCCTGGCTCTACTCGCGGTTCGCCGACCGGAAGATCGACCCGGTCGCCGACCGGATCCGGGCCGAGATGGGGGAGGTGAGCAATGAACACGGTCCTCGCGGCTGAGGCGGGCAGCACCACCGCCCGCAACCTCACCATCACGCTCTTCCTGGTCTTCGTGGCGGTGACCCTGGCCATCACCATCTGGGCCAGCCGGCAGACCAAGACCGCCACCGACTTCTACGCCGGTGGCCGGTCCTTCTCCGGCTTCCAGAACGGCATGGCCATCGGCGGCGACTACATGTCGGCCGCCTCGTTCCTCGGCATCGCCGGCATGATCGCCCTCTACGGCTACGACGGCTTCCTCTATTCCATCGGCTTCCTGGTCGCCTGGCTGGTGGCGCTGCTGCTGGTCGCGGAGCTGCTGCGCAACTCCGGGCGGTACACGATGGCCGACGTGCTGGCGTTCCGGATGCGCCAGCGCCCGGTGCGGACCGCCGCCGCCGTCTCCACCATCACGGTGTCGATCTTCTACCTGCTGGCGCAGATGGTCGGCGCGGGCGCGCTGGTCGCCCTGCTGCTCGGCATCAAGCCGGGTACGACGTTCCTCGGCATGGACGCCGACACCGCCAAGGTCGCCACCATCATCATGGTCGGCGCGCTCATGATCGTCTACGTCACGGTGGGCGGCATGAAGGGCACCACCTACGTGCAGATCGTCAAGGCGTTCCTGCTGATGGGCGGCGCGACGATCATGACGGTGCTGGTGCTGGCGAAGTACAACTTCAACCTGTCGGAGCTGCTCGGCGCCGCCGCGGCCTCCTCCGGCAAGGGCGACGCGCTCCTCGGACCGGGGTTGCGCTACGGGGTCGAGGTGGCCGGCGACGCGACGCAGACCTTCTACAACAAGATGGACCTGCTGTCGCTCGGCATCGCGCTGGTGCTCGGCACCGCCGGCCTGCCGCACATCCTGATCCGCTTCTACACCGTGCCGACGGCGAAGACGGCCCGCAAGAGCGTGCTCTGGGCGATCGGCATCATCGGCACCTTCTACCTGCTCACCCTGGCCCTCGGCTTCGGCGCGGCGGCGCTGGTCGGCAGCGAGGCGATCACCGCGCAGGACAAGGCCGGCAACACGGCCGCGCCGCAGCTCGCCGAGGCGCTCGGCATCGAATTCCTCGGCGGCGATCTCGGTGGGGCGACCCTGCTCGCGGTCATCGCGGCGGTCGCCTTCGCCACGATCCTGGCCGTGGTGGCCGGCCTGACCCTGGCCTCCTCGTCCAGCCTGGCGCACGACTTCTACGCCAACGTGATCAAGGACGGTAAGGCGTCCGAGCGGCAGGAGGTCAGGGTCGCCCGGGTCTCCGCCCTGGTGATCGGCGCGATCTCGATCGTGCTGTCGATCTACGCGCAGAACCTCAACGTGGCCTTCCTGGTGGCGTTGGCGTTCGCGGTGGCCGCCTCCGGCAACCTGCCGGCGATCCTCTACAGCCTGTTCTGGCGGCGGTTCAACACCTCGGGCGCGGTGTGGGCCATCTACGGCGGCCTGCTCTCCGCCGTCCTGCTGGTGTTCTTCTCGCCGGTGGTCTCCGGCGCGGCCACCTCGATGTTCCCCGAGCACGACTGGCAGTGGTTCCCGCTGTCCAACCCCGGCATCCTGTCCATCCCGTTCGGTTTCCTGTGCGGGTGGATCGGCACCGTGATCTCCAAGGAGCACGACGAGGAGAAGTACGCGGAGCTGGAGGTGCGTTCCGTCACCGGCGCCGGCGCCCACTGACGACCCGGCAGATGCAAGGAAGGGCCCCTCGTTGTCGCCTGGCGATGACAAGGGGCCCTTCCTTGCGTCAGGGCGGCTCGGGGCAGTGGGTAGGCTGACCGGCATGAACGCTGTTGCCCGCTTCGGACCCGGTCACCGCATCCTCGTCACGGGCGGCGCCGGCTTCGTACCGTCGCACCTGGTGGACTCCCTGATCGCTCGCGGCTGCACCGTGGTCGCGCTCGACAACTTCATCACCGGGTCGAAGGAGAACGTCGCCCACCTGCTGGACGAGCCGAACTTCACCCTGGTCGAGGCCGACATCTCCGACGGCCTGCCGACCCACCACCCGGCGATGGCCGAGCGGTTCGACGCCATCCTGCACATGGCCTCGCCGGCGAGCCCGACCGACTTCGAGAAGCTGCCGGTGGAGATCCTCCGCGTCGGCTCGGTGGCCACCCTGCACCTGCTGGAGCGCGCGGTCGCCGACGGCGCCCGCTTCCTGATGGCCTCCACCTCCGAGGCGTACGGGGACCCGAAGGAGCACCCGCAGCCTGAGTCGTACTGGGGCAACGTCAACCCGATCGGCATCCGCGCCGTCTACGACGAGGCGAAGCGCTTCTCCGAGGCGGCCACCATGGCCTACCACCGGAGCCGGGGGCTCGACACGGCCATCGTCCGGATCTTCAACACGTACGGCCCGCGGATGCGCCCGGACGACGGCCGGGCCATCCCGACCTTCATCTCGCAGGCGCTGCGCGGCGAGCCGATCACCGTGCACGGCACCGGCAACCAGACCCGTTCAATCTGCTACGTGTCCGACCTGGTGCACGGCATCCTGCTGCTCCTCGACTCCCGCGAGACGGGGCCGATCAACTGCGGCACCGAGCACGAGATGAGCATGCGGCAGCTGGCCGAGACCATCGTGTCGCTCACCGGGAGCAGCTCCGAGGTGACCTACATCACCCGCAGCGCCGACGACCCGGAGATGCGCCGCCCGGACCTGACCCTCGCCCGCGAGCTGCTCGGATACGAGCCGACCGTGACGCCCGAGGACGGCCTCCGCCGCACGATCGAGTACTTCCGCGAGCGGATGGTCTAGCGAACGCCCGCCGCCGGCGCACACGTCGGCGGCGCCACAGGGCGACAGTGGCTACGCGTACGTACCCTGAGTTACATGTCAGCGACCATGCCCGCCGGAGTTCCACTCCCGCACCTGTACCGCAGCGCCGGGCGCGCCTCGGTGCCCGGCCCCGGCCGGGACGCCGGACGCGCCCGGCCGGCCGAGGCCCGCTGGTCCCCGGCAGCGGACGAGCCACGGGCCGGCGGCCCGGGCGGCCCCGCAGGGCCGGGCGGACCGGCCGGGCCAGGCGGACCGACCGGACCGGACCGGCCGGGCCGGGGCGGCGTCCGCCCCCGCTGGGGCCGGATCGCCCTGGTGGCCGGCGTGGCAGTGCTGGTGCTCGCGCTGCTCGGCGGCGTGGGCGCCTGGTTCTACGCCCGCGGCCTCGACGACGACCTGGCCCGCACCGACCCGTTCTCGGAGATCACGGGGGGCCGCCCGGCCAAGGCGGTCGACGGCGCCCTGAACATCCTGCTGGTGGGCAGCGACTCCCGGGACCCGGACGCCCCGGTGGACAAGTCCAGCAAGTGGCGGGCCGACACGATCATCGTGATGCACATCCCGTCGGACCACCAGAAGGCCTACCTGGTCTCCATCCCCCGTGACCTCTACGTGCCGATCCCGGAGGGCGCCAACGCCGACTGCGGCAGCGGGCAGCGGGGGAAGATCAACGCCGCCTTCGCCTTCGGCGGGCTGCCGCTGGCCGTGCGGACGGTGGAGTGCTTCACCGACGTGCGGCTCGACCACGTGATGGCGATCGACTTCGCCGGCTTCAAGCAGGTCACCGACGCCCTCGGCGGCGTCGACCTGAAGGTCGAGCGGACCGTCACCTCGATCCACAAGCCGTACCGGACGTTCACCAAGGGCACCAACCACATGGACGGCGCCGAGGCGCTGGACTGGATCCGGCAGCGCAAGCAGTTCCCGGACGGCGACTTCGCCCGGATGCGGCACCAGCAGGAGTTCCTCCGCGCCCTGATGGACAAGGCGGCGAGCACGGGCACGCTGACCAATCCGAAGAAGCTGAACGACTTCCTCAAGTCGGTCACCGCCGCGGTCACCGTCGACCAGAGTTTCTCGCTTGTCGACATGGGGGTCCAGTTCCGCAACCTGCGCGGCGAGAACCTCACCTTCGTGACCAGCCCGCACGTCGGCAGCCAGACCATCGACGGTGAGTCGGTGGTGGTGTCGGACAAGGAGAAGGCGCTGACCATGTACAAGGCGATGTCGGCCGACACCATGACGGCCTGGGTCGAGGCCAACCAGAAGAAGAAGGACGGCACCGGAAACTGACCAGCTCCGCCGGCCGGCCCTCCCGTGATCGACGACCGTCATCACGATTCGGAGGGCCGGTCGAGCGCTTCCTGTGAGCCAACCGCCGACCAGCCGTATCGATCTGTCCGTTCGGTCAGTTCTCCTGGATGACGGCCGTACGAACGGCATTTGACGGTCGGACGACCTCGCCAGGACGGGAAAGCGTCCGTAAAGTGATCCCGCCCCCTGACAAACGCGAGCTGGAGCACGCATGCCGGTTCAGACCAGCCGTCGCCCTCCGGCGCTGGAGTCCCCCCGTGGCCCGGTCCGGGCCTCCACGAGCATCCCGAAGCAGCCCGTCAAGGGCGGCAAGCCCGGTGGCGGGTCCGCGAAGAAGCGGTCGCGCCGCAAGGACCCGCTCTGGGCCCGACTCACCCTGATCTTCGGCGCCGTGCTGATGGTCGCCAGCGGTGCGGCCATCGTCGGCAGCAAGGCGCTGATCAGCAGCGCCACCGGCAACATCGCCCAGCGCAACCTCCTCGGTGACGCCGGCAAGACCGACGCCGAGGGTGGCGCCAGCCTGGACGGCCCGATCGACATGCTGCTGCTCGGTGTGGACGCCCGGGAGCGGTGGGCCGCCGACGACGTGCGGGCGGACAGCATCATCGTGCTGCACATCCCGGCGACGCACGACCAGGCGTACCTGATCTCGATCCCCCGGGACACCGAGGCCCAGATCCCGGCCTTCAAGCCGAGCGGCTACAAGGGCGGCACCGACAAGATCAACGCGGCGTTCCAGGCCGGCGCCCGCAACGGCGGCGGCTGGGAGGGCGGCGCCCAGCTGATGGCGCAGACGATCAAGAAGATGACCGGGATCAGCTTCGACGGCGCGGCCATCATCAACTTCGGCGGATTCAAGAACGTCATCGAAGCCCTCGGCACCGTGCGCATCTGCGTCAAGCAGGAGGTCGAGTCGATCCACATGTCGTACGTGGACGGCAAGCCGATGTGGAACGCGGACGCGAAGAAGACCGGCAAGCAGCGGACGCCCGTGGTGCACAAGAAGGGCTGCCGCGAAATGGAGGGCTGGGCGGCGCTGGACTACTCCCGGCAGCGCAAGAGCCTCAAGAACGGCGACTACGACCGGCAGCAGAACCAGCAGCAGCTGATCAAGGCGATGGCGAAGAAGGCCACCCAGGACGGGACGCTGACCAACCCGATCAAGCTGAACAAGCTGATCGACGCGGCCGGCAAGGCATTCATCCTCGACACCGCCGGCGTGCCGGTTCCCGACTTCGTCTTCACCATGCGCGGGGTGACCGGCAACGACCTCGTGATGCTGAAGACGAACGGCGGCACCTTCCACAGCGACGGCAGCCGCGAGACGCTCAGCGCCCAGACGATGGACATGTTCCGCGCGGTGAAACAGGACAAGCTGGCCGAATTCGTCTTCGCCAACCCCGAGGTGGTCTCCAGCCGCGAGTGACGCCGGCTGAGGCGGCCCGCCGGGCGATGTCGGCGAAGCGGCCCGGTCCGACGTGGTCGGCTCGTAGCCTGACGTGAGAGGGATTCACGTACGGGTCGCGGGGAGGCGTCACGTCCAGATCGACGGGCGACGGTCGGGGCCGGTCCGGGACCGACACCCGGCCCGCCCGGCCGCCCCGCGTCCGCTGGCCCCGGCTGCTGCTCGGCCTGGGCCTGGCCCTGGTGCTGCTGGCCGGGCTCGCCGTGGCGGGCCTGGAGGTGCTGAGCGACCGGTACGACCGCAGCGTCGTCCGGGAGCAACTGCTCGACCCCACCGCCCGCCAGAAGCGCACCGACCCCGACGGGCCGCTGAACTACCTGCTGGTGGGGACCGACCGCTGGCAGAGCGGCAGCGCGGCGGACCGACGCTCGGACACCATCCTCATCGTGCACGTCCCCGCCGGCGGGCGCGAGGCGTACCTGGTCTCCGTCCCCCGGGACCTGCTCGTGGCCATCCCCGCCGGCAACGGCTACGGCGGCGGCCAGGACAAGATCAATGCGGCGTACGAGCACGGCGGCGGCGGCCAGCCGGGCACCCGCCTGCTCTCGGCCACCCTGTCCCGGTTGACCGGCATCCGCTTCGACGGCGCGGCCCTGATCGACTTCTCCGGCTTCCGCAAGGTCATCGACCTGCTCGGCGGCGTACGCATGTGCGTGGACACCGAGGTCCGCTCGATCCACACCGACCGCGTCTTCGCGCCCGGCTGCCAGCAGATGGACGGCGGTGAGGCGCTGGACTACGTCCGCCAGCGCTACGACCTGCCGGGCGGCGACTACGACAGGCAGACCCACCAGCAGCAACTGCTCCGGGCGGTGCTGGAGCGCACGAGCGAGACGTCGCTGCGGACCAACCCGGTCAAGCTGGACCAGGTGATCCGCGCCGTGGGCGGCTCGCTGACCGTGGACACCAACGGCGTACGGCTGGAGGACCTGGTCCTCGCGCTGCGCGACCTGCCGGCGGACGCGCTGCGTGGCGTGCAGGTCCCCTCCCACCCCCAGACCATCGACCAGGTGTCGTACGTGGTGCTCGACAACGGCGGGAACGGCCTCTTCGAGGCGGTACGCGGCACCCGCGTGCCGGACTGGGCGCGCGCCAACCCGCGGTGGGTCACCCGGCTGTGACGCCCGGGGGCGGCCCGCCACCGGCCGCCCGGGCGAGGATCTAGGCTTGGCCCGTGTTCGGATCCCAGGTTCCCACCGTGACCGTGACCGAGATCGCCGACGACGCGTACCTGCTCGACGTCCGGGAGGACGACGAGTGGAACGCCGGCCACGCCCCCGGCGCGCACCACCTGCCGATGATGGAGCTGCCGGCCCGGATCGCCGAGGTGCCGACCGACCGCGACGTCGCCGTCATCTGCCGCTCCGGCGGGCGCTCCGCACAGGTCGTCGCCTACCTGATGCGCAACGGCTGGGACCAGGTGCGCAACGTCGAGGGCGGGATGGGCGAGTGGGCCGCCGCCGGGCGAGGAGTGGTCCGCGAGGACGGGCAGCCGGGCCGGGTCCTCTAGGACGGTCGGGATGGACGCCCCTCTCGTCTTCGCGCACCGCGGTTCCTCCCACGACCTGCCCGAGCACACCCTCGCGGCCTACCTGCGGGCCCTCGACGAGGGCGCGGACGGGCTGGAGTGCGACGTCCGGCTGACCCGGGACGGCCACCTGGTGTGCGTGCACGACCGCCGGCTCGACCGCACCAGCAACGGCCAGGGACTGGTCAGCGCCCGTACCCTCGCGGAGCTGGAGGCGCTGGACTTCGGCTCCTGGCACCCCGGCTGCGCGCCCGCCGACGGCGACGAGGTGCTGGACGAGTCGCACACGCGCCTGCTGACCCTGGAGCGGCTGCTGGACGCGGTGCTGGCCGCGGGCAGGCCGGTGCGGCTGCTGGTGGAGACCAAGCACCCCTCCCGCCACGGCGGCAACGTCGAGCGCCGGCTCGTCGCGATGCTGCGCCGGTACGGCCTGACCGAGCCGAAACCGGACGATCCGGTACGGGTCACCGTCATGTCGTTCTCGCCGCTGGCCGTACGCCGGGTCCGGGGGTTGGCCCCCGCGCTGCCCACGGTGCTGCTGCTGGATGTGCTGCCGCGCTGGGTGCGGCCGGGGCGGCTGCCGTTCGGCACCCGGATCGCCGGCCCCGGCGTCGCCCTGGTGCGCGCCCGCCCGCAGCTGGTGCCCGCCCTGCGGGCGGCGGGCAACCAGGTCTTCGTGTGGACCGTGAACGAGCCGGCGGACCTGGACCTCGTCCTGGCCGCCGGGGTGGACGGCATCATCACCGACCGGCCGGCGCACACGCTGGCCAGCCTGGGCCGCTGACCGGGGTGGCAGCGCGTGGAGGCCCGGTCGGGCAGGGGTGTCCCCGGACCGGCCGGCGGGGCACACTCGGAGGATGCCGGAGCGCACCGACCTCTCCGCTCTCATCGCCGGCCACACCACGGTGATCGAAATGATCAACTCGGGCGGCACCGGCCTTCCGGTGCTCACCCACCTGCTCCGCGTGGCCCGGTCGGCGCTCGGCGCGGCGGGCACGGCGTTCGTCGAGTTCGCGCCGACCGGCGGCCGGGTGATCGCCGCCACCGGCGCCGCCGAGTGGGCCGTCGGCCACCCCGTGCCGGCCGACGACCCCGCCACCGTCTGCCTGCTCTCCGGCGCGCGGGTGCGCCAGGTCCGCACGGACGAGCTGACCGGCAGGCTCTCCGCCGAGCTCGCCGAACGGGGCCTGCTCCGGATGGTGGTCTCCCGCGCGGAGATCGGCGGGCTGACGGTCGGCAGCCTGCACGTGCTCTACCCCGACGGCGACGACCCGCCCGACGCCGAGCAGCACGCCGTCGCGGGCTACCTGGCCTCCTGCATCGCCCACATGTACGGCGACCAGACCGGGCTGCCCGTGCACGGCGACGGGCCGGTGGTGGCGGCGCTGGCGGACGGCCTGGCCGTGGTCGACCGGGACAACCACGTCCGGCTCTGGAACCCGGCCGCCGCCCGGGTCACCGGCCGTTCCGTGGCCCAGGCGCTCAACCGGCCGTTGCCCTTCCCGCTGCCCCCGTCCGGGCAGGTGCGCGACCACCGGATGCCGGACGGCCGCTGGCTCACGATCACCTCCGGCGAGCTGCCCGGCCCCGGCGCCCTGCGGGTGGTCACCTTCCGCGACATCACCGACCAGCAGCGCCGCGACCACGACCGGGACCTCTTCGTGGCGGTGACCAGCCACGAGCTGCGTACGCCGGTGACCGTGATCAAGGGCTACGCGGACACGCTGACCGACCACTGGGAGTCGCTGACCGAGGCCGACCGGCGGCAGGCCGCCCGCGTGATCGGGCAACGCGCCAACGAGCTGGCCCGGCTGGTGGACCGGCTGCTCTCCTCCGCCGCCGAGGCGGGGCCGGGCGACCAGCCTCCCGCCCCGTACGACCTCGGTGACGCGCTGCGCGCGGCGGCGGTCGACCTCCCGGCGGAGCTGCGGCAGCGGCTCGTCCTCCGCCTCCCCGCGGACCTGCCCAAGGCGCTCGGCCACCGGCTGAGCCTCGCCACCGTGCTCACGGAGCTGTGCACGAACGCCGGCAAGTACTCCGAGGCCGGCTCGCTCATCGAGATCACCGCCGACGCGGACGGGTCGACGGTCTCCTTCCAGGTACGCGACCGGGGCATCGGCATCCGGCCGGAGCACGTGGAGCGGGCCTTCGACCGGTTCTGGCAGGGCGAGTCGGGCGACCGCCGCCGCTACGCCGGGGCCGGACTCGGCCTCTATCTCGTCCGTCGGATCGTTGAACAGCAGAATGGATGGGTATCCCTACGACCGAGGGCCGGTGGCGGTACGGTCGCAGAGGTGCGGCTGCCCCGCGGGTGACCGGCGACGGGCAACGGGGGCGGGAAAGGGACGAAGGTGTCGACGGGAGCTGCCGATCGGGCATGGTGCGTGGTGGTCCCCCACCACGCCGCGGGGGCGCGGGTGGCGCGGCGACGCCTCGCCGAGGAACTGGCCGACGTCGTACCCCCGCCGCTCCTGGCCGACCTCGTCGCGGTCCTCGCCGAGCTGGTCGGCAACGCGGTCCGGCACGCCGACCCGCTGCCCGGCGGAGTGGTCCGGGTGGCCTGGCGGCTGCGCGACTCGTCCGGCGGCCAGCAGGTGCAGCTCCGGGTGACCGACGGCGGCGCCGCCGCGGGCCCCACGATGCGGATCGCCGACATCGACGCCGTCGACGGCCGGGGGCTGCACATCATCTCGGGGCTGGCCGACCGCTGGGGCGTCGAGCGCGACGGCCTGGGCCAGAGCGTGTGGGCCGAGTTCGACCCCGCCGACGTCACCCGGTCGGACCTCGCCGTGGCCGGCTGACCGACCGCGAGGGCGGGTCCCGCCCCCGCCGGGCCGCCGGGGCCTCTAGGCTGTGTCGCCGTGAGCAAGCGTCGAAAGAGCCAGCGGGCCGCCGAAGCCACCCCCAAGCGGGAGAAGGTACGGGACGTCTTCGTGCCCCGACCGTTCGAGGGGCTGACCGACGAGCCGGAGTGGATCGCCCTGCGGGAACTGGTGCCGGCCGCCTCCGCGCCGCTGCGGCTGGCCCCCGCCCTGGTCGAGGAGTTCGGCGACCGGGAGGTCACCCTGGCCACCGTGCTGCCGATGGCCACCCCGGCCATGACCAAGCCGGACGGGCGGGTCCTCATCGGGCTCCAGCGTCACCTCCAGTCGGGCGACGTCTCCCGGGACCTGGCCGAGGCACTGCTCTGCGCGCTGCGGGCCGAGCCGGGCCGCCCGGTGCCCGTGCCGCCGCTGCCCGGCCCCGGCCCCCGGTTGCAGGACGTCCTCGCCGACGGCCCGCTGGAGGTCAGCATGCACGACGGGTTCGAGTTCTGGCTCGACCCGGGGGCCGGCGACGACCCGAACGTGCAGGCGTCCCTGGAGCGGGCGAACGCCGCGATCTACCCCACCGTACGGCTCGCCGCCGCCCGGGCCGCGTACTGGTGCCAGGTGCCGGAGAAGGCACACGTGCGCTGGGTGCTGCCCGACGACGAGGACGCCGCGCTGGACGCGCTGTCCCGGCTGAGCGTCGCCGGCACGCTGGTGCTCGGCGAGAACACCCGCTTCGCGGGCATGTTCCGGGCCCACGGCCGGCTGGTACCCGTCTGGGACCTGCCGGAGGACGTCCCGGCCGCCGACTGGGAGCAGCCGGTCGCCGACTTCGCCAAGCGGTACGCGGAGGCGCTCGCCGAGCCCACCCCGCTGGACGCCGCCGGCCGGCGGGCCCGCCACGGCCTGCTCGGCCGCCAACTCACCCTGCGCTGATCCGGACACCCGGCCCACCCTCCGCCCCGCAGCCGCCGCGCCCGCCTCGCGCGGCGGCTGCGGTGTGAGGAAGGGGCCCTTCCTCACCCCGGTGCGCCGAGCGGCTCGCGGACCAGCGGGCAGGACATGCAGCGTGGTCCGCCCCGGCCCGAGCCCAGCTCCGAGCCGGCGATCGGGATCACCTCGATGCCGGCCCGCTCCAGCTGCGCGTTGGTCTCCGTGTTGCGCTCGTAACCCACGCAGAGCCGGGGCGCGATGGCCAGGGTGTTGTTGCCGTCGTCCCACTGCTCGCGTTCGGCGGTCACCGGGTCCAGGCCGGTGTCGATGACCCGGAGCTGGGGCAGGTCCATCGCGTCCGCGGCGGCCCGCAGGAACGGCGCCGGGCCGTCCACCCGCGGGTCCTCACCGTCCGCCCCGGCGATCACCGTGTACGCCGACAGCGTGTGGGCGATGTTCGGGTACATCAGCACGGCGTCGACGTCCACCATCGTGCAGACGGTGTCGAGGTGCATGGTCGCCCGTTCCTGGGCGATCGGGACGACGAGGATGGTGTGCGCGAGCCCGGCGGCGAAGACCTGCCGGGCGAGGCGTTCCGCGCCGGCGGGCGTGGTCCGCTCGCCCACCCCGACGGCCAGCACCCCCGGCGCGAGCAGCAGCACGTCGCCGCCCTCCAGGTGCTCCAGGCCGGGCTGGTAGACGAGCTCGGTGCCGGCGAAACGCGGATGGTGCCGGTAGATGGCGTCGGTCAGCGTGGTCTCCCGTCGCCGCGCCGGCATCGCCAGGCTGGTCACCCCGACCCGGTCGCCGACCCAGAACGAGGAGTCCCGGGTGAACAGCAGGTTCGGCAGCGGGTCGATGACGAAGTCGTGCCGGTCCATCAGGGTGTAGACGAGGCCGCCCGGCCGCTCCCGGCTGACCCGGAGCTCCTCGTGGGCCAGCCCGGCGATGAGCACGTCGGCGAGCGCGACGGGATCGAGGTACGCGAGGTGGTCGGCGACCCGGGCGCGCAGCGAGTCGCCGAGCCTGGGCGAGCGGAGCACCTCCCCGGTGAGCTCGGCACGCGCGTCGGCCACGGCGAGCGTCTCGGCGAGGAGGGTGGCAAGGTAGAGCACCTCGACGCCGCGCTCGCGCAGGGCGGCGGCGAAGGCGTCGTGCTCCTCCTGGGCCCGTCCGACCCATGGGATGGCGTCGAAGAGGAGCGAGTCGTTGTTCCGGGGGGTGAGCCGGGCCAACTCAGGACCGGGGCGGTGCAGCAGCACCGTCCCGAGCCGACCGACTTCGCTGTCCACGTAGTGGGTCACCCTCGCAGCGTAGGGCAGGGTTTGGCGGCATCCGATAAAACAGGGGTGGATGAATATGGCATTCATCCACACTCACTCCGGCGTTCCAACTTGCCGACACAGGGGACTGGCAACGTAGGGTAGTGAGGACATAACTTCGAGGGACCTTTTGCCGGAGGTCGCGATGACTGTCTTTCCCGCTCGTCAAGCCGTACCGTCCGCCCGGGCACTGCCGCCTGCGGCGGTGCCACACCCCCGCGTGGAGTCGCCGGGGGTGCTCGCACCCGTCCGTCCGTCCCCGTTGGAGTGGGCCCGCCGCCGCAGGGCGGAGCGGGGCGCCCGGCGGCTGGAGGCGGCCGGGGCACGGGCGCTCGGCCGGCTCGACCATCTCGGGCCCGCGTGGCACGTCATCGAGTGGCCCCGCACGGACGCCACCGATCTCCTGCTCGATCACGAGCGCGACGAACGCGCCGGCTTCCTCGCCATCGGGCCGAGCGGGCTCTTCGCGGTCACCATCGCCGACCACGGCCGGGCCCGGGTGCTGGTGGCCGGCGACGTGGTCCAGATCAACGGCAAGCGCCCGCCCTACGTGGCCGAGGCCCGCCGCGACGCCAAGCGGGCCAGCAAGGCCCTCTCCGACGCCGTGGGGCTGCCGATCCCGGTGACGCCGGTGCTGACCTTCGTCGGCTCCGGCGTCATCAGCGTCTACGGCCTGCCGAAGGACTGCCTCATGGCCACCCACCGCGAGCTGGACCGCCTGCTCGTCGCCGGGGGCAGCCGGATCAGTCCGGCCACGGCCGAGAAGCTCTCGCGGGTCGCACAGCACCCGGAGACCTGGGTGAACGGCGCGTACCGGCCGGCCGCGGACTACCGGTGGTACGAGGGCGGCCGAACGGCCGCTGACAAGCCGGCCAACCGACGGTAACGTCACCGGCGACGCCACGCACCCGGGTGCCGGTCGGCACCCGTCGGTCGCGCCGTCGCCGGCCGCCTGGTCAGGGCACTCCCTCACCCACCGGCGGCCCGGTGACCACGCGCGGTCGGCGTCACCCGCGACGACCGGCTAGCGTGGACGGACCGTCGGTGTACATAGGAGGCGCGGTGGCCCACGTCGAACTCTCGCTCTCTGACGTGTTCGTGCCGGCGGCGGGAACACCGACAGGCCAGGAGTTCGACAACCTCGGTCGGTGGTCGTCCACGGTCTCCCACGCCGACGAGCCGTGCCTGCTGATCGACGCCGGGACGAGGGTCGTCGCCGTCTCCGTCGCCGGTTGCGAGCTGCTCTTCCTGGGCGACCCGGAGGACGTGACCGGGCTGCCGCTGCTCGACGGCGGGCTACGGCTGCTCGACTTCACCGCGAACCGCTGCGAGCTGACCGAGCCCGAGATCGACAAGATCCCGCCGCTGCTGGCGCTCTCCTCCGGACGCCTGGCCCGAGGGCTGCTCCGGGTCCAGGCCGCGTCGACCGACGCGCCGGACTCGACCGTCGACGCGATCTCCACCCCGGTGTTCACCAGCGGTACGGTCGCCGGTTCACTCACGTTCTTCTCCCCGGTCTGACCAGCGGCGGGATGTGGCGTTCGCCGCACGCGGCGAATCTGGGGCGGGCCCGTACCGAGGCCGTAAGGTGCCCTCATGCTCGATATCGCTCTGCTGCCGGGGAAGTACGCCGTGTGCCGCCTGGCCGCCGGCTCCGCCCTGCCGCCCGAGTTGTCGGGCGGGCTGAGCAACGGCGACGTCGTCACGGTGAGCTGGACGGCCGACGGGATCTCGCTGATCTGCCCCGCCGACCGGGCGCCCGAGCAGGCCGTCGGCGAGACCGCCTGGCGCTGCCTGCGGGTCGCCGAACCGCTCGACCTGGCGGTCAGCGGCACCCTCGCCGCGCTTGTGGACCCCCTCGCCGCAGCCCGGGTCAGCGTGGTCGCCTTCTCCACTTACGACACCGACTACCTGCTGGTTCCCGCCGTGCGGCTCCGCGAGGCGACCGCCGCGCTGGAACGTGCCGGCCATCGCGTCCTCGGCTGATCTTCACCCGCCCGCCGGTTCCTCCTAGGATGGGCTCGGCCTCCCGGCCGCAGTGACGCTCCCCGATGTCCCGAGGATCGGCCGTGCCGCCCACCCCCTCGCGCCCCGCCACACCCGCCCGCCCGCCCCGCGTCGACGCCGGGCACCCCGGAGCGGGCCGGCCGCACGCCCACGCGGACCAACCATCGGTGACGCCCCGGCCACCCGCCGGTACGGCACGCCCGTCTGCTGCCCGGCGACCCGCTCTTACCCGCGCCACCGATCACCGCCACCCGCGCCGGCACCGGCCGGTCCAGCCAGCCACGGGGCTGAGGGCGGCACCGGCAGCGGCAGCCGCGCTGCTGGCCGTGCTCTCCCTGGCCGCCTGCGGCACGCCGCCCGAGCTTCGGAAGCCCGCCCCGACCACCGCGCCGACCCGCACCGCCAGCACCGCACCGACCGGCATTCCCAGCACCGCGCCGAGCCTGCCGCCCGCCACCGGCCTGCCCACCCCCACGGTCGATCCCGGTCTGGTCGCGGTCCCGTGCCCGGACGGCCCCTCGGGAGCGCGGATCGTCGACCTGGTGCGGGGCCGGGGTGGCGTGCTGCCGAACGGCGTGCGGGTCCGGGTGCGGACCGGGCCGCTCTGCGCCGGCGAGTGGCACTACACGGTGCTCGACGTCACCGGGCACGAGACGCTCCAGGTGATCACCCAGGGTCGGCCGGGCGCCCCGCGACTGGTCACCGCCGGCACCGACGTCTGCACCGCCGAGGTCCGCGCCGCCGGGCCGCCCGGCATCCGGACGCGCGTCTGCGAGGGCGGGTCGCTCGGCGTACCGGGTGCGTAGGCTGTCGCCATGCCGGGAACACCGCCGACGCGCTTCGTCTATCTCGGGCCGGAGGGCACCTTCGCCGAGCAGGCGTTGAAGAGCATCCCCGCCGCCGAGCGGGGCAGCCGCACGCCGGCCCGCAGCGTCCCCGAGGCGCTGGAGGGCGTACGGACCGGGGAGGCCGACGCGGCTCTGGTGCCGCTGGAGAACTCGATCGGCGGCGCCGTCGGGGTGACCCTGGACGAACTCGCCGAGGGCGAGCCCCTGGTGATCACCCGCGAGGTGGTCCTGCCGGTCGAGTTCGTGCTCGCCGCGCGGCCCGGCACGACGCTCCCGCACGTGCGCAGCGTCGCCGCCCACCCGCAGGCGTCCACCCAGTGCCGGGGCTGGCTGCGCGCGCACCTGCCCGACGCCGTCGTCGTCGACGTGCTCTCCAACGGCGCCGCCGCCGCCGGAGCAGCCACCGGCGAGTACGACGCGGCGATCTGCGCCCCGATCGGGGCCGGGCGGCACCGGCTCGACGTGCTCGCCGACAAGATCGCCGACCACCCGGACGCGGTGACCCGCTTCGCGCTGGTGTCCCGCCCCGGGCCGCCCCCGCCGCCGACGGGCGACGACGTGACGTCCCTGGCGGTCTACATCGCGCACGACCGGGTGGGCGCGCTGCTGTCGGTGCTGATGGAGCTGGCCGTCCGCGGGGTCAACATGAGCCGGATCGAGTCCCGCCCGACGGGTGAGGCGCTCGGCCGCTACGTCTTCTTCCTCGACTGCGCCGGGCACGTGGCGGACGTACGCCTGGGCGAGGCGTTGCAGGGGCTGCGCCGGGTCTGCGCCGACGTGCGCTTCCTGGGCTCGTACCCCCGGCACCGGTTCCCCGGGACGGGCGACCGCCCGATCCCGGCCCCCGCCGGCCTCTCGGACGCCGACTACGCCGACGCCGCCGCCTGGCTGGCCCGCCTGCGCGCCGGCGACCTCGGCTGACGGCAGGCCCGGGACCGCCCCGGAGCCGACCGCGGGCCCCGCAACGGCACCGCCCCCGACCGGCGTCGGATCCGGCGGGGCCGGTCGACGCGGGTGGGGGCGGTGCGGGGTGGTGCGGGGCGTGCCTCAGCTGAGCAGGCCGCCGAGGAGCCCGCCCTGCTGCTCCTGGGAGCCGCTGCCCATGACGGGCGGCTCCTCGGAGGGCTGGACGACGACGAAGCCCTGGCCGGCGAAGCTCATCGTGAACGCCTCGCCGGTGCTCCGGCCGAGCAGCGTGCCGAGGCTGAGCTGCTCGGCGCGGTGGTAGCCGGTCTGGAGGTTGGCCGACCAGCAGACCGCCGCCTGCGGGTCGACGTAGGTGGGGGCGTCGACGCTGAGCACCACCGGAGTGCCCTTGGTGGTGATGGCGATCCGGCCGTAACCGCTGAAGACGCAGTTGAACAGCCCCGACGAGGACGCCATGCCGGCCCCGCCGACCATCCGGATGTCGTACTGGAGGGTGGAGTCGAAGGCCAGCACGCTGGAGCCGTTGATGGAGAGCGCGTCGCCGGGCTCCAGGTCGATGACGTGCACGTCCTTGGCGAAGTCGGCGAGGAAGACGTCACCCCGGCCCGAGACCTTCATCAGCGGGACGCCCTCGCCGGTCAGCTTCTGCTTGAGGAACTTGCCGAGCCCGCCGGAGCCGAGCGCCTGGAACTGCACCTGCCCCTGGTAGGCGACCATCGACCCGACCCGGGCCATCACCTCACCGTTGAGTTCGACCTTCAACATCTTGGAGTTCTGCAGCCGCATGCCGGGCTGCGCGGACTCCTTCTCAAGGTTCTCCGCCGAGAACAGCTCGCTGCGCATTGGAAGTGCCTCCTGAGTTCGCGGTACCTGGACCGACGGTAGGCGACGGTGGCAACCGCCGCCCGTCAGCCCCAGCCCAGCTCGTGCAGGCGGGCGTCGTCGATGCCGAAGTGGTGGGCGATCTCGTGCACCACCGTCACCGCGACCTCGTCGACGACGTCCTCGTCGTCGTCGCAGATGCACAGGATGGGGTTGCGGTAGATGAGGATGCGGTCCGGCAGCACGCCGGCGTAGTCCCAGCCGCGTTCGGTGAGGGCGTGCCCCTCGTAGAGGCCGAGCAGGTCCTCGCCGGGGGGCGGATCGTCCTCCACGAGGATCACGACGTTGCTCATCAGGGCGAGGAGTTCCTCGGGCACCTCGTCGAGCGCGTCGCCGACCAGCTCCTCGAAGCGCTCGCGACTCATCTCCACCGGCACCCCGCCCATTCTGCCCGACGACACGGCCCGCCCGCGCCGGTCAGACCCGCCGGTCCGAGCGCCGGGGCCGCCTCGGTCCGGCTCGACCGCCGGGGTCGGTCGAAGCCTGCGGCCGGTCGGGCGCGCCGGTCCGGCTCGGCGGGCCGCCACGGGGAGCGTGGTCCCCGTGGCGGTCGACGCCGACGACGGGGACGGTCAGGAGGCGAGGCGGGCGGTCAGACTGATCTGGGCGCCCGGGGCGAGCAGGCGGGAGATCGGGCAGTTCTCCTTGGCGGTCTCCGCGAGCTTGGTGAACTGCGCCTCGTCGATGCCCGGTACCTGGCCGACGGTGTCCAGCTCGATCCGGGTCACCGTCATCCCGGCGTCGGTCTTGTCGAGGTGGACCTTGGCGGTGGTCTCCACGGAGGTGGGCGGCGAGCCGGCCTCGGCGAGCGCCTTGGAAAAGGCCATCGAGAAGCAGCCGGCGTGGGCCGCGCCGATCAGCTCCTCGGGGTTGGTGCCCTCACCCTCCTCGAAACGGGACTTGAAGGAGTAGTTCCCCTCCAGCCCGCCCTTGCCGGTGCGGATCGTGCCGGACCCCTCGGTGAGGTTGCCCTGCCATTGTGCGGAAGCGGTACGGATAGGCATGCACCCGACGCTAGCCCAACGGGCACCCTCCGGCGACCGTTCACGCTCCGCGTCACCGGGTGCGTACTGTGTCATGATTCGGGGCAGGCCCGCGAACGCGGAAGGGTGGCCGATGTCCCAGAGTTCCCCCATTCCCCGGCAGGAACACCGGTCCGACGGTGCCGCCGTCCTGGAGTGGGGCACCGCCCAGCCGGACAGGCCGGGGCGGTTCGGGCGTACGTTCTCCGGCCTGGGCCGGGACCCCCGGCTCCCCGTGCTGCTCGCGGCGCTCGGCGCGGTGGCCGCCCTCGCCTCGATGCTCGGCGAGTGGCAGGTGATGACCATCCCCAACGGCGGCCCGCAGGGCAACACCCCGCTGCGGGTGCCGGGCGGGGTGTCCGACGTCGGCGGGTTCGGGGTGGGCTACCTGGTCGGGCTGTTCGCCCTGGTCTGCGCGGTGGTGCTCGCGCTGCGTGGCACTCCCGCGGTGCGTCCGAACGCCCGGCTCGCCGGGCTGGCCGTGGCCGGGGCGCTGCTGGGGCTGCTGGTCGCGGCCACGGCCTCGCTCGACGAGGCCGCCCAACGCGTCTTCTTCTACTCCACGGACGACGGGTTCCAGGTCGAGTACGGCCGGGGCCTGGTGACGGCGTTCCTGGCCTGTGCGCTCTTCGCGGCGGCGCTGAAGCTGGCCCCGGCCGGCACGGCCCGGATCGCCGGGAAGTCCGGCGGCGGGACCGAGGCGGGGGCCGAGGGGGACGGCAGGGCCGAGGCGGGCGCCGGCAGCGAGGCGGACGGCGGAGCGGAGGCGGAGCCGGTGGGCTGGCGCCGCCGCAGGTCGCGGGACCTGGCGGACGACGGGCTGCCGCCCGCGCCGGCCGACCTCACCGTCGGGCCAGCCGCCCCCTTCGCCCGTCCCGAACTCCCGGACTGACCGGGGGCCGGTTCGCCACGACCAGGGTGACGAACGTCAGCCCGGCCGCTCGACGAGGACGACCTCGCCCGTACCCGCTCGCCGGGGCGGCGTCCCTCAGGGGGCCACCCAGCGGACCTCGCCGTCCGCTCGCTCGTCGGTGGCCCGCAGGCCGAGCCGCTCGGCCACCCGTGCGGAGGCCCGGTGGTCGGGGTGCACGTGCGCGACCAGCGCCCGGATGTCGCGCTCCGCCAGCCAGCCGACCAGGCCGGCGGCGGCCTCGCCGGCGTAGCCGCGGCCCTGGTGCGGCGTCAGGACGACCCAGGCCAGCTCGGCGACCGGCCGGTCACCGTCGAGCCGCACGGTGGCCTGCACGGTGCCGACCGCGTCGCCGCTGTCCCGGTGCCGGACGACCCAGTTGAGCCAGCCCTCCCGGCCGTCCGGCGACCGCCCGACCGTCTGCCGGCGGTACCGCTCCCGGAGCTGCTCCAAGGTGGCCGGGCCGCCCCCGATGTACTCGTGCAGGGCAGGGTCGTCCAGGAGGGGGGCGAGTTCCTCGGCGTGGTCGACGCGGAGCGGCTCCAGCAGCAGCCGCTCGGTGTCGACGGCCTCCGCCACCGGCCAGTCCCGCTCTCCCATCCGTCCCACCCTACGGCCCGCGGCAGGGCCCCGGACGGGGACACCGGCGGGCCGTCGACCGTTGGCACGGCATTCGCCGCAACGCCATGGTGGGGGCCCGTTCCGCGAGGTACGTTTGCTGCCCGCCGTCACTCAGGGTCGAGGCACCGAGGACCGAGACGGCTGGCTGCGACGGCGGCGGGCGAAGGAGGAACGATGACCCGCCCGGGCCTGCCCAAGCTGATCGCCACGGATCTCGACGGGACGCTCGTCCGCAGCGACGACACCGTCTCGGCGTACACCCACGCGGTGCTCGACCGGGTGCGGGCCGCCGGTATCCCGGTGGTCGGCGCTACCGGTCGCGGGCCCCGGCTGGCCGGAATGACCCGCAACGACATCCGGGCCGCGGACTTCCTGGTGATGGCCGGCGGCGGCCGGGTCGTCGACCAGAGCGACCCGGCCGGGCCGGTGGTGCTGCGCGACGAGCGCCTCTCCGCCGAGGTGCTGACCGCGCTGCTGGCCGACCTGGAGGCGGCCGTCGGGCCGCTGACCGTGATGGTCGAGGCGTCGGACGAGCACGGTGCCCCGCTCTGGGGCGACTACCACCCGAGCTGGCCCTACCAGCACGAGTTCGAGGCGCGCAGCCGCGCCGAGTGCCTCTCGTGCGACGTGATCAAGGCGTTCGTCCGGACCGCCGACCACCACGTCGACGAACTGCTCGCGGTCGCCCGGCGGATCGTCGCGCCGGAGGTCGCCACGCTCACCCAGGCGGGGCTGGGCTTCGTCGAGATCTGCCCGCCGGGGGTCGACAAGTCCACCGGGCTGACCGTGGTGGCGCAGCGCCTCGGCGTCGACCCGGCCGAGGTCCTGGTCTTCGGCGACATGCCCAACGACCTGCCGATGTTCGAGTGGGCCGGCTGGGCCCGGGTCGCGGTCTCCAACGCCCACCCGATGGTCCGCGCCGCCGCGGACGAGGTGACCCTGCGCAACGACGACGACGGGGTGGCGGTGTACCTCGATCGGCTACTGTCCCGCTGATGGGAGAGGCACCACGGCTGATCGCCACCGACATCGACGGCACCCTGCTCCGGGACGACCGCACGCTCAGCCCGCACACCGCCGACGTGCTGGCCCGGCTGTCCGCGCGGGGCACGCCGGTCGTGCTGGTCACCGGCCGTCCCATCCGGTGGCTGAAGATGGTGTACGAGCAGCTCGCCGAGCCGCTGCCGGCGATCTGCGCCAACGGCGCGGTGGTCTACGACCCGGTCGCGGACGAGGTGGTACGGGCCGACCCGCTCGCCCCGGAGCTGCTCGCCGAGGTGGCCCGGCGGCTGCGCGCCGAGGTGCCGGAGATCAGCTTCGCGGTGGAGATCGTCGACAGCCGGCAGATGCGGCACGAGGCGCACTACCCGCTGCGCTGGGACGCCGACCACGACGCGATCCGGGCGGTCGAGACCCCCGAGGAGCTGCTGGCGGCACCGGCGGTGAAGCTGTTGGCCCGGTCCGCCGAGCAGGATCCGGACGCGTTCGTCGCGCTGGTGGCCGCGGCCCTCGAAGGGCTGGCCGAGGCGACCCACTCGTCGTACTCGGGGCTGGTGGAGATCTCCGCCGCCGGCGTGACCAAGGCGGCCGGGCTGGCGTGGTACTGCGCGCGGCTCGGCATCGACGCCCGGGACGTGCTCGCCTTCGGCGACATGCCGAACGACGTGCCGATGCTGACCTGGGCCGGGCGGGGAGTGGCGGTGGCGAACGCGCACCGCGCCGTCCTGGAGATCGCCGACGAGGTCACGGCGGCGAACTCGGCGGACGGCGTGGCGGCGTACCTGGAGAAGGTCTTCGGGGTGGGGTGAGCGGCCGGCCGGCGTCCCCGGCCGGCCGCGCGGTCAGAGGTACTGGCCGGTGCTGTGCCCCTCGCCGCCCTGCGGCGGCTGGCCCATCCCCGGCATGCCCGGCAGCATGCCGACGCCGGGGCCGCTGGGCAGCGCCTGCCGGCCGGAACGCATCTGCTCCAGCTGCACCCGGGCGGCCATCTGCTGGGCGACCAGGGCCGCCTGGATGCCGTGGAACAGGCCCTCCAGCCAGCCGACGAGCTGGGCGTGCGCGATGCGCAGCTCGCCCTCGCTGGGCGCCTTCTCCTCGGTGAAGGGCAGCGAGATGCGTTCCAGCTCCTCGCGCAGCTCGGGGGCGAGCCCCTCCTTCAGCTCGACGATCGACCGCTGGTGGATCTCCCGCATCCGGTGCCGGCTGGCGTCGTCGAGCGGGGCGGCCTTGACCTCCTCGAGCAGCTGCTTGATCATGCTGCCGATCCGCATCACCTTGGCCGGCTGCTCGACCAGTCGGGTCGGGTCCTCGCCGTGTGCCTCGTCGGTCTGCACGGTGCCGACGGGCCGCCCGTCCGGGCCGACCACCACCACCGTTCCGGAGTGACCGGTGCCATCCTGGCCCGGCTCGTCGTTCTGTCCAGCGGAGTGCGCTTCGGTCATGGGACCCATCTTTACCCAGCCGCGAGCGCCCATGCGCCCGGGGACCGATCCCGACGGCGGATCCGCGCGTGATCCGCGCTACGGTCGCGCCATGCCCGCCGACCCCCGCGACGTGCTCAGCCGCCCCGCTCCGGCCCCGGACGTCACCGTCTCCTACGGCGACCACCCGGACCAGCTCGCCGACCTGCGTGTCCCCGCCGGGTCGGGCCCGGCCCGGCCGCTGGTCGTGGTGGTGCACGGCGGCTTCTGGCGGGCCGAGTACGACCGGCGGCACACCGACCCGCTGGCCGCCGCGCTGGCCGGGCTGGGCCACCCGGTGGCGCAGGTGGAGTACCGCCGGACGGGGCAGCCGGGTGGCGGCTGGCCCGCGACGCTGACCGACGTGCTGACCGGCGTGACGGAGCTGCCCCGGCTCGCGGCCGAGGCGCTGCCCGGCCGGGTCGCCGCCGGGCCGCCGCTGCTGGTGGGCCACTCGGCGGGGGGACACCTGGCGCTGTACGTGGCGGCGACCGCCCCGGACGTCGTCGGCGGCGTGCTGGCGCTG
Source organism: Micromonospora sp. NPDC048868 (assembly GCF_043198195.1). NCBI lineage: Bacteria > Bacillati > Actinomycetota > Actinomycetes > Micromonosporales > Micromonosporaceae > Micromonospora > Micromonospora sp. NPDC048868. Next base: position 91,103 of record NZ_JBICUN010000022.1, read on the forward strand.
GCCCCGGTGTCGAACCTCGCGGAGGCGTACCGGCTGGATCTGGACGAGGGTGCGGTGGCCGCGCTGCTGGGCGGCGGCCCGGCGGACCACCCCGAGCGGTACGCCGCGGCGGATCCACGTTCATTGGTGCCCATTCCGACACGCACAGTAGTCGCGCACGGCTCACTCGATGAGCAGGTTCCGGTCGGGATGAGTCGGGAGTTCGTCGCCGCCGGCCGGGCGGCGGGCGGCGACGTTCACCTCGTTGAGCTGCCGGAATGCGAGCATTTCGGGCTCATCGATCCGGAGTCCGCCGCGTGGACACAGATCACGGCTGCTTTCCGATCGCTGCGGAAAGATCGCTAAGCATTGACGCAGCGTCGCTGACCGGGTAGAACGCCGAGGGGGCGTGATCCGCCCTGCAACGCTCCCCGGAAGGAACTCGGTGTCGCAGATGAACCGCAGGCGGGCCCTCCAACTGCTGGCCGCTCTCGGTACGGCCGGACTGGTCGCCGGGTGCGGCACCGACGACGCCGACGGCGAGGCGGGCACGGGAAGCCCGATCAAGATCGGCCTCGTGGCGCCGACCAGCGGCGGCCTCAAGGCGATCGGCGACGAGATCACCAACGGCTTCCAGCTCTTCCTCGAGCTCAACGACAAGCTGCTGGGCGGGCACCCCACCACCCTGCTCACCGCCGACGAGGGCGAGAGCGTCAAGACCGGCAAGGCCGCCGTCGAGGGGCTGCTGAAGCAGGGCGTGCTCGCCCTCACCGGCGTGGTCGACGCGAACGTCATGTCCGGCATCCGGGACACCGTCGAACAGGCCCGGGTGCCCCTGATCGGTTCCAACGCCTCGCCGTCCAGCCTCCAGAGCGTCGTCTACATCTGGCGGACGTCGTACGTGCTCGACGAGGCCGGCCGGGCGCTGGGCCGCTACCTGCGCGAACAGCTGGAGTCGTCGGCGCGGCTGGCGATCATCGCGCCGGACAGCGTCGGCAGCCAGGACGTGGTGCGGGGCTTCCGGCAGGAGTTCGGCGAGTCCGACCCCCGGATCAAGGACGCGGTGGTCTCGACGGAGGTCTTCACCAACCCGTCGAAGTCCGCGTACCGGGCCGACATCCGCAAGGCGCTGGGCCGGAACCCGACGGCGGTGTTCTGCTTCTTCGCCGGGCCGGCCGCCGTCGAGTTCATCAAGCAGCTGCGCATCGAGGGGTTCACCGGCAAGGTCTACGCCCCCGGCTTCCTCACCGAGGGCACCGTGCTGAGCAGCGTCAAGGCCGAGGACGCCCTGGGCATCCAGACGGCGCTCAACTACTCGTCCGACCTGAACAACACGGCCAACCGCCGGTTCGCCTCGGCGTACCGCAAGAAGCACGGCACCTCGCCGACCACCTACGCGATGGCCTCGTACGACGCCGCGCAGGTGCTCGACCAGGCGATCCGGATCGCCGGCGGGTCGCCCACCCCGCAGCAGGTCAACCTGGCCCTCGGCAAGATCGGCCAGATCGACAGCCCGCGCGGGGTGTGGCAGTTCAACCAGCCCCGTACGCCGCAGCAGAGGTGGTACCTGCGCGAGGTCCAGCTCGACGGCCAGGTGCTCTCCAACGTCCTGGTGACCGAGCTGGCCACGCTCGGCTGAACCACCACCCCGCCCCACCCCCACGCGTCCGGTGGCGGTGGGGCGGCGGAGCGGCGGGTCAGTGGCGGAGTTCGGCGATGCAGCACTTCACGCTGCCGCCGCCCTTCTTCAGCTCGGCCAGCTCGACCGGGACCGGGTGGTAGCCGGCCGCCTTCAGCTTCCCGGCCAGGCGGGTCGCCTCGCTGTTCAGCACGACGTTGAGCCCGTCGCTGACCAGGTTGAGGCCGAAGGCCAGGGCGTCCTCGGCGTCGGCGACCACCGCGTCGGGGAAGAGCTGCGTGAGCACCCGCTGGCTGGCGGCCGAGAAGGCGCCCGGGTAGTAGACGACGTTCTCGTCGTCGATCGAGGCGAGCGCGACGTCCAGGTGGTAGAAGCGCGGGTCGACCAGGCGCAGCGACACCACGGGCCGACCGAGCGCCTCCTGCGCCTCGGCGTGCGCCGGCAGCTCGGTGCGGAAGCCGTGCCCGGCGAGGATCAGCCCGCCGTGCGCCTCCGGCAGGTACGCGAAGTCGCCCTCGCCCTCGTTGGTCTCGATCGGCGCGATGAACCGCCAGCCCTGCGCCTCGTAGAACGCCCGGTGCGCGGCGGCCTCGGCGGCCCGCTGCTCGTGCTTGAACTGCGCGCCGTAGACCGTGCCGTCGACCACGAACGCCCCGTTGGCCGCGTAGACCATGTCGGGCAGGCCCTGCTCGGGGGTCAGCAGGTGCACCTCGTGGCCGAGACCGACCAGGGTCTCCCGCAGCCGGTCCCACTGCTTGACCGCAAGCTGCGAGTCGACCGGGGTGGTCACGTCCATCCACGGATTGATCGCGTACTCGACCGCGAAGTGCTCGGGCGAGCACATGAGATATGTCCGCTTTCGCGCGACTCGCTGCTGGTTCACGATGACCAAGGGTAGGTACCCTCGAACTTTGGTAACAGCCACAACCGTTGCTTCCCAGAGGCGGAACGTTGCAGATAGATGACGTGGACCAGCGGATCATTGCGTTGCTCGTCGCGGACGCCCGCGCCTCGTACGCCGACATCGGTCAGCGGGTGTCGCTCTCCGCTCCGGCGGTCAAGAGACGGGTCGACCGGCTGCGGGCGGCCGGCGTGATCCGGGGCTTCACCGCCGTCGTCGACCCCGCCGCCGTCGGCTGGACCACCGAGGCGTTCGTCGAGCTGTTCTGCGCCGGTCGGACCACCCCGGCCCAGATCGGGGTCGCCACCCGCCGGCACCCGGAGGTGGTCGGCGCGTACACCGTCTCGGGCGAGGCCGACGCCCTCGTACACCTGCGGGCCGCCGACATCGGGCACCTGGAGGCGGCGCTGGAACGGCTGCGGGCCGAGTCCTTCGTGACCTCGACCCGGAGCACCATCGTGCTCTCCCGGCTCGTGGACTCCCCCGGCGTCGGCCCCTCGCCCCGCTGACCGGAGCGGCGGAACGCGGCGCGGAAGGTCGGCGGAGGGCCGGAACCACCCGCCGGCCGGGCGCGTCGAACCGGCCATGACACGGGGAGCCCACATCTTCGCGGTCGGCACGCTGGCCGCGCTCACCCTGCTCGGCGGCAGCGCGATCCCGGCGGCGCCGCCCGACCCACCGCGCCCGAGGCAGCCGACGGCCGCGCCCGTGCTGGTCTCCTACGACTCCTGCGCCCAGGCGCTGGGCGGGCTCCGCGCCGCCGCCGACGCTTCCGTCGGCCCGTGGGGCTTCGGCAACGGCTGGCGCACCGGGGCCGCCTTCGGCGACGTGGCCAAGGACGCGTCCGGGTCCCGGGCGTCAGCCCAGTCCGCCCAGCCCGCCCAGGAGCACTCCACGACCAACGTGCACGAGGCCGGCGCGGACGAACCCGACCTGGTCAAGACCGACGGGCGGCGGATCGTGACCGTCACCCGGGGCGTGCTGCGGGTGGTGGACCCGGCCGCCCGCCGGGAGACCGGCAGCCTCGACCTCACGCGGACGCTGCCGGAGCTGGCGTGGGGTGAGCAGGCGACCCTGCTGTTGCACGGCGACCGGGCGCTGGTGCTGACCCAGATCGGCGCGGAACTCCAGTCGACGACCCGCGCCGCGCGGGCCCGCACCGCGCCGCGCCTGATCCTGGTCGACCTCGCGGGCACGCCGCGGGTGCTCGGCACCTACCGGATGGACGGCAGCCTCGTCGACGCCCGGCAGACGGGGACCACCGCGCGGGTCGTGGTCCGCAGCCGCCCCCAACTGGTCTTCCCGTACGCCGAACGGGGCACCGACGCGACGCGGACCGCCGCCAACCGCGCGGTCATCACCGCCGCCGGCGTGGAGGCGTGGCTGCCGGCGTACGAGTGGACGGCCGGAACGGAACGGCACACCGGCCGCGTCGGCTGCGACCGGTTGAGCCGGCCGCCCGCCTGGTCCGGCACGTCGATGCTGACCGTGCTCAGCTTCGACCTCGCCGGCGACCGCCTCGGCGACGGCGACCCGGTCAGCGTCGCCGCTGACGCCACCACCGTCTACGGCACCGGGAGCAGCCTCTACCTCGCCGGGGAACGGCCGGTGCCGCCCCGGCCCGGCGCGTTCCGGGGGGACGTCCGGCGGCCGGACCCGCAGGTCACCGAGATCCACCGGTTCGACACCGGCGCGCCCGGTCGTCCCCGCTACGTGGCCTCCGGTTCGGTGCCCGGGTCGCTCATCAACCAGTACGCCCTCTCGGAGTGGCAGGGGCACCTGCGGGTGGCCACCACCACGGGCGACGCCTGGGGCACCCGGCCGGACTCGGAGTCCGCCGTCCACGTGCTGCGTCCCGACGGGCACACGCTGGTCCGGACGGGCGCGGTCACCGGCCTCGGCCCCGGCGAGCGGATCTATTCTGTGCGCTTCCTCGGCGGCTCCGCGTACGTGGTCACGTTCCGGCTCACCGATCCGCTCTACGCGGTCGACCTGACCGACCCGACCGCGCCCCGGGTCACCGGGGAGCTGAAGATCACCGGCTACTCGGCGTACCTGCACCCGCTGCCGGAGGGCCGGCTGCTCGGGGTGGGCCAGGAGGCCGACCGGCGGGGACGGGCGCAGGGGCTCCAGGTCTCGCTGTTCGACGTACGCGACCCGGCCCGGCCGAGCCGGCTCGACCAGTGGCACGTGCCGAAGGCGTACTCCGCGCTGGAACACGACACGCACGCCTTCCTGCACCACCCGGAGACGGGCCTGGTCGCGCTGCCGGTCGGCGACGACGTACGCCTGCTGCGGGTGTCCGGGACCGACATCGACGAGGTCGGCACGGTCTCCCACACCGGCCCGGCGGGCCCGGTCCTGCGGTCGCTGCTGGTCGGGGACGTGCTCTGGACCGTCTCCGCCGCCGGCCTGCGGGCCACCGATCCGACCACCGCCCGGAGCCTCGACTGGCTCCCCGTGACCTGATCCTCCCTCCCCGGCGGGTGGGGCCCGGTTTCTCGGGGTTTCCGGGCTCCACCCGTCACCACCGCTCCGGGCTGCACCCCGTCGCCCACCGGTGGCGGGGCGTGGATCAGAGGTACATGCCGGTGCGGTGTTCCTCCTGATCAAGCTTGACCGGCTTGTCGCCCTCGCCGAAGAACCGCTTCCCGCCGAACTCGCCGTGCAGGCGGTCGTCCAGCTCGTCCGCGAGACCGGTCATCACCTGGACCGCGAGCATGAGGTGGGTGGCCTGGAAGTTGCGGCCGAAGACGGGGATGGACGCCCACACGGTGTCGTCGGCGCAGTAGAGCCGGCCGATGGGCATCCGGTTGGTCAGCTCGGAGAGCTTCACGTAGAGCCGCTCGGTCGGCTCGACCTCGGTCAGCACCGGGGAGAAGACGTCCACCAGCGGCGGGTTGTCGCGGACCCGGACGAAGACCATCGCCGAACCGGCGCGGATGTTGATGTCGCCGTCGGAGTCGACCTGCAACCGGTCCGGCTCCGACTTGAGCATGGTCGAGACGACGGTGCGGACCTGCTCGGCGAGCGCGGCCGCGTCGTGCTCGGGCGCCTGGGTCGCGGCGGCCGCCGCGAGCGCCTCGTCCAGGTCGGCCTCCACGTTGCGGTCGGGGCCGAACTCGCTGCGCGCGGTGCCCAGCGGCTCCACCGGTAGCGCTTCGCCCTCGGCGTCGTGGATGAGGTAGACGAGGAAGGCGGGGTGCGGGGCGCCGTAGACGTCGCGCAGCGTCCGGGTGAGCAGGGCGGCCAGCCGGGTGGCCTCGGCGGTGCCGCTGTCCAGCCCGAAGTGCTCGCCGGAGCCCGGCACCACGCCGGGCGGCGACCAGCCGAGCGCGATCATGTCCGCCACGGCGGCCCGGTCCAGCCGGTAGCCGTCCGGCAGGGTGGCGTTGCCGACCGCGCGGGCGGCCAGTCGGCCCTCCTCGCCGACGTCGATGCTGACCGAGTAGACCGCGTCGCCGGTGCCGGAGGCGGTCGGGTCGAGCGTCAGCTCCACGTGCGTGCCAGTGGGCAGCGCCGCCAACCGCTCGGCGAGTGCCCGGGCGAACTCGTGCCAGGCCTGGGTGACCTTGGCCCGCAGGTCGGCCGTGCTGGGCTCGTCGAGCAGGATCGGCTCGTGGTGCGCCGGCAGGGTGCCGGGCGAGTCGCCGCCCGGCGCCGAGGGGTGGTCTGCCGTCATGATCGCCTCCGTCCGTCACGGTCACCCTACCCACGGAACGGGGGAGACGAATCAGCCCGACCGTGATCGGACAACGGAGGTCAGGCGGCCGTCCCGCCCGGGCGTTCGGCGCCGAGACCGACCGGCCAGGCGGCGGCCAGCGCGCTGAGCCGGGCCGCCGCGCCGGCCGGGTCCGCGCCCCGCCCGACCGCCAGCCCCAGCAGGTACGCGGTGACGGGCGCGCCCGGCCGCAGCACCTGGTGCGCCACGTCCTTGGCCAGGTCGAGCACGGCCGGCACCGGCACCTGGGCGGGATCCAGGTCCAGCTCGGCACAGGCCGCCGTCACCCAGTCGTCCATGACCGTCATCGCGCCCACTCCTCCGCCCGGCGTACGTCCTCGTCAGTGTCGCAGTCGAACCAGGGCGGCGGGCCGGCACCGGCCCACGGCACCTCGCGCACCCGCAGCCCGGCGAGCAGCGCCCTGATCGGTGCCCCCGCGAGCGGCGCGGCGGACCCGTCGGGCTGCCCGCTGGCGCGCTCGGCGGCGAGGCGGTCCAGGGCGGCGCGCAGCGGGGCCACCCGCCACACGCCGCAGAGGGTCTGCCGCCGCCCGTCGCCGTCGACGTGGCAGACGCCGTCGTGACCGGCGTCGAGGTGGCCGAGCAACTCCCCGACCGCCGCGCGGGTGAGCAGGGGCAGGTCGGCGGCGAGCAGGGCGACCACCGGCGTACCGGGGTCGAGCAGGGCCAGCCCGGCCGCGGCGGCGGCGACGGGGCCGCCGCCCGGCGGCTCCTCCCGGGTCACCCGCACCCCGGCGGGCACCGGTCCGGCCGGCCCGACCAGGATGCGCGGCGCGGCATCGGTGACCGCGGCGAGCACCCGGTCCCGCATGGGCCGGCCGCCGACCGTCCGGGCGGGCTTGTCGACGCCCCCCATCCGGCGCGCGGCCCCGCCCGCCAGCACCACCGCCGCGTACGCGTCCATCCGGTCACGGTAGCCGCGCGACGGATCGGGCGGGGGTGCAGGATGGCGGGATGGGACGGGCGACTGACCGGCGCGGCGTGCTCCGCATCGACCTCGACGCGGCGGCGACGGGCCGCGCCTCGGTACGCCGGCAGGACAGCCTCGCCGTGGAGGAGCCGCTGGAGATCCGGGTCGGTGCGGCCGGTCCAGGCCGGCGACGGCCGCTCGCGGTGACCATGCGTACGCCGGGCGACGACCTCGACCTGGCGATCGGCTTCCTGCTGACCGAGGGGCTGATCCGCTCCGCCGACGACGTGCGCACCGCGCAGCTCTGCGCCGGCACGGAGACGCCCAACACGTACAACGTGGTGGACGTGGTGCTGGCGCCCGGCGTGCCCGAACCCGCCGTCGATCCGGCCCGGAACTTCTACACCACCAGCTCCTGCGGGGTGTGCGGCAAGGCGAGCATCGACGCCGTGCGTACCCGATCGGTCTTCGCGGTGGGCGACGACCCGCTGACCGTGCCGGCGGCGGTCCTGACCGCGCTGCCGGACCGGCTGCGCGCGGCGCAGCGCGGCTTCGACCGCACGGGCGGCCTGCACGCGGCGGGCCTGTTCACCGCCGACGGCGACCTGGTGGTGCTGCGCGAGGACGTGGGCCGGCACAACGCCGTCGACAAGGTGGTCGGCTGGGCGGTCCGCGAGCGGCGGCTGCCGCTGGCCGGGCACGTCCTGCTGGTCTCCGGGCGGGCGAGCTTCGAGCTGACCCAGAAGGCGTGGATGGCGGGGGTGCCACTGCTCGCGGCGGTCTCCGCGCCGAGCACCCTGGCGGTGGAACTGGCCGAGGAGGCCGGGCTGACGCTGGTCGGCTTCCTGCGCGGCGAGGCGATGAACGTCTACGCCCGCCCCGACCGGATCACCACCTGATCCGCCCGCTAGCCGAAGAGCCCCAGCCGGAACGCGGCGTCGCGGGCCACCAGGAAGCCGGCGATGCCGAGGATCCAGCCGAGCATGCTGCCCGAGGTTCGCATGATCCAGGCGTTGAGCCGGGCCAGCACCGGCTCGATCAGCCTCGGCAGCGCCATCCGGGCCGCCAGCAGCAGCACCGCCGGCAGGACCATGACCAGGCAGTAGCCGGCGAGCAGCCCCACCATCTCGGCCGCGCCGAGCCCCGAGGTGGTCAGCAGGCCGACCGCGCCGAGGTACGGCAGCATCGTCGCCACCTCCGCGAGCGCGGCGAGCAGCGCCAGCCCCACCAGCCACCGCGCGGAGGAGTCGCCGGCGGTGGCCCGGTCCCGCCAGCGCAGCACCCCGCCGCTGCGCGGACGCCGCTTGCTGTCGTAGCGGAAGCTGAGCAGGAACAGCCCGACCCCGAGGACGAGCTGCGCCCAGAGCACCGGCCGGTTGTCCATCGCCCCGCCGAGGACGTCGGCCAGCCGGCTGCCGCCGAGGGCGAGCAGCAGCCCGACGCCGAAGTAGAAGACGACGATCGTGCCGAGGTAGACGAGGATCCGGCGGGCGTTGACCTGCCCGGGTGCGAGCAGCAGCCAGACGGGGATGAAGAGCGTGCCGATGCTCGTGCTGTCGACCAGGGCCAGGCCGGCGAGCGACAGCAGCAGTCCGACGCTCATGCGGGGCCAGCGATGGAGGTGTGCACGGAACCCATTCTGTGCCGGCGTCGGTCCTGTCGACTCGCCCTACGGAACGAACGTCCACTACATCTTTCGACGGAGACCAGCGTGCCAGGGCCCGCCGTGGCGGCGCTCCCCGCTGGCGGCGCTCCCCGTCGCGGTGGTTTCGGGGGATGGTGCCTTTCGGCGGCGGTCAGCGCGGGCGGGCCCAGGCGGTGAAGCGGGCGGTCAGGTCGGCTGGCGTCGTGGCGTGGTCCAGCGCGGCCAGTTCCTCGCCCGCCTCGGCCTGGAGGGTCGCCAGGTGCATCAGCAGGGCCGGTCGGTCCGTCCGGTACTCGGCGAGCAGCCGCAGCTTCGCCGCCGAGCACGGCCAGGCGATCCCGCAGGCCGCACAGCGCCAGGTAGGCCGGGTGGGCAGATGGGCGCGGCGCCGGTTCATGCCGGGACCCGCCGGCGGGCCGTCGCCAGCGAGGCCGAAGCTGCGGTACGCCAGCGGACCCCCTCGCACCACACGTAGAGCGAGCGCCGGTCCACGGCGTCGCCGCGCGCGTCCAGCTGGTAGACGTCGATCCAGCACCAACCGTGGTACGTGTGCCAGTCGGTCAGGACGCGGATCACGCGCACCACGATCGGGCGGACGAACTGCGGGCTCGCGGACCGGGTCAGGTGCAGGACGTCACCCGACCTGATCTGCCGCAGCACGGGCTTCGGGTCCGGCTTCGGGTCCGGCTTTGGCGGCGGCTGGCGCTCCGGCAAGGTCTTTCCCCTCGTCCATCGGTGGAGGAGGGGGCCGCCACGGACGCTCGCCCGGCGGCGACCCCCTCGCGGCACGACCGGCGGGCCTCGGGATGCCTCCACCGGCTCGCGCCGTCTACAAAGCACCCTGCCGAGGGTTGCCATCCGATCACACCGCGTAGCAGTCTGTACCGGGGATATTCAGGACGTTCAGGCGAGGAGCGGGGATGAACCGGGCGGTTCAGGTAGCGATGGCGAAGGCCGGCGAGACTGCGGAGAGCCTCGCAGCTCAGATCGGTGTCGACCCGAAGACGGCGGCACGCTGGGTGAGCCAGGGACGAATCCCGCAGACCAGACACCGTGCCCGGGTCGCCGAGATCCTGAACAAGGACATAGAAGAGCTCTGGCCGGACGCACTGAAGCGAAGAGAGCCAGCGTGGTTTCAGCCATGGACGGACATCGAGCGCGAGGCAGCCGGCCTGCGCTGCTACGAATCCACTGTCATTCCCGGGCTTCTTCAGACCGAGGAGTACGCCCGCGCGGTACTCGCTAGCGGCCCTCTCGTAGCCGACGCAGCCGGCTACGTCGAAACGCGACTGCGACGGCAGGCTGCGGTATTCGAGCGGCCCCGCCCACCCCTCTCAGTCTTCGTGATCGATGAGGGGGCGTTGCGGCGAGGCACGCCGGCAGTCATGGTGCCCCAGCTCGACCACCTGGCTGAGATGGCCGCGCGACCAAACGTCATGGTGCATGTCCTGCCGCTGAACGCGGGGTTCCACCCGGGGCAGGCCGGACCGTTCGTCATCGCCACGACGAGCGATGGGGAGGACGTCGGCTACCTCGACGATCAGGCCGCCGGCCGCATCACAAATGACGTTGCTCCGCTCTGGGCCGTGTGGGATACCGTGAGATCGCTCGCGCTTCCGCGAGACCAATCCATCGACTTCCTTGAGGCAAGATCATGGCTGACCTGACCGGCGCGCAGTGGCGCAAGAGCACCCGCAGCAGCTCGAACGGCGGCAACTGCGTCGAGGTCGCCGACAATCTTCCCGGCGTCGTCGGCGTCCGTGACTCGAAGGACCCGGCCGGCCCGGCACTCACCTTCGCACCGGCGGCGTGGCGCGCGTTCGTCGCCGAACTGGCCGAGCGGGCCTGACGTCCGAAGCGCACGTCGGGCCCGGCGCGGGCGAGCAGGTCGCGCGACGCTGTCGAGCTGAGTCGTCTGTGACATCAGGCGATGCATGGTTCGCTGCGACACCGGATGGCGGTGAATCGTCTGCGACATCAGCTCGACAGTCCCACGCGAGCCGCAAGGGCCGCCCGATCCCGGCGGTGGACCGCATCGGCGCGCCGCCAGCTCCTCCACCGGGCGAGACGGAGACGCCCGGTCGGTGCTTGACTGCCCGGCATGGAGCTGAGCGTCGGCGAGCAGCAACTCCCCGCCACCCTGACCCTGCCGGCCGGGCCGGCCCGGGGCGCCCTCGCCGTACTGCACGGCTCCCACGCCGACAACCGGTCGTACTTCCTCTATGAGCACCTGGCCCGGCTGCTGCCGCCTGCCGGCATCGCGGTGCTGCGCTACGACCGGCGCCCCCGGATCGACGGACGCGACGTGCCGATGAACGCCCAGGCCGACGATGCGGCGGCGGCCCTGGACGTGCTGCGCCGGCAGGTCGGTGACGTCCCGGTCGGACTGTGGGGGTTCAGCCAGGGGGCCTGGGCGGCGGCGCTGACCGCCAGCCGCCACCCGGTCGACCTGCTCGTGCTCGTCGGGTGCAGCGGGGTCAGCCCCGCCCGGCAGATGCGGTACGGCACCGCCGAGCAACTGCGCCGCCACGGGTACGGCGACGCCGACCTCGCCGAGCTGGACCGGCTGCGTGGGGTCGCAGAGGCGTACCTTCGCGGCGGGCTGTCCCGGACGGTCGCCCAGGCGGAGCTGGACGCCGCCGTCGAGCGGCCGTGGTTCCCGCTGGCGTTCCTGCCGCGCGAGGTGCCGGAGCCCGGCGCCTGGGCCGACATGGACTTCGATCCGGAGCCGGTATTCGCGGCGCTGACCTGCCCGGTGTTGCTCTGCTACGGCGACACCGACGCCTGGATCCCGATCGAGGAGAGCCTGACGGTGTGGCGCCGGGCGGCCGTTGCGGCAGACCTGACCATCGCCCGGCTGGCCGGCTGCGACCACGCGCCCACCCTGCACGAGGCCGAAAACCTGACCGGCATCAGCCCGCAGTACGCACAGATCCTGCTCTCCTGGCTGGACCGGCGGCTCCCCACAGTTCGATGACGTGGCGGCCTGGCACGCGTTCGTCGCCGAGTTGGCCGAGCGGGCCTGACCATCCGGGGCGCGCTCCGATGCCCGGCGGCCGTGGAGATGGAAGGCTTGGCTGGGCGACGTGTGGCTTCAGTCGGGCGTACCGAACTGGAGCCAGACGCGGACCCGCTCGGTGACCTCGTCGCGTCCGCCGAGGGCGTCGCGCACCTCTGCGGCAAACGTGGCTCGTCCCTGCGTGGACGGCAGCCGGTCGGTCGACAGAGCGGAGAAGACTCCGCCCACCATGTCATCGACGGTGAGCGGTGCGTCGTACTGCACCGACGACTCCGCGTACCGGTAGCCGGCGCGAACGAGGGCGTCCCGGTTGCGTAGGCGGCCGGCGTCGTCGGTTTGGCAGGCAGCTGTGACGGGGTGCCCGAGCAGCCGTTCCAGGCAATCGCGCAGTGCCCTGGACCAGTCGGCGTCCTGGAGCCACAGCGGCGCTCCGTTGGTGACGACGGCGACGCCACCGCCGGGACGCAACAGCGGCCGGGCGGCCCTGAACAGCGCGTCGCGGTCCATGAAGTGGATGGCGACGGCGGCGGTCAGCGCGCTGATCGTCCGTCCGCCGAGTAGCCGACCCAGCGCGGGCAGGTCGTTGTCGGTGCCGAGCATCCACACGGTGTTGACCGTCGCGGCGTCGAGGGCGGCCTGGCGGGCCAGAACCAGCATGTCCGGCTCCGGGTCCACGCCGATGACGGTCCCGACCCGGGCGGCGAGCGGGAGGCTCAACTGGGCGGTGCCGCAGCCGAGGTCGACCACCGTGTCCTCGGCGCTGAGGCCGAACGCTCCGATGAGGGCGTCGAGCGCCTCGGGCGGGTAACCACGCCGGTGCCTCGCGTAGTACGTCGCCACCTCACCGCTGAAGCTCGCTCTCATCTCGACAGCCTGCCCGCGGCGCAGCTCGGAAAGCGAGCGATTCTGCTCAGGGCATGGCCGGCGCCTACAGTCGGGCCATGAGCACCGGCAGAGGCGTGCGGGCGGTCTACCCCGGCAGCTTCGATCCCTTCACTCCCGGGCATCTGAACGTGGTGGACCGGGCACGCCGCCTCTTCGACGAAGTGGTCGTGCTCGTCGCCGTCAACAGCCTCAAGAATCCGGGCACCGACGAAGAGGCGCGAGCGGCCGCTGTCCGGGCCGTTCTGCCGGTCGGGTGGACCTCCGTGAGCGTTGCGGCCTGGAGCGGGTTGACCTCCGCCTACTGCCGTCGCCATGAGGTAGGAGTGATCGTCCGCGGCTTGCGGAACACCACCGACATGCAGAGCGAGTACCGGCTCGCCGCGATGAACGAGTCGCTCGGTGTCCCCACGGTGTTCCTGCCTGCGCAGCCCGAACTGACCGCGGTGTCCTCGACCGCGGTACGCACGCTAGGGAAGTGACCTTCGTCCATGCAGCCACGGACGGCCGGGTGTCACGCGAGCGGTTCCCACCGAGGAGGAAGGAGAGCGGTGATCTTCATCAGGAACCGGCGTTTCGGCCTGCTCTGGAGCAGCACGCTACTGTCCAACTTGGGCAACTGGCTGATGATCGTCGCGGTGCCGGTCTACGTCTACACGATGACCGGGTCGACGTTCAGCAGTGGTCTCGCCTTCGTCGCGCAGACCCTGCCCGCGATCGCCTTCGCGCCCCTGGCCGGGGTGCTGGTCGACCGCTGGGACCGGCGAGCGGTCATGGTCGGAGCGGATTTGCTGCGCATGGTCATCGTGCTGGCACTGCTCGTGGTCGACGATCCGGGCATGCTGTGGCTGCTCTACACGGCGATGTTCTTCGAGAGCGCGATCGGGCACTTCTTCCAGCCGGCGGCCCGGGCGGCGGTGCCCGCAGTCGTCGGTCGGGGCGGTGACCTGGACGCGGCGAACGCCTGGAACACGGTTGCGAGCGGCATCGTCCGCCTCGCCGGCGCACCCCTGGGCGGCGCGCTCTACGCCCTCGTGGGTTTCGACGGTCTGGTGCTGATCGACTCCGCGACGTATCTGCTCTCCGCCGTGCTGATCTTCGGAATGGGCCCACTGCGGGTGGCCGACAATGGGCGCCAGCCGGAAAAGTCCTCCTGGCTGGCCGCCTTCTGGGGGCAGGTCCAGGAGGGCCTGGCCTTCCTGCTCAGGCACTCCGTCCTCCGCGCGACGCTCCTCGTCTCCAGCCTCTTCCTGTTGGCCAACGCCGCTCTGAACGTACTTCTGGTGCCGTATGTCATCGATGTCCTCGGCGGCGACGCCAGCGACGTGGGCATCCTGATGGCGGCACTTGGCGTCGGCTTCCTGGCCAGCGCATACGTCGGCAACGTGCTGTCCCGCAGCGGGCTTCTCCGGCTGTCGTTCACCGGTTGCCTGGCGGTGATCACCCTCTGCTTCGCCGGGCTCTTCCTCATCCACCACTTCGTCGCCGCATTGGTCTTCATCGCCCTGGCCGGTCTGCCCGGTGGAGCGCTGCTGATGCTGGTCCAGGTCCAGGTTCAACGTCAGACCCCGGACCGCCAGCTCGGTCGGGTCGGATCCGCTTTCACGGCTGCCGAGATGGCCGCAACCGTCGTCGGCGCGTCGGCGGGCAGTGTCGCCGGACAACACCTGCCCCTCACCACCACGGTCTGGCTCGTGATCGGCGTGTTGGCAGCCAGCGCGGTGCTCGCCGCCGTGCTGCTACCCACTCGGCCCACGCCGACGGCGGAGCCGGAGGCAGCGGAACCGGTGATGGCAGACTGACTTCGTGGTGGCCGAGCCGCCACGCACAGCACCGGTTCTGCCGCCGCAGCCTGAATGCCGTGCCCCGTGTCAGCTCGCCTGGTTCTGCTGCTCGGCCCATTCGGCGACCCGTCGCGCGCTCTCCTCCTCGGAGAGATCCTCCACCCGGGTCATGACCGACCACCGTACGCCGAAGGGGTCCCTGATGCTGGCGAACCGGTCGCCGGACACGAACGTGGACGGCGCCTCACGGACGACGGCGCCGGCCGCCTCGGCCCGGGCGACGACGGCGTCCACGTCGGGGCAGTAGAGGCCCATCGAGTAGCAGTCCTGGTCCCCTTCGGGGGCCGCGACGAGGCCGTAGTCGGGCATCGGCTCGCCGAGTTGCAGCAGCCCGTGGCCGAAGTCGAGGACGGCGTGGGCCACGACTCCGCCCATCTCGGTCACGTCGACCACGCGGGCACCGAAGATGTCCCGGTAGAAGTCGATGGCGCCGCGCGCGTCGGGGATCGCCAGGAAGGGGGTCAGGCTGGTGGCGCCGTGCGGCGTACCGTTCGTGGTGTGCGCACCGTCGGCGGCTCGGGTCGTTGCAGTCATGTGACCGATCGTAGGAACGGCGGGCGTGGGCCGGCTTGAAGATTCGCGCCAGGTGCCCGCCCCGGATGCGGCGAGCCCACGGGGTGTCCTCTATCCGGCGCGGCTGCCCACGTTCGACCGGCTCCCGCCGCCGGACGCGGTGCGGCAGCTGGTGCGGTGGTTCTGGATCCCGGAGTGGCAGATCCAGCCGGGGCGGTCCTCCCGGCAGCACCTGATCGCCTTCCCCGCCTGCAACCTCGTCGTCGAACCGGACGCGGTCGGCATCTCCGGGCCGACGACCGGCAGTTCACACCGTGACCTCACCGGAACGGGCTGGGCCATCGGCGCCCTGCTGCGGCCGGCGGCCGTGCCCCATCTCGTCGCGGATCCGGCGGCCCTGCGGGACCGCTACGAGGCCGTGGACCTGCCCGACCTGCGCGAGCGGGTGCACCGCGAGATGACCGGGCCGGGCGACCGGCAGAGCCGGCACCGCCGGGCCGTCGACGCCTTCGCGGGGTGGCTCAGCGAGGCGATCCCACCGCCGAACGACGAGGCGCTGCTGGCCAACGCGATGGCCGAGGCCATCGACACGGATCCGGCGATCCGGACGGTCGAGGATGCCGCCGTACGCGTGCGCCTGTCCACCCGCTCGTTGCAGCGGCTCGCGGGACGGTACGTCGGGCTGCCGCCGTCGACGATGATCCGCAGGCGTCGGCTACAGGAGGCGGCCGAGCGCCTGCGTACCGACCCGGACACGACCCTGGCCGCTGTCGCCGCCGACCTCGGCTACAGCGACCACGCCCACCTCGCCAACGAGTTCCGGTCGGTCCTCGGCCTCTCCCTGAGCAGTTACCGGCAGCGGGTCACGGGCGAGGAGGACGGGTCGTAGGTTCGCCGTAAACTCTCGCGGTATTCGCCCCTGAACTTCCGCGGTACACGTCCGTGGACCTTCGCGGTATTTCTGCCAACTGTGCTTTTTGGACGATCGAAGGCCATGGTCCACTACGCGCCATGCGCAGATTGTTGGCTTCGATCTTCGTCCTCGTTTCGGGTGCCGCTGGCGTTGTCGCCGGGGCGCCCACGGCTTCCGCCGCCTGCAGTTATCCGTGGTCCAATCCGAGCAATTGGACAGCCGTAACCGTCGGCGACGACGTCAACTATCGCAGCGGCCCGTGGCGTAGTTGCAGTTCGAACGGCACCTGGAACAGCGGATCTGACGTCTATCTGCACTGTTACCGAGTCGGTGAGAAGATCACCGCCCACGGAGTCACGAGCCCGCTCTGGTGGCACGTACGTAAGGCCGGCACCCAGCAGCAGGGCTACATCTCCGAATCCTTCCTGCGTAGCAACGGTTGGATCCTGCCGCACCCGCCCGCTTCCCACCAATGCTGACCTGATCCGCACGAGAGCACTCTGCGGTCGCCCAAGGGAGATCGCTCGATTCCCATGGAAAGGGAGCCCTAATGAAACCAGTACGACTACTGCTGGCAGTTGCCGTGGGGCTGGCCGTGTCGACGGCGGTCGTCGCCAGCCCGGCTGCCGCAGCCGACTGCGACATCCTGTTCGGCAAGTGCTGGACGCTGTACCACAGCGACGGGGATGTCGTCGGTGCG
Organism: Micromonospora sp. NPDC048868; assembly: GCF_043198195.1. NCBI lineage: Bacteria > Bacillati > Actinomycetota > Actinomycetes > Micromonosporales > Micromonosporaceae > Micromonospora > Micromonospora sp. NPDC048868. The sequence goes on from NZ_JBICUN010000022.1 coordinate 107,790, forward strand.
CACGCCGACGGATACACCACCACTCAGTGCGACGGCCTTGGTCGGGTGTGCGTGTTCGGCACCTTGGAGGACACCAAGAGCGATGGGAAGTCCGCCTGCCTGGAGTTCTTCGCGACCTACTCGGACGGCGGCACCCGCAGGGAGTACGACCGGGTGGGCGGCTACGGCAACAGCAAGAGCCTGGGCAGCGCCGGATATTACAGCTTTGCCAGCAACGTAAGCACGATCAAGGCCCGCGAGGGCATCACGAACAGCAGCGGGACGTGCGTCTATGCGTCCGGCTACAAGTCACTGGCCTTCTAGCCGGAAAGGCGATCAATGCGCATCACGGGCCGTAGGTTCACCATCTGTGCGGCGACGACCGCAGCCGTCCTCGCTTTCACGGCATCGCCGGCGTTGGCCGTCGCCAACTGGTCGCTCTACCACACCAACGGAGATGTGGCGGGGGCGCACGCGGCGGGGTCTGTCGGCGTCGAGGACGGACGCGTCATTCTGCGCGGCACGCTGGAGGACACCGCCGCCGACGGCTACTCGGCCTGCCTGCAGACCGAGGCCTACTACAGCTACTCCTCGAATCCGGGCCGCACCGAGATCGACTACATGAGCAAAGGAAGCGGCAAGAGCGCTCCGATCGGTGCGGGCCACTACAGTTTCGCCATCAACGTGACCAAGATCCGCGCCCGCGAGGGCCTGGGCAAGAACGGTTCCTGCTTCGCCTGGGCCACCGGGTGGACCACGATCTACGCGGGCTGAGCCGGGTCGCAACAGGACGTCGCCGGGCCTGACCTGCCGCAGGCTCGCCCGGCCAGCCACGTTGCGCCGACGCGTGTGGAGGTGGGGAAGGGGGCCGACCGGCCCCCTTCCTGGCGGGGTTCTCCCCGGTCTTCCGGTCCGGGTGCGCCAGGGGAATCTCCCCGATGCCCCGGCCGACACCGGGAGACGAGGCTCGATGTCATGAAAATCATGAACAGCCGGACCGCCCTCGTGGCGACGGCGCTCGCCACCGTGTTGACCGTCGTGGCCCCCGGCGCGGTCACCGCCGCACCCGCGGCCCGCTCCGCCGCCGACTGCCGCCCCGGCACCCTCGACCCCGGCCCACTCCGGCAGGCGATCGCCGGATTACCCAACTCCGACGCCACAAGCGCCCAGGTCCGGATCACCACCCCGGACGGCTGCTGGACCGGTGCCACCGGCGTCCGTGACCTGCGCAGTGAGGCCCCCGTGCCGCGGCACGCACGCTTCCGGATCGGCAGCGTCACCAAGGTCTTCACCGCCGCCCTGGTGCTGCAACTGGTCGCCGAGGGCCGCATCGACCTGGCCGACCCGGTGCAGCGGCACCTGCCCGGGCTGCTGCCCGCCGACTACCCGACCGTCACCGTCCGCCAGCTGCTCGACCACACCAACGGCATCCCCAGCCCGACCATGCCGGACGGCATCGAGTGGCAGCTCGCCCAACGGTACGACAGGTGGACCCCGGAGCAGATCGTGCGACTCGGCCTGCGCAACCCCCGCGAGTTCGAGCCCGGGACGAAGCAGCACTACACCAACATGGGCTACATCGTCGCCGGCCTGCTGGTGGAGAAGGTCACCGGCCACCCGTACGCGCGGGAACTGGACCGGCGGATCGCCCGCCCGCTCCACCTGCGGGACACGTACGCCCCCGGCGACGACCCGCGCATCCTCGGTCCGCACGCACACGGATACCAGGCCGTCGTGCGCGACGGGGCCACCGAACTGGTGGACGCCACGACGTGGAGCCAGACCTTCACCCCGGCCGCCGGCAACGTCATCTCCAGCCTCGCCGACCTGGACACGTTCGTCGCCGCGCTCTTCGCCGGCCGGGTCGTGCCGCCGGCCCAGCTGGCCGAGATGTTCACCCTGCCCGCGGTCCCCGACGTCGCCGGTGGTCCGGCCCGGTACAGCGCCGGGCTCACCGCGTTCCCGCTGCCCGGAGGTGAAGTCCTGTGGATCAAGACGGGTTCCCGGTTCGGCTACCTGACCGGCGTGGCGGCCACCCGCGACGGCCGGTTCCGGACGCAGTACTCGATCACCGGGACCGACGCCAAGGGTGAGGAGCTCAGCCGTACCGCTCAGGCTGTCATCGGCGCCGCGCTCGGGATGCTCTGACGGGGGTCAGCGGGGGCCGCGTCGGCGGCGCCGGCGGCGTAGCACTCCGGGGTTTCCCACCGCCGGCCAGCCGTCCAGCTCGGACGGCGGCACGCCCCGGCGCAGCAGGTCGTCGAGGAGCAGCGCCATCGAGTGGCCGGGGTGCTCGGCCAGGGCCCGTTCCAGGGCCACCGCCGCCAGCGCGCCCTGCCCCGCCCGCCAGGCGGCGAACGCCAGCAGCGCGGCCGGCACGGCGATCAGTTCCGGCTCGGCCCGGCGCAGCACGTCGGTCCAGAGTGCGATGTCCTCGTCGCGCCCGTCGGTGCGCTCCCAGGCGTGGTCGCGGACGGGCACGTGGGTCAGCAGCACGCTCAGCCAGGCGACCTCGTCGTCGGTGAGCCGCTGACCCCGCCGGTGCCGGCGCAGCGTGGTGCGTACCGCCGCCGCCCCCGCGGACCGCACCGTCCGCTCGCCGCGCGGGTCGGTCGCGGGCGCCCGGTCGAGCAGGTCCGCGAGGCGTCGCTCGGCGCGCGCGGTGGCCCGGCGTACGGCCGAACGGGCCTGACCGGTCACCGGGGCGACCTGCGCGACCAGGGCGGCCCGGTCGGGCAGGGCGACCTGGCCGGCGAAGACGGCTGCCGCGCTGACCTCGCTGGCGCCGACGTCGTAGGGGGTGCCGTCGGGCGGGCAGCACGCCGGCTCGGTGCAGAGGTACGACCAGTAGCGGCCCTCGGTGACGCGCAGGGCGTCGAGCACAGGGAGCCCGGCGGCGGTGAGCGCGGCGCGCACGGCGTCGACCGCCGGGGTGACCAGCGGCGCCGGGCCGTAGCCGAGGACCGTGGCGGTCTCGGCGTGCTGCCGGGCGATGACGCCGGCGAGGTGCCCGGCGGGGTCGCGCGGGTCGGCGAGGTCGGGCAGGTCCGCGCGGGCGGCGAAGGTGATCCGGCGGTCCCGCATCGCCACCACGACGACGCTGTCGGTCGGGTGGAAGCCGAGCAGGTAGGGCACGGCGGCGATGAGGTCGGCGGGGGAACGGACGGCGAGCCGGGGGCGGTCGGTCGGGGTCATGGCTGGCAGCCTGCGACGGGTGCGTCGCGGTCGCCGGCCCCTGTGGACGACACGCGGGTTATCCACAGTCACGGAACGTATCGTCGCAGCTCAGGGGCTTACGTCCCGACGCGGGTCGAGTGATCGGGCCGGGTCGCCACCAGGGATGCCAGCTCGCTGCGGGAGCCGACGCCCAGCTTGGGATACGCCTTGTAGAGGTGGTAGCCGACCGTCCGGGGGCTCAGGAAGAGCTGCGCGCCGATCTCCCGGTTGCTCAGCCCGCGGGCCGCCAACTGCACCACCTGGTGTTCCTGCGGGGTCAACCGCTGCACGGCGCCCGGGTCGGCGGCCCGCACGCTCTCCCCGGCGGCGCGCAGCTCGGCACGGGCCCGCGCGCTCCAGGGGTGGGCCTGGAGCCGGTCGAAGATCTCCAGCGCCGAGTGCAGCACGATCCGGGCCTCGCTGATCCGGCGTGCCCGGCGCAGCCACTCGCCGTACAGCAGCTCCGTGCGGGCCCGCTCGAACGGGGTGCCGCCCTCCTGGTGCAGCGCCACCGCCCGGGCGTACCGGCCGTCGGCGTTGCCGTCCAGCAGCGCCTGGCAGCGCAGCGCGACCGCCCGCGTCCACGGCTGCCGGACGCGCCCGGCCCATTCGGCGTACTGCCGGGCGGCGGCCAGCCCGTCTTCCCGCCGGTCCACCCGGATCGCGGCCTCCACCAGGTCGGGAAGGCTGGCCATCGCGCCGCCCCGGTGCCGCGCGCCCAGCATGCCGGAGAGTCGGCCGAAGGCTGCCTCGTACCGGCCGAGGCCCAGGTCGAGCAGGCTCAGCGCGCCGGCCGCGTGGACGTTGCCCGGCGTCACGCCCCGCGCGATCGGTGCCGCCGCAAGCTCGACGCACCGCTGTTCCTCACCCCGGATGGCGGCCAGGCCGGCGAGCACGGTGGTCAGGTAGACCGCGTGCCGGCGCTGCCCGGTGTCGGCGGCGATCCGCAGGCCCTCCGTCGCGTTGGCCTCCGCGTCGTCGTGCCGGCCCCGCATGAGCTGGGCGCGGGCGAGCAGCGGCAGCACCGAGGCCAGCAGGCCGGCGGCACCCTGCTGACGGGCCACGGCGGCCAGCCGCGACGCGACGTCGTCCGCGCTGTCCAGGTCGGCCAGCATGAGGTGCCACCACCCGATGTCGAGCAGTTCGAGGTGCCGGTCGCACCTGGTCGTCTCCTCGACCAGCACCCGCAGCGGTGCGATGGCGGCGTCAGTGAGGGCGTTCTGCGCGGCGAACGCACGCGACAGCGCGGTGACCAGGTGGGCGCTGGGCACGCCGAGTTCCTCGGCCCGGGCGGCGGTGCGGTCCAGCGCGTCGAAGTCGCCCGCGTGGGCGGCCGCCCGGCCGGCGCGGAAGAGCAGGTGACCGGCCAGGCTCAGGTCGAGGGCGGCCACCGCCACAGCGGCGTCGGAGAGCAGGCGGTGGGCCTCCCTGGGACGGTCCCGCGAGTCCAGCACGGCGGCGCGGACCAGGGCGATGTCGGCCAGTTGCACGGGATCGGTGACGTGGTCGGCGGCCTGGTCGGCCAGCGTCGCGGCCCGGTCCAGCTGGCCGGTGTCGGCCGCCGCCTCCGCCGCGACGGTCAGCCGCCGCCCGCGCCGGGCCCGGTCCGCGGTGAGCCCGGCGGCCCGTTCGTACATCGCCGAGACCACGGCGCTTCCCCGGGCCGACCCGCTCCGCGCGGCGGTCTCCAGGGCGGCCGCCGCCTCCTCGTCCGGTCCGGTCGCCATCGCCGACCGGTGCCAGGCGTACGAGCAGACGTCGCCCCGGGCCGCGTGGACCGCCGCGAGCGCCTCGTGTGCCGCCATCCGGCTGCCGGCCTCCACGGTGTCCCGCAGTGCCGAGAACACCAGCGGGTGACGGAACACCAGCCGGCCGTCCACCAGCCGCACGAGCTGTGCCTGCTCGGCGGGGGCCAGGTCGTCCCGGGTGCAGCCGAGGCGCTCGGCGGCCGGAAACACCACGGAGGCGTCGGCGGAGGACGCGTCGGCGACGACGCCGAGCAGCCGCCGGGTCGCCTCGGGCAGCCGCCGCACCCGCTCGGCGAAGACCTCGTGGAGTCGCTGGTAGCGCGAGGACGGCAGCCGGCGCGGCATGCCGTCGACCGGCAACTCCAGCAGGGCGAGCGGATTGCCCTGCGCCTCGGTGAGCAGATCGGGCCGGAGGTGGCCGGGTACCGGCTCCGACCGCTGCGCCAGCACCTCGGCGGCGGCCGACTCGCCCAACGGCCCGACCGGCAGCTCCGGCAGACCGGCCGGGTCGAACGGGGACACCTCGTCGGTGCGGACCGCGACGATCACCGCGACCGGCTCGGCGTCGAGCCGTCGGACGGCGAAGAGCAGCGCCTGCGCCGAGGCCGGGTCGAGCCAGTGCGCGTCGTCGACCAGGCAGAGCAGCGGGCGTTCCTCGGCCAGCTCGGCCAGCAGGGTCAGCACGGCCAGCCCGACCAGGTAGCGGTCGACGTCGCCGCCGGCCTCCTGACCGAGCGCCACCCGCAACGCCCGGACCTGCGGGGCGGGCAGGGCGTCGATCCGGTCGATCTCGCGGCCCAGGAGCAGGTGCAGCCCGGCGAACGGGAAGCCCGCCTCCGACTCGATGCCGTCGGTGCGCAGCACCCGCATGTCGTCGGCGCGGGCAGCGGCGTCGCCGAGCAGCGCCGACTTGCCGATGCCGGCCTCACCCCGCAGGACGAGCACACCACTGCGTCCGGCCCGCGCCTGCCGGAGCAGGGCGTCGATCCGGGCGGTCTCCTCGCTTCGGCCGTGCAGCACGGGGGTCAAGGCTACGCGGGCACCGGGCCCGTCGACACGTACCGCGCGCTGTTCGGCAGCGCGAGCCGGCGCGGACCTCAGGCCGCGTACGGGACGCGCTGGCGGGCCTCCCGCAGTGCCCGCCCCCACCAGCCGAGCTGGTCCAGGACGGTCTTGGCGGCGTTGTCGCAGCCCTGCGGTTCCACCGGCGCCCCCGCCTCGTCGAACCTGTCCCAGCAGCCGTGGAAGCTGACGGTGTCCCGCACCGTCGTCGCGTGCACCTCGGCGAACACCGGGCGCAGGTGCTCCACCGCGCGCAGCCCGCCGGAGACCCCGCCGTAGGAGACGAAACCGACCGGCTTGGCGCGCCACTCGTCGCGGTACCAGTCGATCGCGGTCTTGATCGAGGCCGGGTAGCTGTGGTTGTACTCGGGTGTCACCACCACGAAGGCGTCGGCGGCGGCCAGCCGTGGCGCGAGCGCGTCCACCGCCGCCGGCTGCGGGGCGCCGAACGCGGTGAGCGTCGGCGGCAGGTCGACCTCGGCCAGGTCGACCACGTCGATCTCGAAGCCGTCGTGCCGACGCGCCCGGTCGACGAACCAGTCGGCCACGACCGGACCGAACCGGCCCTCGCGGGTGCTGCCGACGATGACGGCGAGCCGCAGCTTCTGCATGGTCATGGTGCTCTCCCAGTGCGTTCGGGGTGGGTGTGCCGACCACGCTAGGCAGCCGGCGGGGCCCCGCCATCTGTCAACTGACCGGTCGACCGGCCCGGCCCCGCGCCGGTGGCCGGTACGGTCGTTCGACAGATGCCCGACGAGGGATCGCGTCCCTACCGTCGGTGCCCATGACCACCGCACCCGCACCGCAGTCGTCGGCTCCGGCCGTCCGCACCCGCTGGGCCCCGGTCGTGGCGGTCGCCCTCGCCATGCTCGTGGCGACCTCCGAGATGAGCATGGCCGGCGTCGTACTGCCCTCGATCGGCGCCGACCTGGGCGTCGACCCGGCCGCCACGACCTGGGTGCTGCTCGCGTACGCGCTGCCGATGGCCGCTATCGCCATCCCGGCCGGCCGCTGGGCCGACCGGGCGGATCCCCGGCTGATCCTCGCCGTGTCCATGACCGGTGTCGGGGTCACCAGCGTGCTCGCCGCCCTCGCCCCGGCGCTGTGGGTGCTGCTGGCCGTACGGCTGCTCCAGGGCGTCGCGGGCGGGCTCACCCTGGCGGTCTACCTGCCGGTGATCGCCGCGACCGTGCGGGCGGACCAGCGGGCCCGCGCGATCGGCGCGGTGGTGACGATCATGACCGTCGGCGGGATGGCCGGCACCTCGTTCGGCGGGCTGGTCGCCGGCGCCGTCGATTGGCGCGCGGTGTTCCTGCTGAAGCTGCCCCTCGTCGCGGTCGCGCTCCTGCTGGGCCTGCGGGCGTTGCCCCGCGACGGCCGGGGGCTGCCCGCCCCGGGGCTGCCACTGCTGCGCGAGGCGGTGCTGCTGGGCGGCACGGTCGCCGCGGTGCTCGTCGCCGTCGACGAGATCGCGGCCCGGCCGGTGCTGGCCGCCGGGCTCGGCGCGCTGTCCGTGGGGCTCGGCCTGACCTGGGCGCGGTTGCCCGCCTCACGGCCGGTCGTCGCGCTGGTCCGCGCCCGCCGTTTCGGGTTCACCACCCTCGGGCTGTTCCTGGTGTGCTTCAACGTCGCGGTGACTGTCTTCCTGCTGCCGTACTTCGTCGCCGACGTGCTGCACGAGGGCCCCGAGGTGGCCGGGATGCTGCTGCTGGTCCAGATCGGCGCCATGACGGTCACCTCGCCCGTCGCCGGCTGGCTCGCCGACCGGGTCGGCGCGCTGCCGACGGCGGCGACGGGCGCCGGGCTGACCGCCGGGGCCACGCTGCTGCCGGTCACCCTCTCCGCCGACGCCGGGCTGCTGCACCTCGGCTGGCAGGTCGCGCTGATCGGCGTCGGATTCGGCCTGTTCAACACCCCGGTCATCGCGGCGGTCATGGCGACGGCGCCGACCGGCTCGACCGGTGCCGCCGGCGGCGTCGGCGGCACCGTCCGGATGATCGCGACGACGCTCGCGCCGGCGGTCGCCGCGCTGTGCTGGACCGTCGCCGGGGGCGGGCTGGCCGGCTTCCGTACCGCCCTGGTGGTGCTCACGGTGATCCAGGCCGCCGGCGGGCTGGCGCTGCTGGCCGCCCGGCGGCGGCGCACCGCCCCCGGGCCCGCCCGCGCCGACGACTGAGGTCGCGCGGGGTGCGGTGACACCGGCCGGCGGGAACCGGCCGGGGGACTGCGTAGATTTCCGTGTTTGACCTGGGTGTGGTCCGTTGGACAGGACGTCGATCCTGTCCAGGAAGGACCACGTCATGGCAGACAAGAAG